>DAOMFD010000148.1:0-4862 GCA_035429605.1 Steroidobacteraceae bacterium | reverse complement strand
CGTCGGGAACAGCATGTCCGTGACCCAGCGGAAGAAGCCGTTGTGCGGCAGCCGCATGACGGTCATCTGCTCGGTCTTCGGGTCGAAGCGCCCGAGCTGGTTGGAGGCCACGATCGTGAACCAGACGACGTCGTTGCGATCGACGCGCACCGTGTGCGGGTACAGCGCATCGCCCGGAACCGGATAGACCTTGAACTGCCGGGTCTTTGGATCGAACGACATCAGCGTCGACGACAGCGAGTTCGTGATCCAGATGCGCCCGTCGGAGGTCTGTCCCATGCTGTGCGGGCCGTGGCTGCCGGTGAAGATGCCGATCGCCAGGTGCATGCCCGAGAAGGTGCCGCCGCGTGGCAACCCGCTCGGCGGCAGGTCGGCCGTCTCGACCTTGCCCGTCGCGGGATCGAGGATCCACAGCTTGTCGTGCCCCTCGTCGGTGCCGTAGAACTTGCCGTCCTCGGCCACGTCCATGTCGTGGATGAACGAGAACGAGTCGCCGACGTTCCACTCCTCGATCTTCGCCCGCGCCAGGTCGGCCGTCGCGCCGTAGTCGTGCTTCGCGATCACGGGCTTGCCGTCGAACCCCTGCTCGAGGACGCTCGCGAAGAGGATCTTCTGCGCCCTGGTGACCATCGCAAAATAGCCTTCCATCTTGGTGATGGTGGCCATCCACAGGTCGTGGCTGCGCGGCGCGCGCGTGGTGGAATTGCCGATCTGGTGGCAATAGTTGCACTGGCTCACGAAGGCGCGCCGGTCCCCGGCCTGCTGCCATTGCAGCTTCGCGTTGTGCGCCGATGCCGACAGCGCGTCCGACTCGGCCTGGTCGTCGGCGAAGTTGGCAAGCTGCAGGTCGGCCGTCCCCACTGCGTCCTGCGACGCGTCCAGACTGGTCGTGGCGTCCGCGTAGTTGGCCAGCCTTGCGCGCAGCGTGAGCGTGCCTGAGTAAGGCGTCACGATCGCGTACGTGCCGTCCGCGGCGGTGTAAACGGTCTCGCGCTGGGCGTGGTCGGCGCTGAACACCGTGAGCATCGCGCCGTAGGCGGGCGCCCCGTCCGGCAGCGTGACCTTGCCGGTGAACGACGCGGCTGCCACCGAGCCAGCGCCGGAGAGGAGGACGCACGACGCCAGGATCACACGACCGATGTTGTTCATGCTGGCCCCTCGCCTCACGCCGCCCGCGCGCCGAACCAGGTCGCCAGTCGCTTGCCGCTGCGCAGCCCGGGCAGCAGCGCGACGCCCAGGATCGACGCGAGCGGGCCTCCGCAGAGCAGGTTCACGAGCAGCGCGACGCCCGACACGTCGAGCTTGTGGGCGCCGAGTCCGTCGCCCAGCCAGAGCACGAGGACCAGCACCAGGCCGGCCACCTGGTTGACGAGGAGGACCCACTTGAACAGGCCACCCGCGCGCCCCGACCAGAGCAGCGCCGCCAGCAGCACGAGGCACATCGCCGGCACGTAGTAGGCCCCGGCCGACCAGCCGAGCAATGCCATGAAGATAGCGCTCGCGACCAGCAGGATGCTGAATACGCGGACCTGTGCCGGCCGGCCGCCGGCATTCGTGATATCAGTCACTTGAGGTCTCCCCTCTTGAGTCACGCTCTCGGGCGGCCATGTTCCGGGCGCGGGCTTCCGGGCGTACCTCCTCCAGATGAGGGGGGGGGGAGGCTCGTCCGGGCGACCCGCGCGCACCGGCTTCGTTTACGCTGCGCGTCCGGAGTGGCGAGGATGCCCTTGCGCCTCCCCGGACACAAGCGGGCCGGCCCTGCCGCAGGCGAGATGACGAGCGGACGATTAGGACGATGCCATTCCTGCAGGTCACCCTGGACATCGGCAGCTCGGATCCGGCGCCGTTCGAGGACGCGCTGGCCGGGCTCGACGCGGTGGCCGTCACGCTCGAGGACGCCGCGGACGACCCGGTCCTCGAGCCCGCGCCGGGCGCCACGCCGTTGTGGCCGACGGTGAGGCTGCGAGCACTCTTCGATGCGTCCGCCGACGGACGGGCCGTCGTCTCCCATATTGCCGCCCGGTTTCCCGGCCTGCCGCCTCCGCAGCTGGTCACCATCGAGGACAAGGCCTGGGAACGCGAATGGCTCAAGGACTTCCGCCCGATGCGCTTCGGCCGTCGCCTGTGGGTCTGCCCGGGCGGCCAGCCTGCCGGTGACGCCGACGCCGTCCGCATCGAACTCGACCCGGGACTCGCGTTCGGCACCGGGACTCACCCGACGACCGCGCTGTGCCTCGAGTGGCTCGACGCGCGGGACCTCCACGGCTGCGCGGTCGTGGACTACGGATGCGGCAGCGGCATCCTGGCCATTGCCGCGCTCAAGCTCGGCGCCGCCAGCGTGCGCGCGATCGACATCGATCCGCAGGCCCTGATCGCGACACGCGACAACGCGTTTCGCAACGGCGTGCACGCGGGCCTCGCCGTGACCTCGGAACCGGGACTCCCTCCAGGGTCGGTGGACATCCTGGTCGCGAACATCCTGGCCGGCCCGCTCGCCGAGCTCGCGCCGCGATTCGGCGCGGCCGTGCGGGTGGGCGGCGAACTGGCGTTGAGCGGGGTGCTCACGTCGCAGGTCGACGCCGTGACAGCCGCTTACCGGCCGTGGTTTGATATCGCCTTCACCGCGACGCGCGAAGGTTGGGGGCTGATCGGCGGGCGGCGACGCGCGGCCTGACGGAACAACCGAGCCGATTGATGTACACGCAATGTCCTGAATGCAACGCCCGCTTCCGGGTGCGCGCGGCCGCGTTGCGCGCGGCCGGCGGCACGGTGCGCTGCGGGCGCTGCGGCAGCGCGTTCAACGCGCTCGACCGGCTGGACGACGCGGTACCCCCGTCCGACGACGACGCACGGCGCGACCCCGTCGCGGAAGCCGCCAATGATGTCGCAGCGACGCCCGGCCCGGTGACCATCACGGAATTCCACTTCACCGCGGACGACATCGAGAAGGTATTCGTCGAAGGATCCGCCTGGCAGGAGCGCAGCGGTGCCGCCCGCGCCGATGAAGCAGCTGGACCCACGGACGCCGAGGATCCGCTCGTCCTGGTGAGCGAGAGCCAGCCGGTCGAGGACATCACGCTCGAGGGCGAGCAGATCAGCATCGAGTCCATCCTCGGGGTGGACGACGACCTGGACTCCACGGCCGAATTCGAGATCCTCACGGACGTGCCGGACTCCGCGTTTCCGGCCGACTCGGACGCCGTCGCCATCGAGGGCGCGCCCCCGCCGGCGGCAACCGAGGCGGCACTCGCGCCCGACTCGGGCCCGATTCCGGAGCGCACGCTCGACATCCTGCTCGAGACTGCTCCACGTACGGCGCGACGGGCCGAGCCGACGCCAAGCGCGACGGCGACGTCTGCGACCAGGCCGGCGGAGGTGGCGTCCATCGCCGAACTGCGCTGGCGCCGTTCCGCGGAGCAATCCATCCCCGACTTCGACGCGGACGACGAGCGGCGGGGGGTGAGCCGTTCGGCGCTGGCCTGGTCGTTCGGCTGCCTGTTGCTCGCGTTGGGCCTGCTCGCCCAGGTCACGCACCAGTTCAGGCAGGACCTCGTGCGACACCCCCGCATCGGACCCGTGCTGGAGGACGTGTACGCACGGCTCGGCGTGCCCCTGTCGCCCAACTGGGACCTCGCGGCATTCGAGCTGCGCCGCTGGAGCACGGCGAGCGACGCCGACACGGGCGGCCGGCTCACAGTGCGCGCGAGCATCACGAATCGAGCGGCATTCGCGCAGCCGCACCCGATCCTGCGCCTGGAACTCGACGATCGCTACGGGGATTCCGTCGCCGTGCGCGACTTCGAGCCGGCGGAGTATCTGAAGAATCCATCGGAATCTGCGCGCCTGCTGGGCCCGGGCGCCAGCACCGAGGCCGAGGTCGTGATCGTCAAGCCGGGGCCCGACGCGGTCGGTTACCAGCTCGACGCCTGCCTCCGTGAGTCCGCCCAGTTGCTGCGCTGCGCCGGGAACCGGACCTGAGATGGACGCCATTCGGATCGGCCCATACGACACAGGCGGGCGCGTCCTGCTCGCCCCGATGGCGGGCGTGACCGACCTGCCGTTTCGCCGGCTCTGCCGCCGGATGGGCGCGGCGCTGGCGGCCGGCGAGATGATGTCCGCCGACCCGCGGCTCTGGTCCACCGCGGAGTCGATCCGCCGGCGCGATCACTCCGGGGAGCCCGAGCCGCGCGTCGTGCAGATTGCCGGGGGCGACCCCGCGGCGATGGCGGACGCCGCGCGCCGCAACGTGGATGCCGGCGCGCAGGTGATCGACGTGAACATGGGTTGCCCGGCGAAGAAGGTCTGCAGCAAGGACGCCGGGTCGGCCCTGTTGCGCGACGAGCAACTGGTCGCGGCGATCCTCGACGCCACGGTGCGCGCCGCGGGCGTGCCGGTCACGCTCAAGATCCGCACGGGCTGGAGCCGCGAGCGGCGCAACGGCGTCGCGATCGCGCGAATCGCGGAGTCCGCGGGCGTCTGCGCGCTCGCCGTGCACGGCCGCAGCCGCGCGTGCCGCTTCGAGGGCGAGGCGGAATACGAGACGATCGCCGCGATCAAGCAGGCGGTGCGCATCCCGGTGATCGCCAACGGCGACATCGACTCGGCTGTCAAGGCCCGCGAGGTCATTCGCGCGACCGGCGCCGACGGCGTCATGGTCGGCCGCGCAGCCCAGGGGCGGCCGTGGATCTTCCGCGAGATCGAGGCCGTGCTATCCGGGACGGCACAACCCGCCGCTCCTGCTGCCGCGGAAACGCGTGATATCATCACGGCTCACTTGCGCGATTTGTACGCATTCTACGGCGTAGAGGCGGGGGTCAGGATCGCGCGCAAGCACATCGGCTGGTATTGCCGGGAGCGTCCGC
>DAOMFD010000147.1:0-4875 GCA_035429605.1 Steroidobacteraceae bacterium | reverse complement strand
CCGAAGGGCTCGTCGGTCGAGCTGGTCGGACAGGTCCGCACCATGGATCACGCGTTCACGGGCCTGCTGTTCGGCCTGGCGGGCGCGATCGTGCTCATCTACCTGCTGATCGTCGTGAATTTCCAGTCGTGGACGGACCCGTTCGTCATCATCACGGCCCTGCCGGCCGCGCTGGCCGGCATCGTGTGGATGCTGTTCGCGACGCACACGACGCTCTCGGTGCCGGCGCTCACCGGAGCCATCATGTGCATGGGCATCGCCACGGCCAACAGCGTGCTGGTGATCGCCTTCGCACGCGAGCGGCTCGACGCGGGCGCCGACCCTGCGCAGGCCGCGCTCGAGGCCGGCTTCGTGCGCTTCCGGCCGGTCCTCATGACGGCGCTCGCGATGATCATCGGCATGCTGCCGATGGCGCTCGGCCTCGGCGAAGGCGGCGAGCAGAACGCACCCCTCGGGCGCGCAGTGATCGGCGGCCTGTGCTTCGCGACGGTCGCCACGCTCGTCTTCGTGCCGGTCGTCTTCAGCCTCGTACACGGCCGCCGGCGGGCGCTGGCCGGGCAGGCCGCGATGCCAGGAGAACTTCATGCCAGCTGATACCCCGTCGCCCGCGTCGCCGGCGCGCACGGTCCGCCGGATCGTCACGATCGCCGCCTTCGCGGCGGTCGTCGTCGTCGTGTACGGGGCGGCGACGCGGATCGTCGACGCGCAGCGACTGCGCGACCGCACCGCCGATGCCGCGGTGCCCACCGTCACGATCGTCACGCCCGGGCCTGCCGCGGCCGGCGCACCACTCGAGCTGCCGGGCCGGGTCGAGGCGTTCGCACAGGCGCCGATCTACGCGCGTGTCAGCGGCTATCTCAAGGCCTGGTACGCCGACATCGGCACCAAGGTCCGCGCCGGACAGCTGCTCGCCGAGATCGAGACACCGGACCTCGACCAGCAGCTGCTGCAGGCGCAGGCGGAGCTGGCAAATGCCAGGGCGAATGCTGCGCTGGCCGAGACCACGGCGAAGCGTTGGCAGTCGCTGCTCGCGAGCGACTCGGTCTCGCAGCAGGAAGTCGAGGAGAAGACCGCGGATCTCGCGGCCAGGCAGGCCGAGGTGCGGGCGCTGCAGGCGAACGTGGATCGCTACCAGGCGCTGAAGCAGTTCGCGCGCATCGTCGCGCCGTTCGACGGCGTGGTCACCCGTCGTGAGACCGACGTCGGCGCACTGATCAACGTCGGCAGCGCGCAGGGCCCGGAACTGTTCGTGGTCGCGGACCTGGGCAAGCTCCGTGTCTACGTGAACGTGCCGCAGAACTACGCGTCGCAGGTCCACCCCGGCACCGAGGCGACGCTCACGGTCCCGGAACGGCCGGGCCGGCAATACGCGGCGACGGTCCAGTCCACGTCGAATGCCATCGACCCGGCCTCCGGCAGCATGCTCGTGCAGCTGACGGTCGCCAATGCGAGCTCGGAGCTGCTCCCCGGCGGATTTGCGCGCGTTCGATTCGACATTCCCTCCGCTGCGGGCGCCCTGAGCATCCCGGCGAGCGCACTGATCTTCGACAAGGACGGGCTGCAGGTCGCGACGCTGGGCACCGGCGACAAGGTCGTGCTCAAGCCGGTCACGCTGTCGCGCGACATGGGGGCGACGGTCGAGCTGTCGGCCGGCATCACCCCGACGGACAAGGTGATCGAGAATCCTCCCGACGGCGTGGCGAATGGCGATGCGGTGCGCGTCGCGGCGCCGGCCGAGAAACCGGGCGCTGCCGGTGCGAAGGGCCAGGACGGGCATGCCGGGCATTAGTCGCAAGTCCCTCGCGGCGGCGCTCGCGACGCTGCTGGCGCTCGCGGCATGCTCGCAGGCGCCCGTGCTCGAGGTGCCGAGTGTCCCCGTCGGCGCCAGCTACAAGGAGGCGTCCGGCGGTGAACGAGCCGAGGCGGCCCGGCCGCTGCAGCCCGATGCGTGGTGGACGCTGTACGGCGATCCGGAACTCGACGCGCTCGAACAGCAGCTGATCGCCAACAGCCCCGATCTTGCCGCGGCGCTGGCCCGCTACAAGGAGGCCAACGCGGCTTACCAGGCCATCCGCTCGAACCTGTTCCCGACGCTCTCGACCGCGCTCAATGCCCAGCGCGACCGGCAGTCGGAGTCGAAGCCGCTGCGGGTGCTCGGGCCCAACTCGCCGAATGAATACGACTCGGTGGCGCTAGGCTTTGGTCTCGGCTACGAGTTCGACCTGTGGGGCCGCGTGAGCAACGAGGTCGCCGCCGGCCGGGCGCTCGACGAGGCCGCCCGCGCGGACCTCGATGCGGCGCGCCTGAGCCTGCAGGCCCTGCTGGCCGAGAGCTACTTCATCCTGCGCGGGCTGGACCGCCAGATCGAGCTGCTGACGGAGACCGAGGCCGCATTCCGCCGCGCGCTCGAGCTGGTCCAGAGTCGTCATGTGGGCGGGATCGCCTCGGGACTCGACGTCTCGCGGGCCGAGGCCCAGCTCGAGGCGGCGCGCTCGCTGCTGAAGCAGTACGTCGGCCAGCGCGCCGTCGTCGAGCACGCCATCGCCTCGCAGGTGGGCGTGCCCGCGCCGGACTTCTCGATCGCACCGCGGACCGACGCGATCCCGTTGCCCGACGTCCCGGTCGACGTGCCTTCCACGCTGCTGCAGCGGCGTCCCGACATCCTGGCGGCCGAGCGTCGCGTCGAGGCCGCGAATGCGAGCGTCGGTGTCGCGAAGGCGGCCTTCTTCCCGCAACTCCGTCTCGACGCGACCTACGGTTACCAGAGCACCGAGTTCGCGAACCTGGTCACCGCCCCCAACGTGTTCTGGGCGATCGGCCCGACGCTGCTCATGGACCTGTTCGATGGCGGCCGACGCCAGGCCGACGTCGCGCACGCGGAGGCCGTGCTCGACGAAACCGGCGCGAACTATCGCAGCGTGGTGCTCGGTGCGTTCCAGGAAGTGGAGGACAGCCTCGCGCTGCTCGACAACTACCGGCAGGCGGCCGTGTCGGAGGCCGCGGCGGTCGCCGCGACCCAGCGGTCCGTGGACCTGTCGACCAACCGGTACCGGGCCGGTGCCGCGAGCTATCTCGAGGTCACCGTGTCCCAGGCATCGGCGCTGCAGACCCGCCGCGACGCTCAGGACCTCACGACCCGCCAGCTCCGCGCAAGTGTGCAGCTGATCAGAGCGCTCGGGGGTGGGTGGGCGTCTGGCTCCGGCTGCCGGGAGCAATCGGCCAACCCGTGCTGAGTCGGTCCGGGCCGGCATCCGCGCCGCATGGCCGATGGTGGCGCAGATGTCGTCTCCCTTTACAATGCGCGCTTCGTGCCGCGTGAACGCGTAGGAGAACCCCCGTGGATTTCGATTGCGCCGAGAAGACGAAGAACAAGCGGGCACCTGCCCTGGTCCTGATCACATTGTGCGGGGCCGTCGCCGCAGTCGTGCTGGGCGGCTGCGCCAAGCCGGGCGACGCCGTCACCGAGGCGGCAAAGACCGACGCCGCCGCCGGCGTCGCCGCCCCCGGCATCGAGGAGATCAAGGCGATCGCTGAGGAAGCCTACATCTACGGCTTTCCGATGATCGCGGCGTACAAGGCGATGTACGAATTCAACGTCGACACGACCTCGCCGCAGTACAAGGCCCCGTTCAACCAGATCTGGAACGACTCGAAGACCTTCACGCCGAAGGACACCGCGATCGTCACGCCGAACTCGGACACCCCGTACTCGATGCTGCAGGCGGACCTGCGCGCCGAGCCGCTGGTGCTCTGCGTCCCGGCCGTCGAGAAGAAGCGCTACTACTCGGTGCAGCTCACCGACCTCTACTCGTTCAACTACGGGTACATCGGCAGCCGCGCCACCGGCAACGACCCGGGCTGCTACATGATCGCCGGGCCGGACTGGTCGGGCGACACGCCCGCGGGCATCGCCAAGGTGTTCCAGTCCGAGACCCAGTTCAGCTTCATCATCTACCGGACGCAGCTGTTCAACCCGGCCGACATCGACAACGTCAAGAAGATCCAGGCCGGCTACAAGGTGCAGCCACTGTCGGCGTTCCTCGGCCAGCCGGCACCGGCGGCCGCGCCTGCGATCGATTTCCCGAAGTTCGTCGGCGAGGATCCATTCAAGACCGAATTCCCGGCTTTCCTCGACTTCCTGCTGCAGTTCGCGCCGGCCATCGGCCCGGCCGCCGCCGACGCGCCGCTGCGCGCGAAGTTCGCGAGCATCGGCATCGGTCCGGGCAAGACCTTCGACTTCAAGGACCTCTCGCTCGAGCAGAAGGCCGCGTTCGGCCTCGCGATCAAGCAGGCGTTCGAGAAGATCGACAAGGCCTCGAGCTCGATCGGCAAGAGCATCAACGGCTGGCACGTCGGCTCGGCGTTCGGTGACCGCGCGTTCTACAAGGGCGACTGGCTGCTGCGCGCCGCCGCCGCGAAGGCCGGCATCTACGGCAACAACGCCGAAGAGGCCATGTACCCGATGACGCGCGTCGACTCGACCGGCCAGACGATCGACACCAGCAAGCACGACTACACGCTGACCTTCGCCAAGGGCGAGCTGCCGCCGGTCAACGCGTTCTGGTCGGTGACGATGTACGACGGCAAGAGCCAGCTGCTGATCGAGAACCCGATCAACCGCTACCTGATCAACTCGCCAATGCTGCCCGGAATGAAAAAGAATCCGGACGGCTCGCTGACGATCTACATCCAGAAGGACTCGCCCGGCAAGGACAAGGAAGCCAACTGGCTCCCCGCGCCGAACGACACGGTGTACCTCGTGATGCGGCTGTACTGGCCGAAGACCGAGGCACCGTCGATCCTGCCGGCCGGCGAGGGCACGTGGTCGCCGCCGGCGGTCGTCCAGGCCAGGTAGTGTGCGGGCCAGCGCGACGG
>DAOMFD010000146.1:2564-4922 GCA_035429605.1 Steroidobacteraceae bacterium | reverse complement strand
GCCAAGGCGGCCGACGCAGCCAAAGCTGCTGACGCGCATCAGTAGCCGGATGAGGCCCCGCCCTTGGGCGGGGTCGCGCTTGCGGAGGGAGTGGCTCGTCCCGGCGGGGCGGGCCGCTCCTGCACCCGGCGCCAGATAAAGACCGGCAGCAAGACACGTGGACCGTCGCGACGGGGAGACCCGCCCGCGTCATCGCCTGCAGGGAGGGCGGTTCCTTCCGGCCGCGCTCGTGCTGCTCGTCGTCCAGTCCGCGGTCCGCGCGGACGGCATCAACTTCCTGGAAACCGAGCACCTGCGGATGGTCGACTTCGCGCCGGCCGAGGACTACCTCGTGCCGTACGCGACGCAGTGCTTCCTGAACGCGCTCGCCTCCCAGAAGAAGATCTTCGGCTACGTCCCGGACGGCAAGGCGTCGGTCCTCCTGCAGGACTTTTCCGACCGCGGCAATGCGACCACCGTGCTGGCGGCGCCCCGGGACCGGGTCTTCGTCACCATCGCGCCGATGGTGCTGAACTTCGAGACCTTCAGCCCGGGCGAGCGCATGTTCACCATCGCCAATCACGAGGCGGTGCACCTCGTGGCCTCGGACATGGCGAATGCCACCGACATGCACTGGCGGCGCATCTTCATGGGCAAGGTGGCCCCGGTGGCGGAGCACCCGGAGTCGATCCTCTATTACTACCTCACCGTGCCGCGAGCCTCCTCGCCGCGCTGGTACTTCGAAGGCAGCGCCGTGTTCATGGAAACGTGGCTCGGCGGCGGGCTCGGCCGCGCGCAGGGTGGCTACGACGAGATGGTGTTCCGGGCGATGGTCCGCGACGACGCGCTGTTCTACGACCCCCTGGCGCTCGTCTCGAAAGGCACCGAGGTCGACTTTCAGGTCGGTGCCAACGCGTACCTCTACGGGACGCGTTTCATGAGCTACCTCGGGCTCGTGTACGGTCCGGAGAAGCTGGTCGAGTGGTGGAGCCGCGGACCGGACTCGGAGCGCTACTACGCCGACGAGTTCCAGCGCGTGTACGGCATGCCGCTCGCGACCGCGTGGCAGGACTGGGTGCGGTGGGAGCGCGGCTTCCAGCAGAAGAACCTGGAATCGGTGCGCCAGCACCCGATCACCCCGTATCACGACGTCGCGCCGGAAGGGCTGGGAGCGATCTCGCGCGCCTACCTGAGCGCCGACGGTACCAAGCTCTTTGCCGGAGTGCGCTATCCCGGGCGCGTCCCGCACCTCGTCGAGATCTCGATCGCCGACGGCCGCGTGCAGGAACTGCAGGAGATCCTCGGCGCCGTCTCGGTTCGGGTCACGTCGCTCGCCTACGACCCGGCGACGGAGACGCTCTTCTACACGACCGACAATCTCAACTACCGCAACCTGATGGCGTTCGACCTGAAGACGCGCACCTCACGCCTGCTGCTCAAGGGCGCGCGCATCGGCGACCTCGTCTTCAACCCCGTCGACCGCTCGATCTGGGGCCTGAGGACGAACAACGGATTCGTGATCCTGGTGCGCATTCCGTATCCGTACAAGGATTGGCAGAGCGTCCACGTGTTCCCCTTCAGCGAGGTGCCGTTCGACCTCGACATTTCGCCGGACGGAGCGCTGCTGTCGATGTCGGTGGCGGGGCCGGACGAGAAGAACCCGCGCATGCAGGTCATGCAGGTCCGCGTGATGCCGACGGCGGCACTGCTCGCCGGTGATGCGACGCCGACCCGCAAGTTCATGCTCGGCAGCGCGGTTCCCGAGGGGTTCGCATTCTCCCGCGACGGGAAGTACCTGCTCGGCAGCTCCTTCTACACCGGGGTATCGAACATCTATCGCTACGAGCTGGCGACCGGGCAGCTCGACGCGCTGTCGAACGCGGAGATCGGATTCTTCCGGCCCATCGAACTCGACGACTCGCGGCTGGTCGTCTTCCACTACACCGCTCGCGGCTTCGTCCCGGCGACCATCGAGCCGAAGGTTACGGAGGACCTGAGCGCAATCACCTTCCTCGGCGAGCAGGTCGCGACGAAATGGCCGGTCGTGCAGAGCTGGGTCGCGGGCTCGCCGGACAGCATCGATTACCGGGCACAGGTGCAGCGGGAGGGCGAATACTCGGCCGTCCGCGAGATCGGCCTCGAGTCCCTGTATCCCGTGATCCAGGGTTACAAGGACTCGGTCTCCTACGGCATGAACGCGCAGTTCAGCGATCCGATCGGCTTCGACACGGCGTCGCTCACCGCGGGCTACAGCCCGGACGACTCGTTGCCGGGCAAGCAACGGGGGCATGCGCAGGCGACGTTCCACCACTCGTTCTGGACCGCGACGCTCAAGTGGAACGCCGCGGACTTCTATGACCTGTTCGGGCCGACCAAGGT
>DAOMFD010000146.1:0-2464 GCA_035429605.1 Steroidobacteraceae bacterium | reverse complement strand
CTGCTCGGCGAGTTCGACCTGGGGTTCCAGCTGCCGATCGGCCACTCGTCGATCTGGACGCGCAACTACGCCGGGGTGTCGTCCGGAAGCAGCGACAATCCGCTGACGAACGCGTACTTCGGCGGCTTCGGCAACAACTACGTGGACCACGGTGATCCAAAGCGTTATCGCGACATCTTCAGCATGCCGGGCTACGAGATCGATGCGCTCGGCGGCAAGGTCTTCTTCAAGTCGCTGCTCGAGTGGGACCTTCCGCCGCTGCGATTCGAGCACCTGGGCACGCCGGGTTTCTACGTGAGCTGGGCGCGTCCGGCGATCTTTGCCACCGCGCTGCTGCTCGACCCGCAGGAGAGCCGCTCCCGGTCGGACGCCTACGACGCCGGGGTGCAGGTCGATTTCCAGTTGCAGGTCATGCAAGGGCTGCCGATGATGCTGTCCTTCGGGTACGCGGTGGGCTTCGGTGACGATCGTGACAAGGGCGAGTTCATGGTCTCCCTCAAGATCCTGTAGGCCGCCGTATCCGCAGGGCGCGACCGGATGAGCCCGCAGTCCCTGGCCAATGCGCCGGTCGCGCTGATGCCGGTGCTGATCTTCCTGGCCGCGCTCGTCTATCTCGACACCTTCAAGCTGGTCAGCAGGCGTTTCGTGGCGCTCGCGATGGCCGCGGGGGCGCTGGCAGCGGGTGCCAGCTACTACCTGAACGGGGTGCTGCTCGACCTGCTGCAGGTCGAGTTCGTCACCTACTCGCGTTACTTCTCGCCGCTGCTCGAGGAATCGCTCAAGGCGGCCATACTCGTGTTCCTGATCCGCACGCGCCGCATCGGCCTGCTGGTGGACGCCGCGATCGCAGGCTTCGCGGTCGGTTCGGGATTCGCGCTCGTCGAGAACGTCTATTACCTGGCATCGCGCCCGGACACGCATGTGGCGGTCGAGATCATCCGCGGCTTCGGCACGGCGATCATGCATGGCGGCGCCACGTCCATCTTCGCGATCGTGTCGGTCGCGCTGGCCGAGAAGCGGCCGGATGCGACGGTGTCGGCGTTCCTGCCCGGGCTGCTCGCCGCCGCGGCGCTGCACTCGGCATTCAATCACCTGCTCGCACGGCCCGTCCTGGCGACCTTCGGGATCCTGGTCGCCCTGCCGCCGCTCATGCACTACGTGTTCCGCCGCAGCGAAGCGTCGCTCCGCGACTGGCTCGAGGCCGACCTGGACTCCGACATCGAGTTGCTCGAGCTCATCAACTCCGGCGAGTTCTCGAGTTCGCACGCCGGGACGTACCTGCACTCGCTGCAGGAGAACATGCGCGGCGAAGTGGTCGCCGACATGCTCTGCTACATGCGCCTGCACGTGGAGCTGGCGTTGCGCGCGAAGGGCGTGCTCATCATGCGCGAGAACGGCATCGACGCGCCGCTCGACGATGAGACGCGCGAGAAGCTCGCCGAGATGCAGTACCTGGAGCGCAGCATCGGCCGGGCCGGGCAGCTCGCCGTCCGGCCTGTGCTCAAGATGACCAGCAAGGACCTCTGGCAGATCTACATGCTCGGGCAGTGACTCGCCGCGCCCGCGGGCAGCGTGACGTACTGCGGCCTCCCCGCGCTGCGTCGAGTTTCGGCAATCCCTCATGGCTTTTTGCGCGCCAGGCTGTAGTGATGCGGCAGCAGTCCCGCGCGGCGGCGCGTGACCGCAGACCGACAACGACGCGGCACCAGGGGGGCACCGTGGACGATCGCAACGCAGGTCTCGAGGCCGTCGTGGCGGAGCTTCAGCAGTCCGTCCGGTTGCTGCAGCAGCGCGTCGAAATCCTGGAGGCGGGCGTCGCCAGCAGCCCTTCCGCGCCGCGAACGCGTGAGGAAGGAGCGCCGCAGGCAGCGGCCACCAAGGCCGCCCGGCGGGATCCATACGATCCGATCGCGATCCTCACCCTCGTGGGCCGGCTGTTCCTCGTGCTGGCCGGCGGATTCTTCCTGCGCGCGATGACCGAGTCGGGCGTGCTCGTTCCGCCACTCGGGCTGTCGGTCGGATTCGCCTACGCGATGGTCTGGTTGTACTTCGCCGACCGCGCGGGCGGGCGCGGCGAGGTCCCGGGTGCGGTCTTCCATGCGCTGGGCGCCGCACTGATCGCCTATCCGCTGCTGGTGGAAGCCGCGACGAAGTTCAAGGTGCTGGGCGGAAGCTCGAGCGCGATGGCGGTCACCGTGTTGACGGCCGCCTTGCTGTTCGTGGCCGCACACCGGCGACTGCGCGCCGTGGGCTGGATCACGGTGCTCGGTGCGCTGCCAACCAGCGCCGTGCTCCTGTCGCAGACCGGCGTGATCGCCCCCTTCGCATTGTTCCTGATCGTGTTCGGCGTGGCGACACTGTGGTTCGGTTACACGCTCGACTGGTGGGGCATGCGCTGGCCTGCCGCGCTGGCGGCCGACGTGGTGGTGATCGGCGTGACGCTGCGGGTCCTCGCACCCGAGCA
>DAOMFD010000145.1:0-4992 GCA_035429605.1 Steroidobacteraceae bacterium | reverse complement strand
GCGCCCGGGCCCTGCACGATCAGCGGGTTCTTGTCGTAGCGCGCCGTCTGGAAGCGCACGATGTTGTCCGTGAGCGCGATGTTCGCGAACGGATGGGAGACCGGCAGTTCCACGAGGCCCACCTTCGCCTGGCCGTCCGCGCCGAGGGAACCGACGTAGCGCAGCACGTGCCCGTGCGCGTGTGCCGCGCGCAACCGTGCCAGCATCGGCTCGTCGAACTCCGGCAGCCGCTCGAGAAATTCCTCGATGCCGCCGCCCGCAAGTGCCGCCGGCACGAGGCTTTCGACGACGACGTCCGCGAGTTCGAGTCGCAGCCCCATCTCGCGCCCGAGGATGATGAGCTTGCGCGCGACGTCCATGCCCGACAGGTCATCCCGCGGATCGGGCTCGGTGTACCCGAGGGCCTTGGCCTGCCTGACGATCGACGAGAACGACTGGCTGCCGTCCCAGGTGTTGAACAGGTAGGCGAGCGTGCCCGAGAACATGCCCTCGATGCGCCGGATCTCGTCGCCCGTCTCGCGCAGGTCGCGTAGCGTCTGGATGACCGGCAGCCCGGCGCCCACCGTCGCCTCGTACAGATAGTGGGCACCGGCAGACCGCCGCGCCTCCCGCAACTGCTCGTAGTAGCCGTAGGCCGCGCTGTTCGCCTTCTTGTTCGGCGTCACCACGTGGATGCCTTCGGAGAGCCAGTGGGCGTAGCGCGTCGCGACTTCGGCGCTCGCGCTGCAGTCGATGATGACGGCGTGCGGAATCTGGTCCGCGTGCACGTGATCGGCGAAGCGCTCGAGGTCCACCGGCCCCTCGCCCGCCGCGTACTCGTCGCGCCAGCGTGCGAGATCCACCTGCGTTTGCGCCAGGCGCATGCTCTTCGTGCCGGCGATGCCGCGCACGCGCAGGTCCAGCTTGAAGTCGCGCCGCAGGCGGTCCGCCTGCGAGGCGATCTGGTCGAGCAGCGCACCGCCCACGAGCCCCGGCCCGATGAGGCCGATCGACACCGTGTGCGCGGACAGGTAGAAGCTCGAATGCACGGCCCGCAGCGCCCGCGCGCTGCCGCGCCCGTCGATGACGACCGAGATGTTGCGTTCCGATGCGCCCTGGGCGATCGCGCGGACGTTGACGCTGGCCTTGCCGAGCGCGCTGAAGACCTGCGCCGCCACGCCGTGCGCACCGGCCATCCCGTCGCCCACGACGGCCAGGATGCTGCAGTTGCGATTGACCTCGACGCTCTGGATCTGCCCTTCGCGCAACTCCGGATCGAAAGCCCGGCGCACGACACGCTCGGCGCGGTCGGCCTCGACCTCCGGCACGGCGAAGCAGATCGAGTGCTCCGAACTGCCTTGCGAGATCAGGATCACGGAGATGCCTTCCTCGCGCAGTGCGCCGAACAGGCGGTGCGCCGTCCCCGGGACGCCGATCATCCCGGCGCCTTCGAGGTTCACGAGCGCGATCTTCTCGACGGTCGTGATGCCCTTGACCAGCGGGCTCGGCGCAGTGCGGTCGTGGATGACCGTTCCCGCCTTGTCCGGCGCGAACGTGTTCTTGATCCAGATCGGGATGCGCTTGTGGACCGCCGGAGCCATGGTCTGCGGGTGGATGACCTTGGCTCCGAAATACGCGAGCTCCATGGCTTCGTTGTAGGAGAGCGCATCGATCACCTGGGCCTCGGGCACGAGGCGCGGGTCGGCGCTCAGCACGCCGTCCACGTCGGTCCAGATGACGATCTCGCCGGCGTCGAGCAGCGAGCCGAAGATCGAGGCGGAAAAGTCGCTGCCGTTGCGGCCGAGGGTCGTCTGCAGGCCCTGGGTGTCGGTGGCAATGAAGCCGGTGACCACCAGGGTGCCGGTGAAGCCCGGCTCGACCTGCGCATGCAGGTTGTCGCGCGACTGGTCCCAGCGGATGCCGGGCCCGAGCGGTCCCCACTCGACCAGCAGCACCTTGCGCGCGTCGAGCCACTGGACGCGGCCAGCGCCGGTGCCCCGAGCCTTCAGGTAGCGCTCGAACATGCGAGTGGACCAGATTTCACCGTAGCCGGCGATCAGGTCCCTGAGCGTCGTCGAGGCCGAGCGGACCAGCCGCACCGCCTGGAGGATCCCGGCGATGTCCTGGCAGTCCTGGTCGAGCTGGACGATGAATTCATCGTAGGACTCGCCGCCGCCGATGAGCTCGCGGGCGATGCCCACGTGGCGCATGCGCAGGTCCTGGATGCGATCCTCGAGCGCCGGGTCCTGGCGCTCAGCCATCGAAACCAGGCCCAGGAGGCTGTCCGTGACGCCACGGCAGGCCGAGAGGACGACCGCCTTCCTCGAGGCAGGATCGGCCTCGACGATCTCGGCAACGCGCTTCATGCAGGCGGCGTCCGCGACGCTCGACCCGCCGAACTTGTGTACTTTCCAGGATTCCACGATGCAGGGCTCCGTTGCAGCCGCCCGCGGGGGCACGCCGACCGATCGCCGGCAGGCGACGGGTCAGGCCGGGCATGGTCTGACGGGGGACACCTCGGTTTCGGTGCAAGGGACTGTATCTTCTTGCAGCGCGGCAGGCAAACTACACTCCATGCGAGACGCGGACTCCCCCGGACTGCACGCAGCCATCCTGGCGGCGGGCCCTTCGACCCGCTTCGGGAGCCCGAAACAACTCATCCGCCTGGCCGGGACGCCGGTTCTGCACCGGGCGGTCTCGAATGCGGCCCGGGCGGCGGGCCGGTCGGTCACCGTGGTGCTAGGGGCCGGGGCCACCGACATTGCTCCGGTCCTGCGTCGGTCGGGGGCTTCGCTGGTGCTGAACCGAGGCTGGGAGGAAGGACTCGCCAGCTCAGTGCGGGCCGCGGTCAATGCGGCGCCACCGGGATGCGAGGGCCTGATGCTGCTGCTTGCCGACCAGCTTGCGGTGACCTCCGACGACCTGCTGCGGCTGCGCGTCGCATGGCGCCGCCACCCGGTGCTGATCGCCGCCGCCCTTTACGGCGGCGCGCCAGCGCTGCCCGCCATCTTCCCGGGCTGGGCCTTCTCCGACTTGCTCGGCCTGCGTGGCGACGCAGACCCCAGGGTCGTCATTCGCCGCCACTCCGAGCGGGTCGTGCGGGTCCCGATGCCGGGCGCCGCGATCGACGTGAATACGCCGGAGGACCTCCTCGAGGTCCCGGCCGGCGAGCAGGGTCGCGCAGAACTCTGAACGGCCTCATAATTACCGGCGCGAATCGGGCCCGATTGAGAAGCGCGTCGTGATTCCGCAAGGCGCAATCTTGCGCCAGCGCCCTCCTTGCCTACACTTGCGCCACCACCGACCTCTGGAGACCATGGGTATGCGTCGATTCCCGATCCTGGCAAGCGTCACTGTCGTCGCGTCCCTTTTGACCGCCGGGGCTGCCAATGCAGGGGCGGTCAGCACCATCTACCGCACCGGCGCCTACGGGCTGCCCTGGAGCGCCGACAAGGGCGCCATCCAGGCCCATTTCCCGGGCGGCAAGTGGGACCAGGATGAGAAGGGCCACGAGCGCTATTGCGTCACGAGCCGGCAGAACCTGCTGAAGCTTCCCTCGCAGTACGACAGCCGCGAACTCTGCTTCCTGGTCGGCAAGGACGGCACCCTGGCCAGCGCCACGGCCGTGCTCAACCCGTCGCTGCAGTCGCTGCTCGCCATCGTCAACCGCTGCCGCACGACCTTCGGCGACTTCGACGCCGTGGTGCGCGACCCGCAGGCGATCCAGTCGCGCTACAGCGGCCAGCTCTGGACCCGGGATGCCCCGTACGTCGTCATGGTCAAGAGCGAGAACGACACGGACGGTGCGCCGGTGCGCGTGACCTACACCGTCGCCGACGAGGGCAACCTGTTCACGGACGGCGCCGCCAAGGTCTCGAACGTCCTCGAGCGCAAGTAGCCCTTTCCAACTCACAGCCGGCGGGCCGCAAAGCCTCGCCGGCTTTTTCATTTCCGGCTGGACGTCGGCCCCGGCCGCGGCAGGTAGTCGCGGAACGCCTCCATCTCCTTCCACGCCGGCACGGGCGGCTCGTGCCCGACGGCGGGCGCGTATGCGGAAACTTCCTGCAACGCCATCCGGTGGATGTAGCGCGGGCAATTGGGAAATATGTGCTCGGCACGCACGCGGATGACCAGCTGTGCGCCCGCGAACGCCGCGAGCAGCGGATCCGCGAAGTCCACCGACGCCACGCCGTTCACCCGCAGGCGCCTGGGCTGCTCGAAGTCCATGAAGAGCATCCCGACGGCGGGGTTACTGACCAGGTTACCAACGCTCTTGAACATCCCGTTGCCGTCGTAGCTCGGGAACGCCAGCGTGTCGTCGGCGATCACCCGGACGAACCCGGGCCGGCCGCCCTTGTAGGAGCAGTCCGGCCTGCCATCGGCGTCGGCCGTCGCGAGGAAGAACATCGGGCGACTCTCGATGAATTCACGGTCCTCGACCGTGAACCGCTCACGGTGCAGCACCTCGACGAGGCGGTCGGCGATGCGGCGGGAATCGAAGCGGTCCTGCAGGGCGCGATTGCCATCGTGGTACATGGAATGCCTCCGCGACACGGGAAACGGGCGCCGGCCGGCAGTGTACGCCCGTCGTGCAGATCATCGCCGGCCAGCGCCACCCCGCTATCATTGCCGGGTCCAAACACCCCAACCTGAGGTTCGAAGCATGAAGTCTGCTGCCCGCCCGATCGTCGCGCTCGTCGCCACCACGCTGGTTCCCCTGACGCTCACCGCATTGGCGGGCTGCGCGAGCACCGCGGACACGGAAGGCGTCGAGCAGGAGCAGGTGTACCAGACCCAGGGCGGGGTCGCGGTCGTCGATACGTTCACCACCGTGGCCACGGTGACGGCAGTCGACGCGGCCAAGCGCAGGGTGACCCTGACGACACCCGACGGGAGGTCCGACACGTTCAAGGCCGCGAAAGGCGTCGACCTCGCGGGTTTCCAGGTCGGCGCGCAGATGGGCGTTCAGCTCACCGACGCCGTCGCGCTCCAGATCCGGAGCGATGGCACGCC
>DAOMFD010000144.1:0-5039 GCA_035429605.1 Steroidobacteraceae bacterium | reverse complement strand
CGGTGATGCCGTTGCGCACGTACTGGGAGTCGGTATAGAGCTGCACGCGGCAGTGACGCTTGAGCGCCGCCAGCGCTTCGATCGCGGCAGTGAGTTCCATGCGGTTGTTGGTCGTGTGCGGCTCCCCGCCCCACAGCTCGCGGTGATGCCCGCCGGACACGAGCCACGCGCCCCAGCCGCCCGGTCCCGGGTTGCCCTTGCAGGCCCCGTCCGTGTAGATCTCGACCTCGGTCACGCCGCGTTTCTCGTCGTGGGCTCCGCCACGCCGACCTTGACCAGCGGCACGCGCTGCCAGGCGGGCCGGATCGGCGTCAGCGCACGCACGCGCTTGCGTGCCTTGAGCACGTAAGCGCCGGCGAGCGGCGCGAAGAGTTCCGGACCACGCCGCTCGAACCAGCCGTCGGGGTCGCCGCGACGACGCCCGCGCCACGGCGTGACGAACAGGAAGCGCTGTGACAGTTCGATCTCGAAGCCGAGCAGTCGCAGCCAGTCGCCGATGCGACCGTCGCCGAGCAGGCGGCTCGCGTACGGCAGGAACCGGCCGCGCGATACCTTGTGACGCAGCCCCCACGGGCCGAGCGGCGCGAAACCGCAGATGGCCACGCGGCCCTCGCCCATCAGCACGCGCTCGACCTCGCGCAGCAGTTCGTGCGGGTTCGGCGCGTATTCCAGCGTGTGCGGGAGCAGGACGCCTTCGACCGCGCCCGTGGCGATCGGCAGCGCGTCATAGCTGGCGCGAACGGTGCCGGGCCCCTGCGCATCCGGCGCGACCAGCCACTGGCGCTGCGTGCGCGCGTAGCTCGCGAGGCGCGCGTCGTCGCCCCAGCGGCCGACCTGCAGCATCTCGAAGCCGACGATGTCGGAGAGCGCTTCCTGCAGCACGCGCGTCTCGAACTGGAGCAGCGCATTCCCCGGCGCTGACGCCAGCCACTCGCTTATGGAAGATTCGGCCATCGGCGGCAAGGATAGCGGCAAAGGTGCCCATCACGTTCGAAATTCGTGAGACATATTCTGGATATTTGCCCCGTGAACGGGTGTAATACGCGCGCCCGGACTCATGGCCCAGATGGCGGGGGTCGTACATGCTCGATGTGAGCCCGGTGCGGGCGTTTTCGGACAACTACATCTGGCTGATACGGGGTCCTGCGGACCCGGCAGTCGCGGTGGTGGTGGATCCGGGTGACGCCCGTCCGGTCAATGCAGCGCTCGAGCAGCATGGACTCAGGCTCCATGCGGTCCTCGTCACTCACCATCACCCCGACCACGTCGGGGGCGTCGCGGAACTCGCCGCGAGTCACGGGGCGCGGGTCTACGGACCGGCCCGGGAGCGCCTGCCCTGCGAGGCGACCACCCTCGACGACGGAGACACAGTCCGCCTTGCAGAACCCGGCCTCGAATTCGTGGTGATGAACGTGCCCGGACACACGCTCGGACACATTGCCTATTACGGTCACGGCGCGCTGTTCTGCGGCGACACGCTGTTCAGCGGCGGGTGCGGGCGGCTGTTCGAGGGCACGCCGGCGCAGATGCTCGGCTCGCTCGACCGCATCGCGGCCCTGCCCGACGACACGCGCATCTACTGCGCGCACGAGTACACCCTGAGCAACCTGCGATTCGCCGCCAGCGTCGAGCCGGGCAATGCGGATGTGATCGGCGCGCTCGAAGCGACGCGCGTGCTCCGGGAGCGGGACGGCATCAGCCTGCCCTCCACGCTCGGCCGCGAGCGGCGCATCAATCCGTTCCTGCGCTCCCGCGAGCCGACGGTACGCAGCGCCGCCGAGGCGCACGCGGGACGGGCCATGGCGGAACCGGTCGAGGTCTTCGCCACCGTGCGTTCCTGGAAGGACGGGTTCCGCTGATGCGCCGATGCCTGGCACGATTCCTGCGCCGGTGCCTGGCACCGATTGCAGTATTTTCGCCGGTGGTCGTATTGGGCCTTGCGCTCGGCGGCTGCAGTTCGACGCCGTCGCAGGGCGACTATTCGAGCCTGCCGCCCACCGCGCGACACCCGGCGTCCCAGCCGGCAGCCGAGCAACCGGGTGAGGTGCCACCCGACCTCAGCCACTTCGCGCACTTGCCGCCCGACCAATACGCCGACTTGCTCGACCGCATCCGGGCTGGATACGCCATTCCCGACGTGCAATCCAGCGGCGTGGATCGCGAAGTCGAGGGCTACCGCTCGAAGCCCGACTACCTCGACCGCACGTTCCGCCGCGGCTCGCGTTACCTCTACTTCATCGTCTCCGAACTCGAACGCCGCGGCATGCCGCTGGAGCTCGCGCTGCTGCCGGTGGTCGAGAGCGCGTTCAACCCGGTCGCGTATTCGCGCAGCCGCGCGGCCGGCCTGTGGCAGTTCATCCCGAGCACGGGCAAGCACTACGGGCTCACGCAGAACTGGTGGATCGACGATCGCCGCGACATCCGGCACTCGACGATGGCGGCGCTCGATTACCTGCAGTACCTCAACCGCTATTTCAACGGTGACTGGTACCTCGCGATCGCCGCGTACAACGGCGGTGAAGGCATGGTGAGCGCGGCCGTGCAGCGCAACCTGGCCACCGGGCGCCCCACCGACTTCTTCAGCCTGGACCTGCGGCCGGAAACGCGCGACTACGTACCGAAGCTGCTGGCGATCCGGCGCATCGTGGGCGACCCGTCGGCCTACGGCCTGCAGTTCGCGCCCATCGCAAACCAGCCGTACTTCGGCGTCGTGGACCCGGGCCGCCAGATCGACCTGGGCGAAGCCGCCGACCTCGCGGGCATCTCGCGTGACGACATGTTCGCGCTGAACCCCGAGTTCAACCGCATGACGACGCCTCCCGACGGGCCGCACGACCTGCTGCTGCCCGTCGACGCCGTCGAGCCGTTCCGCATGGCGCTGCTCACCGAGGAAGGTGCGGCCAAGGTGGCGGTCGCGGTGGCGGCCCCTCCGCCCACGACCACCCACGAGGTGAAGCGCGGCGACACGTTGAGCTCGATCGCGCGCCGCTACGGCGTATCGATGGCCGAGCTGAGCGACGCAAACGACCTGCGCGACACCGTCATCCACCCGGGCGACACGTTGCAGGTGCCGGGCGCCTCGGGCGCGACCGCGACGCTGGCGGCCATTGCGCCTGCGCGCGAGGACATCACGGCCCAGCTGCCGGAGCACCAGCCGAGTTCCTCCGGCAAGTCGGGGACGCGCGTGCACGTCGTGAAGTCCGGCGACTCGCTGTGGAGCGTGGCGCGGCGCTACGGGGTCACGGTGCCGGCGCTCGCCGCGGCGAACGGCCTGAATTCGAAGAGCCAGCTGACCGCGGGCGCGCGCCTCGAGATCCCCGGCCGTTCGAGCG
This sequence comes from Steroidobacteraceae bacterium, assembly GCA_035429605.1. Classification (GTDB taxonomy): domain Bacteria; phylum Pseudomonadota; class Gammaproteobacteria; order Steroidobacterales; family Steroidobacteraceae; genus RPQJ01. The sequence continues at coordinate 1,707 of DAOMFD010000144.1, read as the reverse complement.
GTGGATCGTCCAGGTCGGGAGAAGCCACGCGCATGACCTATCACGTGAAGCACGGCGACACGCTCTCTGAAATCGCCGACCGCTTCAACGTGTCGGTCCGCCAGCTCTCGACCTGGAACGGCCTGCGACAGTCCACACCGCTGCAGACGGGCCAGCGCCTGGTCGTATACGCCGACCCGCGACACGTAGACGGAGGTTGACCCGGTGGGATTCCTTGCAGGCAGGCGGGCCCTGATCGTCGGGCTCGCGACCGAGCGTTCGATCGCCTATGGCATCGCATCGGCGATGCATCGCGAGGGGGCGCAACTCGCGTTCACCTACCAGAACGACCGGCTGAAGGACCGCGTGGTCGCCATGGCGGCGGAGTTCGGCTCCACCCTGACGCTGCCCATGGACGTCGCGACCGACGCCGAGATCGACCAGGCGTTCGCGCAGCTGCGGCAGCACTGGGACGGACTCGACATCCTCGTGCACTCGGTCGCGTTTGCACCCCGCGAGCAGCTCGCCGGCGGGTACCTCGATTCCGTGACGCGCGAGGGCTTCCAGGTCGCCCACGACATCTCGAGCTACAGCCTCGCCGCGCTGGCGAAGGCCGCACGGCCGATGATGCTGGGCCGGCCTGGCGCGATCGTCACGATGAGCTATCTAGGCGCCGTGCGCTCGATCCCGAGCTACAACGTCATGGGCGTGGCGAAGGCGAGCCTCGAAGCGAACGTGCGATTCCTCGCGGCGGACCTCGGCCCGCTGGGGATTCGGGTGAATGCGATTTCGGCTGGCCCGATCAAGACGCTCGCAGCCGCCGGCGTGGCGGGCTTCCGCAAGATGCTCTCGCACGTCGCGTCCTACACGCCGCTCCGGCGCAACGTGACGATCGACGAGGTGGGGAATGCCGCGGCGTTCCTCTGCTCGGACCTCGCGTCGGGCATCACCGGCGAGGTGCTGTACGTGGATGCCGGATACAGCCACGTGGGCATGGCGTTCCCGGAGGACGAGAAGGGCGGCTGACCACTTGGAGTCGCGAGGCCCGAGGAGAGGGTCCGGTCAACCACGCGTCATGCTGCTTTGACGGAGTTCGATTGACCCATCACGAGTGGTCTGGAACGATGCGCCATGCACTTTGAGTTTGCAGGCGATCTGACCGAAATTGAAACGATCGCCACCGGCTCGGGAATTCGTGAGATTGCTCGGCTACGGAAGCGCTATGGCCGCGGACGTTGGCGGAAGCGGAAAGGAATCGCAGATATTCGGCTTTCCGACGGCGAAGTCGCCCGCGCCGAGATACACTGGTACGAGGCAACGGGTATCGGACGTCGAGAGTTCAAGATCAAGCGCTTCATCTGAGGCGAGAAGCCATGGCTAAGGCGACAACACAGCTGGTAGTTTGTCTGGATAATTCTGGCTATGAAGTCTCACTCGAGCGTCGAAAAATATACGTATCGGTGCCCGATGGTCGAGCGGAGAAGCGGCGTCAGATTCGGGTAATTGACGAGTCCGGGGAAGATTACCTCTACCCCCAGGAATACTTCGTCGCCATTGCATTGCCGCAGCCGATAAAGAAAGCGGTTCTCGAAGCGGCCTAACGACCCGATGCACGCTGAGGCGCTTCGCTCGTCACGGCCTTTGCAGCTGCCGGGCTCGGTACTGCGTGCGGACTACTGCCCTTCGTCGTTGCTGAACACGTTCTCGTTCAGCTTGACCTTGGCCGTG
>DAOMFD010000143.1:0-5099 GCA_035429605.1 Steroidobacteraceae bacterium | reverse complement strand
GCTTCAGGTTCTCTTCGAGCGTGTGGTACGCCTCGGTGTCGGCCAGGATCTGCAGATCGATGACGATGTCGACGTCCAGGGTGCCGGCGTGCGCAGGCACGACCGGCGGGCGCGCGGGGACGAGATACCGCGGCGTCAGGCCGCCGACCAGGTAGACCGAGTCCTTCCATGGGCCTAGTCCCCGCAGCAGCGTCACCAGCACCCGCTCGCAGTCGAGCGTGTACTGGTCGCTGTAACCGTCCAATGTCGCGGGCTTGGCCATCAGAAGCCGATCCTCTCTTTCCGCAGGTGATCGGCCATCTCCTTGGCCCGGCCCTCGCCTCGCAGGAGATCGAGGTAGACGTGAATTGGACTGGCCAGCCAAACGCCGCCGACCCGCTCGCGGAACAGCAGGTCGCCCGTCGACTTCGCCTCGATGACGGAGAGATTCGCGCCCTCGCTAACGACGCGTGCGCCCAGGTCCGCGATCGCGGCATCGGCCCCTGACCCTGCCAGCAGCCGGCATCGAACCTGCGAGACTGCCGACAGAAACGGTGCGTAGCGCTGCGCGGCCGCCTCGAAGCTGACGGAGTACTCGACACCGCGCGCCTCGCACACCTGGCCGAGGCGCTCCATCAGGCCGTCTGGCTTCATCGCGGGGACGAAGTAGCGTCGCAGGGCCGGCGCACGGATCGAGCCCAGCTGCTTCGCCCACGCATCGAGCAGCGCGGCGGGCTGCCTAAGATGCCTCTGCTTGCTGGGTCCCTGCCCGCGCGACTCCAGCCAGTCGAAGCGCTCCATCTCGGTGAGCACCTGGGACGCCGTCGCTGACGAGACCAGCGTCTGCTCGGCGAGGTCCTTCACGCCGAACCAGTCCTGGTGGCGAACTAACAGGCCGTGCAGGACCTGCGCGCGCCGTCCCGTGAACAGCGAGCGCATGGAGCGGGACAACGACTTGGGCGGCGGCCGATCGACGTAGAGGTAGGCTCCCCGGGCCGGCAGGTAGAGGCTGCCCCCGCTGTCGTAGTACCCGACCCGCTCCGCTCGAAGCAGCTCCTTAGCCCCCGGCGAGATGGACTCGGCGACCAGGACCGCCAGCGGCTCGCCGCCGCTCTCGCCGGCGGGTTGTTGGCGGGCAAGGTCTCTGATCCGCCAGACGAGCTGCCGGACGTCGCGCGGGTAGACGGCCCTCTTCAACTCGACGAGCGCGTGGATGGGCTTGCCGGCGACGTCCAGCGCGAGCTGGGCGTCGAGCTCGGGCGCGCCGGGGCCTTCGAGTTCGGCCCGCACTTCGGGCAGCGACCGAAGTGCCGCCAGGAACTGATCGATCAGTTCCCGTTCGCTCGCCTGCGCCTGGAGCATGGTCGTCGCCTAGGTTCACTGTGCAGTAAATATCGACACCATACCGAATATTCGACGAAAACACAATATTTGCTGAACAGCAAATCTGCAATCTACCGGGGAGCCGCCGCCAATGACGGCCTCCGGCTCGAGCTAGGAGAGATGCGATGAGACGCCAAGGCACCCCAGTCACCCGGGAGGCACTGTACGAAGAGGTCTGGACGGACGCGGTCACGGTCGTCGCGCCCCGCTATGGCCTGTCCGACGTGGGTCTGGTCAAGATCTGCAAGAAGCTCGGCATTCCGGTGCCGCCGCGGGGCTACTGGGCGAAGGTCAAGGCCGGTCGCCCCACCCGCAAGGTGCCGCTGCCCGCCCTACCCGCCGGCGCGCGCGATCTCGCCGGACCGATACCGCTGTCCGAACAGGAGGCGGCCACGCACGCGCGCGTCCGTGACGCTCTCCAGCAGACCCGGGAAAGCCAGCCGAGCGTCAGCGTGCCCGACGAACTCGTCGACCCGCACCCGCTGCTACGGGCGGCGGCGGCGCGCCTGAAGCGGCGCGACGGCTGGGATCACCCGGCGGGCGTGAGAAGTGCGTCGAAGGAGGTGCTCGATCTGCAGGTGACGAGGAACGCGCTCGATCGCGCCCTGCGGTTGGCGGACACGCTGCTCAAGGCACTCGAGCCCAGCGGCTTCACGGCGCGGGTGGACGAGGAGAAGGGCGAGACCCTGCTCGTCGGCGGCGGCACCACGTTGACGATCTCGATCGTCGAGCAGGTCACGCGAACCAGCCACACGCCGACACTCGCGGAGGTGCGGGCACGCGACCGGTACTACGACTCCTTCCGCGTGGGTGCCCGGGGAGAGTATCCGCACATCCCGCAGTTCGACTGGCACCCCACCGGACGGCTGACGATCACGGTGGGATCGTGGCCGTCACGGAGGTGGAACGACACGGAACGCAGCTTCATCGACTCGCGCCTGGGCGGAATCGTCGCCGCCATCGTCGGCCTGGCCGAAGCGAAGTGCGCGAAAGAGGAAGAAGAAGAGCGCCGCCGGCGAACCTACGAGGAAGCGCGCGCCCGATACGAAGCGCAGGTGCGCGCGCGCAACGAAGAACGTCGTCAGCTGCGCTCCCTGTTCCGCGACGCGAGCCGGCTGCAGCGCGCCAACCGGTTGCGCGAATTCATCGCCGCGGTCGAGGACCGAGCCCACCGAGACGGCGAACTCACACAGGAGAAGCAGCAGTGGATTGAGTGGGCCCGAGCCAAGGCCGACTGGATCGATCCGCTCGTGCGGCGCAGCGATCCGATCCTGGACGCCCCGGAGCCAGAAGCTCCGAGCTTCTGGCGATTCTGAATCCGGCCTGTTCCGTCGCGAACGCGAACGACACCGGACCTACATGTGCTTCTTGTAGTACGCCCACTGCACGCTGGCCAGCCCGCCCAAGAGGACCGCGCCGAGCGGCACGCACAGCTCCCACCGCACCGGCCCGGGCCAGAGCAGCAGGGAGACGCCGCCCAGCCCCAGCGCCGCCACCTGCAGGTACTTCGCCCGGTGGTACAGGCCGGCCGACTCGCGCCCCCCGCAAGCCCGGCGGATCGCTCGCTGCGTGAAGCCGTCGGCGGCGCCGACGGCGTAGAGGAGCAGGAGCAGCGGCGCGAACCGCGCCAGGATCGCCGCGCGCACGCCGAGCAACTGCGTGCCGACCATCGCCGCCTCGATGCTCTCCCGGTGCGACACGTAGCTGCGCCGCATGACCGTGTCCGGGATCGACAGAGCCGCCCCGTTGGCGAACTGTGTGCCCATGTCGTGGATGCCAGTCGCTTCGAACACGAACGAATACAGCGCGTTGGCCGGCGCGGTGATGGCGCCGGCGCCGGCACCCTGTCGGGCGGCAAGGGCAACGCCGTGCTCGAGGTCGTGCGCGAGCAGTTCACGCAGGCGCTCGATCCCCTGCGGCCAGACCTTGAACACGAACACCCAGTCGACGATCCAGGCGCACAGCAGGAGCGCGACCAGACCCAGGGCCAGCGAGAAGGCCAGCTTCAGCGGGCTCAGCAGCACGCCCGCCAGCGCCCCGTCGTGAAACGCCGCGTTCCTAGACGACACGCCGCTCCTCCGCCTCGAAGCCAATTTCCGGCTGATTCCACGGTCCGTCGAGCCGCGCTCTCAGCGTCTTCCCGATCGCCGCGAGGCTGGCCGGCATCAACGGATCGCTCGCAGGCGACGGCAGCAGCATGCGGATCTTGTGCAGCTGGCCGCCGTGGATCAGCGCGAAGGCCTCGCCCTTGGGCAGTTGCACCAGGTCGGTCGGTTCGAGCATCCGAACCGTCTCCGGCGCAATGCGGTCCTCGTTGCGGCTGGCGAAGTCCGCGAAGTCGATCGGGTCGTTGGTGTCGGAGACCGACGACGACACGACGGTCGAGACGACGTGCACTTCGGGCAGCTGGCTGGTCAGCAGCTCGGCCGTCGCCACCTCCTTAACCCGCAGCATGATCAGCGTGTTGAAGTTGCCGGCGATCTGCCCGGCCTTGGCCGGCGAGCCGATGCGCGCCTCCACGTCCGACCAGGTCTGCGTGTAGGCCGTCACCTGAAACCCCGCCCCGCCCGCCTTGTTGAGCAGCGGGATGAACTCGTCGCCGATCAGCTCGTTGAACTCGTCGGCGTGGATCGCGATCCGCCGGGGCGTCACCTCGCCCGGCAGGCCGCGACCGGCGCCGAACTTGTAGAGGCTGCCGGCCACGCTGGTGAGGTCGGCGAACATGGAGTTCCCCACCGCTGCGGCCACCTCGTAGTCGGAGAGCGCATCGAGCCCGACGTAGACGATGCCGCCCAGGTGGATCACCGAGGTCCAGTCGAACACCGGGCGCCAGTCGGTCGGATCGTCGAGCTCGGGCGAGAGCAGCGAGGCCGTGCGCCCCGTCGTGAGCTTCTCCATCAGCGGCAGCAGCGACGCCACCAGCTTGTCGAAGTGGCTCTTCTCGTAGTTGAGCGTCGAGGCGAGCGCGTGGGCGATCGGGTCGTAGAGCTTCTTGCGCCGCGCGTACTCCACCAGGCTCACCGCCCGCGCGCCGCGCGACTGCAGACCCTTGTCGAGGTTCTTCTTGTCGATGGCCAGCGATCGCAGCTCCTCGCGCCAGCCCGTGGCGGAGGGCTCGCGGTCGAGCCAGTACTCGAAGTAGTCGATCAGCAGCGGCTCGACGTCGGACGCGTAGCGGTTGATCTCCTGGTAGTCGGGCTTGCGACCGAGCGCCACGAGCGCACGGGCCATCACGTTCACGAAGCGCCAGACGAACTCCTTGAACGCGGCGGACTGGCCTTCCGACGGCAACTGGCCCGCGATGCGGGTGGCGACCTCGGTGATGCGCGAGAAGCTGCCCACCGGGTTGTAGCGCGCCGAGATCTCCGGATGGCCGAGGTGGAACATGAAGAACTCCCCGGCACGTCCGGCCCGCTCGGCTTCCGCGAACACACGGCGCAGAAGGTCGACGTCGCCCTTGGGGTCGAACACGACCACAACCTCGCCGCGGCGGATGTCCTGGGCGATCAACAGCTCGGCGAGGCGCGTTTTGCCGACCCGCGTGGTTCCCAACACCAGCGTGTGTCCGACGCGGTCTTCCAGATCCATCCAGATCTCGCTCTCGTCGGGTTCGACCCCGTGGATGGCGGGATCCCCGCCGACACTGCTTGAATCTGCCGCCGGCACGAAGCCGGTCAATACACCCGCGAGCGGGCCGCCTCGAAGGAGCGGCCGGTTCGCCGGCAGGCGTGCTTCGT
>DAOMFD010000142.1:2014-5106 GCA_035429605.1 Steroidobacteraceae bacterium | reverse complement strand
TCACCCTCGCTGTTCTCGATCACGCGGGGCTTGCCGCCATCCATGATGGCGACGCACGAGTTGGTCGTGCCCAGGTCGATGCCGATGACTCTTGCCATGGAAGGGACTCCGTCGGTTCTGTGGATGTCGATGACTGCCTAGGTGGGGGTCCGCGGCGGGTGATTCAAGTCAGCCGGGCTGCTCCGCGACGGGTTCTGGCGCCCGGGCGATGACGACGCGGGCGGGCCGGAGCAGGCGCCCGTTCAGGACATAGCCCTTCTGGACCACGGCCAGCACCGTGCCGGGCGGCTGGTCCGCGGTCGGCTGGGTCACCATGGCCTCGTGGAATTCCGGGTTGAACGGCTGGCCCTGCGGATCGACCACCGAGATTCCGGACTTCTCGAACGCGCGGTTGACCAGCCGCAGCGTCGCTTCCATGCCCTCGACGAGACGGGCAGGATCGGCGCCTGCCCCAGCGGCGATGCCGAGTTCCAGGCTGTCGCGGACCTCGAGCAGCTCCGCGGCAAACCGCTCGATCGCGTAGCGGCTGGCGGACTCCACGTCGCGCGCGGCGCGCCGGCGGACGTTCTCGGCCTCTGCGACCGCACGGACATAGGCATCGTAGTGCTCGGCGGCCTTGCCCTGGGCGAGGGCCAGCTCCGCGGTCAGCCGCTCGACTTCGGATGTCGTGCCCGCCGCGGGCTCGACCTGGCTGTCCTGGACGGATTCGTTCGTCATGTCACCTGCCTGCATGTCGGGCGCACCCGCGGTCCGGCGTCAGCCGGCCGCCGGGCACGGGTGCCGTCGATATCGGGGCTAGCGCCGGGAATTCAAGGCCGAGCCGAGCAGCTTCGCCGTCACGTCCACGATCGGGATGACGCGCTCGTAGGCCATGCGGGTCGGGCCGATGACGCCGAGGACCCCGACGGTCTCGTTGTCCAGCATGTACGGCGCGGTCACGAGGCTGCAGTCGTCGAGGATCTGGTAACCGGACTCCTGCCCGATGAAGATCTGCACGCCTTCGGCGCGCAGGCTCAGGTCGAGCAGGTGCAGGATGTCGCGCTTCGCCGTGAACGCCTCGAACAGCCGGCGGAGCTTGTCCACGTTGGAGAGCTCGGCGAACTCCATCAGGTTGGTCTCGCCGGCGATGATGTACTCGGACGCTTCCGGCGCCGCGGGCCCGACCATCTGCCGGGCCAGCATGATCGCGTCGCGCATCAGCTGGTTCAGCTGCTCGCCGGCCTGCGCGAGCTCGCCGACGAGGTCCTCCCGGACCTGCCGCAGCTCCTTGCCGGCGAACTGCTGGTTGAGGAACGCGGCCGCCCGCCGCAACTCGTCCGCCGAGTAATAGCGCTCGAGTTCGACGATGCGGTTCTGCACGTCGCGGCCGTTGACGACCATCACCGCCAGCACGCGATTGCCCGACAGCGGCAGGAACTCGATCTGGCTGAGCGCCTGGTGCGGCTGGCGGGGGATGGTCACCACGCCGGCGAGGTGCGTGATCGACGACAGCACCTGGGAGGCGACCGACACGATGGTCTTCGGGTCCCGCTCCGGTTCCTCGTCGAGCCGCCGGCGCAGCGCGTCGATGACCTCCTCCGCCGCCGCCGCGGGCCGCTGCCGGAGCAGCGTGTCGACGAAGAACCGGTAACCCTTGTCCGTGGGCACACGGCCTGCGGAGGTGTGGGGCGAAGTGACGAAGCCGTACTCCTCGAGGTCGGCCATGACGTTGCGCACGGTCGCCGAGCTCAGGTTCAGGCCCGAATCCCGCGACAGCGCCCTCGACCCGACCGGCTGGCCGTCGCGGATGTAGCTCTCGACGAGGACGCGCAGCAGGTGCTGGGCACGCTCGTTGATGATGTCTTCTGAAGTTTCCGGCGCCATCGTTGCTCGGGGCCGCCGGGCGAAACGCCGCCCGGCTTGCGGCAACCAACCTAGCAACGCGGTTTTGCCCAAGTCAAGCACAGCGATTCGCGGGATTTGCGACATTCCGCGCGATGGCGGCGCGCACGGCGGCCGTGCTAAAAGACGCGCACCCATGAGCACCGGAACCACGGCTGTCCGGACCGTCGCGCTGGCGGGTCGCCCCGAGGAGCCACGCGTGGCCGAGGCCATGCAAGTCCTCGCGTCCCACCTGACCGGGCGCGGCGTGCGCGTGCGTGCCGCCACCGGCGGGCACGTTGACTACGGCCCGCACGAGATCGAACTCGTCGCGGAGCCTGAGCTCGTGGGCGGCGTCGACTTCGTGGTGGCGGTCGGCGGCGACGGCACCATGCTGCATGCCGCGCGCGCGGCCGCCGCGCACGATGTCCCGGTGCTGGGCATCAATCGCGGCCGGCTCGGCTTCCTCGCCGACGTCGGACCGGCGCGGATGCTCGAGTCCGTGGACGATGCGCTCGAGGGCCGGTGCGTGCCGGAGCGGCGCATGCTCCTCCAGGCGACGGTCAGCGGAGCGGGCGCGCCACGCGCGGCGATCGCGCTCAACGACGTCGCGGTGGCCAAGCACGATACCGGGCGCATGCTCGACCTGCAGACCTGGGTGGACGGCGCATTCGTCAACACGCATGCGGGCGACGGGTTCATCGTCTCCACGTCCACGGGATCGACGGCCTACGCGCTGTCCTGCGGCGGCCCGATCGTGCACCCGGCCCTGGCGGCCATCGTGCTGGTGCCGATCTGCCCGCACACGTTGTCGGATCGACCGATCGTGGTCGGCGCCGACAGCGTCGTCGAGCTCGAGCTCGCGGGCCGCCCGGAGACGCGCGCCCAGGTGGTGTGCGACGGCATCCCGATCTACGAACTCGAGCCGGGCCTGCGGCTCAGGGTCGAGCGCGCCACCGTGAGTGCGACGCTGCTGCACCCGCCCGACCACGACTACTTCCGCATCCTGCGCTCCAAACTGCACTGGGGCCGCGGCGGAAGAAGCGGTCGGCCGCCCGCCGACTGAGCCGGCCCATGCTCACGCACCTGCAGATTCGCGACTTCGCGATCGTCGAGGCCGTCGAGTTCGAGCCCGCGCCCGGCTTCACGGCCCTGACCGGCGAAACCGGTGCCGGCAAGTCCATCCTCGTCGACGCGCTGCTGCTCGCCGTGGGTGGCCGGGCCGACAGCGG
>DAOMFD010000142.1:0-1914 GCA_035429605.1 Steroidobacteraceae bacterium | reverse complement strand
GGCGTATCAGTCGTGGCGCGCGCTCGAGCAGGCGCGCGCGGAGTTCGACGAGCGCGGCCGCGATCGCGCGCAGCGGCTGGAGATGCTGTCGCACTACGTGGCCGAGCTCGATGCGCTGGACGCGAAGGCTGGCGAGGCGGCAAGCCTCAACGAGGAACGCCGCCGCATGGCGAGCCTGGGTCGCCTGGCCGAGGGAACGCGGCAAGTCTGCGACCTGCTGGCCGCCGACGGCAGCGGCGCGTCGGATGCGCTTGCACGATCGCAGTCGATCCTGAAGCAGCTCGTGTCGCTCGACGCGACCCTGTCGCCGTTGTCGGCCCTGCTCGACGAGGCCAGCATCTCGTGCCGTGAGGCGCTGGCGGGCCTGGACCGCTACGTCGACTCCCTCGAGGCTGACCCGGCCCGGCAGGAGCGCGTGGAATCGAGGCTGGCGGCACTCGAGGCGGCCGCGCGCAAGCACCGCGTCGAGGTGGACGAACTCCCGGAGCTGCGCCAGCGGCTCGCCGACGAACTGGCGGGTCTCGGCGAGGCAACGGCCGGTGTGGCCGAACTCGAACGTCGCACGGCCGCCGCACTTGCGGCGTACGAGTCCGCGGCGCGGACGTTGTCGGAGCGGCGTCGCGCTGCGGCTGCGATCCTCGACCGCGAAGTCAGCGCGTTGATGCAGGAGCTCGGCATGCGCGGCGGGGTATTCGCGACGCGCATCGAGACCCCGTCGCCGCTGCCGCGGTCGGAGCACGGCGCCGACGAGATCGAATTCTTCGTGAGCGCCAACCCCGGACAGCCCCCCAAGCCCCTCGCGAAGACCGCTTCGGGGGGCGAGCTGTCCCGCATCAGCCTGGCATTGCAGGTCGCGACCCTCGACGCGTCGCACCTCCCCTGCCTGGTGTTCGACGAAGTCGATGCCGGCGTCGGCGGGGCGGTGGCGGAAATGGTGGGACGGCAACTGCGGGCGCTGGCGGAGTCAGGACAGGTCCTGTGCGTGACGCACCTGCCGCAGGTCGCGGCCCAGGCCAGTCACCAGGTGCGTGTCGTCAAGCGCACGCAGGGCGGCGTGACGCGCACTGCCCTCGAGGCATTGGATGGTGATGGTCGCATCGAGGAACTGGCCCGCATGCTCGGCGGCGCACGGGTCACGGACCGCGCGCGCGAGCACGCCCGCGAAATGCTGGAATCCAACCGGCTGCGAGCCCGGTCGCGTCCGGCTAGCGTTTCCGGGCGCGATTCGGGCAGTTCTCGCGCACGCAGTGGCCGTGGAGCGTGAGCGCGTGGTCCGCGAGATTGAAGCCGAGGCGCTTGGCGATCGCACGCTGGCGCTCTTCGATGCCTTCGTCGGTGAACTCCTCGACCTTGCCGCAGTCCATGCAGACGATGTGGTCGTGGTGCGTGCCTTCGTTGAGTTCGAAGACCGCCGTGCCGCCCTCGAAGTGGTGTCGCGTCACGAGGCCGGCGCCTTCGAACTGCGTCAGGACGCGGTACACGGTGGCGAGGCCGATGTCCTCGTTCAGCTCGATCAGGCGGCGATACACGTCCTCGGCGCTCATGTGACGCAGCGGGCTGCCCGCGAGGATGTCGAGGATCTTGAGGCGCGGCGTAGTGATCTTGAGGCCGGCCCGGCGCAATTGCGAGGATTCAACCACCGTCATTTCCTCGGGCGCCCGCGCGAGGGCGGGGCTTCCTGTATGATCCGCGGCCATTATCACCGGCCCGGGCCGGCAACTCCACACAGATGCAGTCGACCCACGTATTTTCCCGCATGCGCCGCGTAGCGGTCCTCGCTGCGGTACTTGGCAGCATGGCCACCGCCGGGTGCGTCTACCGGCCGACGATCCAGCAGGGCAACCTCCTGCAGCTCGACGAGATCGAGCAGGTCAAGGTCGGCATGACCCGCAGCCAGGTGCGCTACATCCTCGG
>DAOMFD010000141.1:0-5115 GCA_035429605.1 Steroidobacteraceae bacterium | reverse complement strand
CAGGAGATGCTGCGCATCGAGCGCATCTTCGAGCCCGAGGGCATCCAGTCGGAGCTCGACGCCTACAACCCGCTCATTCCCGACGGCTCGAACTGGAAAGCGACGCTCCTCATCGAGTTTCCCGACGCGGAGGAGCGGCGCGAGGCACTCGCGCGGCTCAAGGGCATCGAGGGCCGCTGCTGGATGCGGGTCGAGGGGCACGCGCGCGTGCCGGCGATCGCCGACGAGGATCTCGAGCGGGAGAACGAGGACAAGACGTCCGCCGTGCACTTCATGCGCTTCGAGCTCACGCCGGAGATGGTCGCAGCCGCGAAGGCGGGCGCGGCGGTCTCGCTCGGGATGGACCATGAGCAGTACCGGCACGCGGTCGAGCCGCTGCCGGAGGCTTCGCGCGCGTCGCTCGTCCGCGATCTCGCGTAGCAGTCAGCGGGCGGGCATCCAGACCGCATCCGGCGGGACGCCGTAAACCCGTCCTTGGGGGCTCGCACGCGGCGTCCATGCCGCGTGACGCCCGCCGGATGCGGTCTGGATGCCCGCCCGCCGAGCGTTCGCGTCGCCGCGCGCCGCCTCGCGAAACGCGACGCTGGCCAGCTCAATCTCTGGCGCGGCTGTGCCGCGCCTCCGAGGCGTCGGCACGTCGGTCCTGGCCGCGAAACCGTCTGCTCCATGGGCCTTGCCCGGAGCCCCCAGGGATGGGTTTACGGCGTTTTCGCGGGCAAGCTCCTCGTGGCGACGCCTGCCCGGCGCTGTTAATGCGTGAGTAGCGACCAGCGGCTTCGACAGGTGTCGCGAGGCTGCGACGCGCGACGCGCCGTCGCGTGCGACGACGGGACCGCGCTGCTAGAATCCGCGCGCCTTTCTCGACGCGAGCCCGCGGAACGCCACACGATGACGCAGACCTACACCGCTCAAGACATCGAGGTCCTGAGCGGACTCGAGCCCGTCCGGCGCCGGCCGGGCATGTACACCGACACGAGCCGGCCGAATCACCTGGTCCACGAGGTCGTGGACAACAGCGTGGACGAGGCGCTTTCCGGCCATTGCAGCCGCATCTCGGTCACCGTGCACAAGGACGGGTCCGTCGAAGTCACCGACGACGGCCGTGGCATGCCGGTCGACATCCACCCGAAGGAGAAGGTGAGCGGCGTCGAGCTCATCCTCACGCGGCTGCATGCCGGCGGCAAGTTCTCCGACAAGACCTACAAGTTCTCCGGAGGACTGCACGGCGTCGGCGTGTCGGTCGTCAATGCGCTGTCGAAGAACCTCGAGTGCTGGGTGCGCCGCGGCGGCAAGGAATACAACATCTCCTTCGCCAACGGAAAGGTGAAGTCGAAGCTCGAGGTCGTGGGCGAGGTCGGCAAGGCCAACACCGGCACGACCGTGCGCTTCTGGCCCGACGCGTCGTACTTCGACAGCGCCGAGATCTCGCTGCCGAGGTTGAAGCACGTGCTCAAGGCCAAGGCGGTGCTGTGCCCGGGCCTCGAGATGCGCCTCGCGGTCGAGAAGACAGGCGAGAAGGAGTCGTGGGTCTACACGGGCGGCCTCGAGCAATACCTGCGCGAGTCGCTGGAGGGCGGGGAGTGGCTGCCGGACGATCCGTTCACGGGCAGCGTCGAAGGGGAGATGGAAGGCGTCGACTGGGCGGTCGCGTGGCGCACCGACGATGGCACGCGCACCGAGGAGAGCTACGTCAACCTGATTCCGACGCTGCAGGGCGGCACGCACGTGAACGGCTTCCGCCTCGGGCTCACCGAGGCGATCCGCGAATTCTGCGAGTTCCGGAACCTCCTGCCGCGCGGCCTGAAGCTCGCGCCGGAGGACGTCTGGGACGACGCGAGCTACGTGCTCTCGACCAAGATGCGCGACCCGCAGTTCGCCGGGCAGACCAAGGAGCGACTGACCTCGCGCGAGCCCGCGGCGTTCGTCTCCGGCATCGTCAAGGACCAGTTCGGGCTGTGGCTCAATCAGCACCCCGAGGCCGGCGAGCGCATCGCGCAGCTCGCCATCGGCAACGCGCAGAGCCGGCTGAAGGCGAGCCAGAAGGTCGCGCGCAAGCGCGTCGTGAGCGGGCCGGCGCTGCCGGGCAAGCTCGCGGACTGCACGAGCCAGGACCCGAAGCGCACCGAGCTGTTCCTGGTCGAGGGAGACTCCGCGGGAGGCTCGGCGAAGCAGGCCCGCGACCGCGAATTCCAGGCGGTCATGCCCTTGCGCGGCAAGATCCTGAACACGTGGGAAGTGGACGCCGGCGAGATCCTCTCGTCGCAGGAAGTGCACGACATCGCCGTCGCGATCGGCGTGGACCCGGCGTCGGACGACGTGTCGGCGCTGCGCTACCACAAGGTCTGCATCCTCGCCGACGCGGATTCCGACGGGGCGCACATCGCCACGCTGCTCTGCGCGCTGTTCCTGCGGCACTTCCGGCCGCTGGTGCTCGCCGGCCACGTGTTCGTCGCCATGCCGCCGCTGTTCCGCGTCGACTACGGCAAGCAGGTCGCCTACGCGCTCGACGAGGCCGAGCGCAACGGCATCCTCGACCGCATCCGCACCGAGAACCCGCGGACCCGGCCCGTCGTGACGCGGTTCAAGGGGCTCGGCGAGATGAGCGCGCTGCAGCTGCGCGAGACGACCATGGCGCCCGAGACGCGCCGGCTGGTGCAGCTCACCGTGGACGCGAAGGACCACGCGGACCAGTTGATGGACATGATGCTCGCGAAGAAGCGCGCCTCCGACCGACGCGAATGGCTCGAGACCAAGGGCAACCTGGCCGGCGTGCAGCCCTGAGCGGGCAGGAGATCCCGTGACGACGCAGAACGAACTCAACTTCGAGGGCATCGAGCGGCTGCCGCTCAGGTCCTTCACCGAGAAGGCGTACCTCGAGTACTCGATGTACGTGATCCTCGATCGCGCGCTGCCGCACGTCGGGGACGGGTTGAAGCCGGTGCAGCGACGCATCATCTACGCGATGAGCGAGCTCGGCCTCGCGGCCACGGCCAAGCACAAGAAGTCCGCCCGCACCGTGGGCGACGTGATCGGCAAGTTCCATCCGCACGGCGACTCCGCCTGCTACGAGGCCCTGGTGCTGATGGCGCAGCCGTTCTCGTACCGCTATCCGGTCGTGGACGGGCAGGGCAATTTCGGTTCGCCCGACGACCCGAAGTCGTTCGCGGCGATGCGCTACACCGAGTCCAAGCTCACGCGCTACGCCGAAGTGCTCCTCTCCGAACTCGGGGACGGCACGGTGGACTGGGCGCCGAACTTCGATGGCACGCTCGAGGAACCGACGCTGCTGCCGGCGCGCCTGCCGAACGTGCTGCTGAACGGAGCGACCGGCATTGCGGTCGGCATGGCGACCGACATCCCGCCGCACAACCTGCGGGAAGTGGCCGCCGCCTGCGTGCGGCTGCTCGAGGAGCCGAAGGCCACGGTGGCGCAGCTCTGCGAGCACGTGCGAGGGCCGGACTTCCCGACCGGCGCCGAGATCATCTCCCCGCGCGAAGAGCTGCTGCGCCTGTACGAGTCGGGCAACGGCACGTTCCGGGCCCGCGCACGCTACGAGATCGAGGACGGCGAGATCGTCATCACCGAGCTGCCGTACCAGGTGTCGGGGGCCAAGGTCCTCGAGCAGGTCGCGAACCAGATGCGCGCCAAGAAGCTGCCGATGGTCGACGACCTGCGCGACGAGTCCGACCACGAGCACCCGACGCGGCTCGTGATCACGCCCCGCTCCAACCGCGTGGACGTCGAGCAGGTGATGGCGCACCTCTTCGCCACCACCGACCTCGAGCGCAGCTACCGCGTGAACCTCAACGTGATCGCGCGCGACGGTCGCCCGCGCGTCATGGGGCTGAAGCCGCTGCTCGAGGAGTGGCTGACGTTCCGCATCGACACGGTCACGCGCCGGCTGACTCACCGGCTCGAGAAGGTCGAGGCGCGGCTGCACATCCTCGATGGCCTGATGGTCGCGTACCTGAACCTCGACGAGGTGATCCGCATCGTCCGCTACGAGGACGAGCCGAAGGCGGCGTTGATCGCGCGCTTCAAGCTGTCGGAGGTGCAGGCCGAGGCGATCCTCGAGACCAAGCTGCGACACCTCGCCAGGCTCGAGGAGATGAAGATCCGCGGCGAGCAGGACAAGCTCGCGGCGGAGCGCGACGAACTCGCGAAGACGCTGGCCAGCAAGGCGAAGCTGAAGCGACTGGTGCGCGAGGAGATCATCGCGGACGCGAAGACCTACGGCGACGACCGCCGCAGTCGCATCGTCGAGCGCGCGGCCGCGCAGGCGATCGCGGAGACCGAGCTCGTCGCAAGCGAGCCGGTCACGGTGGTGCTGTCGAAGAGCGGCTGGGTTCGCGCGGCCAAGGGTCACGAGATCGACCCGCGCTCGCTGTCGTACAAGACGGGCGACGAGTTCCGTGCGGTGGCGCGTGGCCGCAGCACGCAGCTCGCGGTGTTCCTCGACAGCACCGGACGCGCCTACAGCCTGCCTGCGCACACGCTGCCGTCGGCGCGAGGGCAGGGCGAGCCGCTATCGGGCCGCCTGGACCCGCCGGACGGCGCGACGTTTCCCGGAGTCCTGATCGGCGAGCCGGACGAGCGCTGGGTGCTCGCGGGCAGCGCGGGTTACGGATTCGTGGTGAAGCTCGGGGAGATGCACAGCCGCAACCGCGCGGGCAAGGCCGTGCTCAGGGTGCCGGACGGCACGGGCGTGCTGGCGCCGGTGCCGGTGCCGGCGGCCGAGGGTGCGCTGCTCGCGGCCGTGAACTCGGACGGCCGCCTGCTCGTGTTCCCCGTGTCCGACCTCCCGGAGTTGCCACGCGGCAAGGGCAACAAGATCTTCGGCATCCCGACCCGGAAGGCGCTGTCCGGCGAGGAGACCCTCGTCGCGATCGCCGTGGTCGCGCCAGGGCAGGCGCTGCGCATCCTGTCCGGTGAGCGCCACATGGGGCTCAGCTTCCGCGAACTCGAGCAGTACCGCGGGGAGCGCGGCCAGCGCGGCGCCGTATTGCCGCGGGGATGGCGGAAGGTGGACGACCTGGAAGTGGAGGTCGGCTAACGGGTGCCGTTGGTCACGGCTCACCTGGCTTCGAGCACGACTTCCTCGGGGCTCGACACGAA
>DAOMFD010000140.1:0-5129 GCA_035429605.1 Steroidobacteraceae bacterium | reverse complement strand
TTCTTCGGGGAGGTGTCGTCGGCCGAGTTCCGCGAGGCCTACCTCGAGATGACGGCGGACCTGCGCTACGCCGGCATCCGCTACATCCTCTCGGACTACCTCGATGCTGCGCCGGGCGAGGACCTGACGCACACGTTCGTCGGCCGCGTCGAAGAGCTGTCGCGGCTGCAGTACGAGTGCGGTCCGGACATCGTGCACGCCACGGTGGTGGCAGGCGAGAAGATGCTGGCACACGTCGGCTGCTTCGAGTCGCTGCCGCTGGCGCCCTATCCGGAAGCCACGTTCACGACGGTGGAGGCAGCGCGGCACTGGATCGCGGGCAATCCGCGCCCTGCCTGGCGCGCCGACCTGGCGGCGAAGAATGACGGGGGAGCCGCGGCCTGAGGGCCGTGGCCTGGCGGTGCGTGTCCGGTGGGCGTGGAGGGAGCGATGACGGCGGTTGACGAACGAGCGCGGATCCGGGAGGCCCTGGCTGCCGTCCGGCACTGCGCGAACACCATGGACGACCAGGCCGCAAGCCTGCTCGATGCGCTGCCGACCGTGAAGATGGATGCGGACCTGCGGACGAGCACCGCGGAACTTTCGTCGAACCTGAAGGACGTCGCCGCCCGCGTGACGTTCGAGCTGGCCCTGCTGGCGCCGCAGGTGGGAGCCCACGAATCGGACGTGGCGACCGTGACGCAGCGGCTCATCGACCTGGATGCGTCGATGATGGAAGCGCTGGCTCCCGTGGCCGACCTCGCCGATCGCCTCGAGAGCGCCGCCGAGAACGACGATGCGCACGAGCCCGCATTCGTGTTGGTGATCGACGCGGCCGGTGCCCTGCTGCAGAGTCTCAAGAAGGCGAACGCCGCGACGGCGGCGCTGCAACGCTCCTAGCGGATCATGTAGACCTTTCGCACGGTCTCGTGCACGCGGCACGTGCCCTTCCAGTCCCTGGGAAAAAACGCAACGGTGCCTGGCACCACTTCGATGATTTCGCCGGACTCGTGCACGTAGGTGCAGCGGCCGAGCAGGAAGTGGCAGAACTCGTCGCGCGTGACGTGGCAGTGCCAGTAGCCCGGCGTGCAGATCCAGAGGCCGGTCTCGCTCTCGCCGCCCGGGCCCTTGTGCAGCACGAGTCCGCTCGTCCGCGACTCGCCCTCGATCATCGTCGGGATGACGCCCCAGTCCACGAACGGTCCCGGATGCGACTCGGGTGCGACGAGATGTGGCGCGGAGGAGGCGAGATTGGCCGGCATCAGGCGATCTTCCGTCGCGCGAGCGAGTCGATCACCTTCGCGGCCTTGGTCGGGCCGTGCCTGGCGCGCATGGACTTCGACGTCGCCTTGAGGCGCGCCTTCATCTTCTTGTCGGTGAGCATCGCCGTCACCTTGTCGGCGAGCTCGGCGTCCGTCCAGTTGTAGCGATCCATCTTGAAGCCGTGCCCCGTCTCCTGCACGCGGGTGGCGTTGTCGTGGCCGTCCCAGACGTACGGCAGGATCAATGCTGGCTTGCCGAAATAGAGGCATTCGGTGAACGAGTTGTTGCCGCCGTGGTGGATCACGGCGTCGACGAGCGGGATCACCGAGGGCTGCGGGAACCAGCTGTCGACGATCACGTTGTCGGGGATCTCCGTGTACTGGTCCTTGTAGTCGCCGACGTTGACCAGCGCCCGCACCGGCATCCGGCCGATCGCGGCGATCAGGCGCTTCAGGAGTTCCGTGTCTCCCGCGCCCAGCGAGCCGAAGCTCACGTAGAGCAGGGGCTGGTCGTCGTTGGCCTTGAAGCGCGGGACCTGGTACGGCTTCTCCCTGCGCACGCAGCCTTCGAGGTACTGGAACTGCCGCGCCGGCAGCCGGTGGCGCCGCTTGAACTTCACCGCGGACGGGTAGAGCAGCAGGTTCATGTGCGGGCTCGCCTCGAAGAACTGGCCCAGCGGATACCTGCGCTCGCCGACGGATTTCAGGAACGCGTTGAACTCCTCGTGGATCGGCTTGATGACCTGCCGGAAGTGCCTGCGATACGCGGCCTGCGCCTTCCTGTCCGTGGCGCCGGCGCCAGACAAATGCGGTGGGATGTCGGGATCCTCAATCTCGTTTTCGGAGCACGAGATGATCCTCACCCACGGGATCCTGTGCTTGCGGGCGTAGCGCTTGATGGCGGGGAACAGGATCACGTTGTCGACGCAGATCACGTCGGGCCGGACTTTCTCGAGCACGCCCGGCAGGTCCTTCTCGGCCCACTTCGCCGTCTGCACGATCATGCCCCAGCAGTCCTTCACGTAGTTGTCGACCTGCTCGAGCGGCGTCTTGCGGAAGTTCGGGATGTGGCCGTTGATGAAGTCGACCCAGAACTTCGCCATCTCTTCCGGCGGCAGAGGCTCGGAGAGATTCACTGGATGCGCCTCGAACCCGTAGCCCTCGTAGACGGAGAGGAAGCCCGGATCGGACAGGAACACGACCTTGTGCCCGAGCTTCTCGAGCGCCTGGCCGATGCCCACGGAATTCAGTGCCGGACCGAATGCGGCCTCCGGAAACAGCGCGATGACCCTCCCGTCTCGCTTGCGTGCCGGCCGCTTGCTGCGGATCGACGGCTTCGCGCGAGCCGCGGGTTTCCTGCGGGCGGTCGATCTCGCGCGGGTCGCCGCCTTTTTCGCTGTTCGTGGCACGGGATCGACTCCATCACGGCGCCCTGCAGCAGGGCGATCATCGGTGGCGGATCATGGCATAGCCGCCAGCGGTCGCGGCAGGGGAGACGCGCCGGACGACTCGTCTACGCAGCACCGCCCAGCGTGCCGCGACAGCGCTCCAGGCGGGCCAGCAGCGCGTCGTGGACGACCGCTTCGACGGGCCCGGCCGCGATCCACTCGAGCGCCAGGGCGTCGAGGTCGGCCGGCGCCGGACGTTCCCCGCGCCCCATCGCTGCGACCAGTCGTTGCATCTGGTACTCGCGGCGCAGCTCCAGGTCTTCTGGCGGCGTCGGCACGCCCGCGATCAGTTCCGCGCGGACGCATAGCATCCGTCGAGCCGATTCGTTCGCCGCGAGGTCGGTGCCGATCTCGCCTGCAGCGATCCTGGCCATCTGCTGCTCCAGGGTGGCGCGCGTACCCTTGGGCGCGTGCGCGAGCCCGGCCACGGCGGAAGCGGCGGATTCCCGAAATGCCGCGCAATCCTCGGGTGAGCGCCCCTGGGCCACCGCGAGTGCGTATTCGTTCAGCCGCGAGCCGACCCCGAACAAGTCGGACCAGGCGCGACGCTCGGCTTCCGCGCGGTGCCGGCGGGCTGCTTCGCCGTAGCGGTTCACCGCGTCGGCGAAACGACGGCGCAGTTCGCGCGCCGAAGCCCGGGGAAGCTCCAGGGAGTCGAACTCGGCGCGCACCTCGCCCAGCGGTCGCCGGTCGGACGGCGGCGCCTCGTCGGCCGATCCGGCAAGCCCTTCGAGTTCCTCGCACAGTGCGATCGCCCGTGCCTGGTTGGCGTCGAGCGACGCGCCGTGGGCGGCCCATTCCTGCGCGCTGCGCTCGAACACGGCGTCGCAGTGGCGGCGGAACTCCTCCCAGAGCTGGTTGTCCTGCTGTCGCGGCACGAGCCCGACCGTCTTCCACTTCCGCTGCAGGCTCTTCGCTTCCTCTATGGCCTGCCGCGTGTCCTTGACGTCCGCGAGCGCCGCAGTCCGGGCGATCAATTCGCGCTTGGCCTGCACGTTGCGGGCGTACTCGGCGTCGAGGCGACCCTGCAGTTCCTGCAGCACGGCACGGAATCGCTCCTGCAGGGGCCTGGCCGCGGCCTGGTCCACCGGGGCGTACTGCTGCCACTCGCGTCGCGACTCGAAGATGGCCTGCTGGACCGCGCGCCAGTTGACGTCCTCGCCGGCCTGCTGCGCGGCGAACGCCGAGAGCCGCTCGAGCATCGCCTCGCGGTGCGCCTGGTTTTCCCTGCGTCGCTCGGCCTGCTGCGCAAAGTGCTCGCGGCAGGGCTCGTAGGCGCGAGTCGCCGCGTCGTCGAACGCCTGCCACTCCGGAGACGGGTCCTCGGCCGCGCCACGATTGAGGGTCCGCCACTCGTCCCGCAGGCGGCGGATCTGCCGCGCGAGCTCCTCGGGCGACATGTCCGCGCCGACGAGCGACTGCATCCGCTCGACCAGTTCCGCACGCTTCGGGACGACGCGGAAGGTCTTCCAGTCCTTCAATTCCTCGATGCGGGAAGCGACCTCCTGCAGCTTGCGCGCGAACCAGGGCGGCAGGGCCGGCGCGCTCGGCAGCCGTTCCTCGATCGCGTCGCGAAAGCGCGCGGCGCGCGCCGTCCCGCCCTGGTCGAGGGCTGCCTGCGCTTGTCGCAGCAGTCCCAGCAGGTGGCGCACCTCGGCCGCCTCCGCCTCCTGTCGGGTGATCTCGGCCTGTCGCTCGGTTTCGCGCGCGCGCGCCTGCTCGGCGGCAGCCTCGGCCGCGGCCTCGGCGGCGGCTCGTGCCTCGAGTTCACGCTGGCGCCGCAACTCCTCGGCGGCGAGCGCGGCGGAGCGCTTCCGCTCGGCCTCGACTTCGATCGCGTGGCGATGTTCGTCGACGACCGCGCGGGCCCGTTCCAGTTGCCGTGCGACCGAATCGCGCAGGGTCTCCGCAGACTGCGGTTCGAGGGCGCGCCACTGCGCCTCGAGTCGTTCGAGAGTCGGCGAATACAGCGCGTCGTACGGCCGCTCGCTGTGCTGGGCGATGTCCGCCGCCGTCGTCTCGAGATCGGCCTGGAGCTGCTGCGCGTGTCGCATCTCCGCGAGCAGCTCGTCGCGCTTGTCCGCGAGGATGCGATGGACGTTCTTGTCGTTGCCGCCCCGGGTGGCCCGGATCAGCTCGCGCAACTGCTCGAGGTCGGTGACGGCACGTGCCGCCATCTGGCGGATCCGGGTCGTGCTGCCATCGAGGACCCAGGTGCCGACCGCCGTCATGTCGCCGGCCGCGATCGCCTGCGACACGCTGGCTTCCTCTTCCCGCGCACGCACGGCGGGATCGGGACGCGGCGCCTCGACCGGCGCAGCCGGAGCGCTCGTGCTCGAGACCTCCGTCGCAGGCGGGGAGTTGCCTAGCAGGCGTGACAGGATTGACATCGGGTTGACCAGGCTGGTGCGGTGCGGGCGTCATTGCGCCGCGGAATTCA
>DAOMFD010000139.1:2715-5172 GCA_035429605.1 Steroidobacteraceae bacterium | reverse complement strand
CGCGTCGATACGCGCTCCGGCGCGTACCTGTCCCGCGCCAAGGGCTGATCCGGCGGCGCAAGCAGCGCGCCGAGACTCGGAACCGGTCCGTCCTTCGGCGGTCCAAACGGCGAGTCCCACGGGTCCGGGCTGATGCGCCCGCGGGTGCGGGCATGCTGAAGAACGTCAAGGATCCCAAGGACCTCAAGGACATACTGCTGTCGGTGCTGCAGACGAGCGGCACCATGGCGGGTCTCAGCATGGCGCTCGTCGGCATCATCAACCTCCGCGCGGCCAACACCAGCACCGAGACCGTCGCCGACGACTTGTTCCTCCTCTCGTCGGTCGGATTCCTGGTCGTCTGCTACCTGGTCTTCTTCGCGCTGCGACGACTGAAGACGCCGAACATCCGCACGTGGACGGCCCTGATCGACGTGCTGTTCCTGCTGTCGATGACGCTGCTGGTGCTGTCCGGCTTCGTCGTCCTGTACGCCTTCGGAGTCGGCTACGGCCACTGAGCGTCAGGGCATCCCGGCGTGGCCCCGCGTGGCCGCGACGAACACGCGAACCAGCGCCTCGAGCCCGCGCGCGTCGTCGTCGTCGAATCGCCCGTGCACCGGGCTGTCGAGATCCAGCACGCCGATCAACCGGTCGCCGTCGACGACCGGCACCACGACTTCGGAATTGGAGGCCGCATCGCAGGCGATGTGTCCCGGAAACGCGTGCACGTCGGGGACCACGAGCGTCGCGCGTCGCGCGGCCGCGGTGCCGCACACGCCCTTGCCGATGGCGATGCGCACGCACGCGGGCTTGCCCTGGAACGGCCCGAGCACCAGGTCGCCGGAGCGCGGTTCCACGAAATAGAAGCCGGCCCAGTTGAGGCCCGGAAGGCTCCAGTAAACGAGTGCCGCGGTGTTGGCTGCGCCGGCGATGAAATCGTTCTCGCCGGAGAGCAGCGCGCGCAGCGACTGCTCGAGCTCCGCGTAGGCGCGGGGCTTGTCGTCGAGCGCAATCACGGTGGTGTCATGCATGGTGGTTACTCGCGTCGCCTGCGGTGGGGGCGCGGCGCATCAGGCGCGCTCCGCCGGGAACGCGACGACCTCGTCGATGCTGGATGCGCCCGTCGCGATCATCACGACCCGGTCGAAACCGAGCGCGACGCCGGCGCACGGCGGCAACCCGGCCGCGAGCCCCGCGAGGAACCGGTGGTCCGGGTCGCGATCGGGCTGGCCGCGCCGCCGGCGCTCCGCGCGATCGGCTTCGAAGCGGCGCGACTGCTCGGCGGCGTCACCGAGTTCGTGAAATCCATTGCAGAGCTCGAGCCCGCCCCAGAATGCCTCGAATCGCGAGGCCACCGGGCCGCGGATGCGTGCGAGCGCCGCCTGCGTGGCCGGGAAGTCGTGGACGAACGTGACGCGGTCCGCCGGGAATCCGGGTGCCACGAGCAGGGACATTCCCAGGTCGAGCAGCGCATCACGATCGTCCCGTATCGACGCCGGCACGTCCAGCCCGCGAGCTGTGAGCGTTGCCGCGATTTGCGTGGGCGATGCGGCCAGCGGGTCCAGTGCCAGCGCCTCCTGGAATGCTCCGCCGTAGGTGATCCGCCGCGTCGCGCCCACGCTGCGCGCCGGTTCCAGCAGCGCACGCAGCAGGCGTTCGACGTCGTCCATGAGCGCATGGTGGTCGATGCCGAGGCGGTACCACTCGACCATCGTGAACTCGGGATTGTGGCGTCGACCGCGCTCGCCTTCGCGAAACACGCGGCACACCTGGTAGATGTCGGGCGCGCCGGCGCTGAGCAGGCGCTTCATGGCGTACTCGGGTGACGTGTGCAGGAAGCCCGCCCGCGTGCCATCGGCGCGGTGCACCGCAAGGGACTCGAGGTGCACGTCCGTGACCGGGGCCAGCACCAGCACCGGCGTTTCCACCTCGAGCGCGCCGGTCGCGGCGAAGTGCGCCCGCACGCGCTCGAGCATCCGCGCCCGCAGGCGCAGCGTCTCGAGCGACGCCGTCGGCATCCAGTCGCGGGGCAACGACGCGGTCATCCGGCGCGGGCGAGCACCTGGCCCATGCGCACCGGCGTGCCGGGGCCCAGGCCGTCGGCGTGGCGGACGGTCCCGTTGCCCAGCAGCAGGACCACGGTGGAGCCCATGTTGAAGCGGCCGAGCTCCGCGCCCTTCGCGAATTCCGTGCCGGCTCCCGCGGCGATGTTCGTGATCGACCCGCCGCGGGCGCGGGGTGGATTGATCTCGCCGGCGTACACCGTCTCGATGCTGCCGACGAACAGCGCGCCCACCAGCACCATCGCCATGGGCCCCAGGGCCGTGTCGAACTCGCACACCACGCGCTCATTGCGGGCGAAGAGGCCCGGGATCGCCCGCGCGGTCGCGGCATTGACGCTATAGAGCGCACCGGGCACGTAACGCGTCGCCGTGAGCCGGCCGGCGAGTGGCATGTGGATGCGGTGATAGTTGTACG
>DAOMFD010000139.1:0-2615 GCA_035429605.1 Steroidobacteraceae bacterium | reverse complement strand
CGCGTCGCCGTGAGCCGGCCGGCGAGTGGCATGTGGATGCGGTGATAGTTGTACGGCGCGAGGTAGAGGCACGCGAAAGCGCCGCCTTCGTAGCGGGACGTGGCAGTTTCGTCGGCGAGCAGGGCAGCCGGCGAGTAGTGGACGCCCTTCGCCTGGAGGATCTGGCCGGAGTGAATCGTGCCGAGCTGGCTCACCGTGCCGTCCACCGGCGAGGCGACGTCACCGGCGCCGCCCGCCACGACGCGTGCGTCCACGCGCAGCGCGCGTGTGAAGAACGCATTGAACGACTCGTAGGCAAGGGGGTCCGGCTGCGCGGCCTCGCGCATCTGGATCTGCGGGTACGCGCGCAGTACGGAGCGGACCAGCGCATTGCGCAGGAACGGACGCTTGCTGCGCGCGAGCCGGTGCATCGTGCGCGACAGCAGGTGCTGCGGCAGCAGGTCCTGCAACAGCGCAAAGGCCCGGTCCGATGCGCCTGCTTCCTCGTAACTCACCGCAGGCCCTCGGCGTAGGCGACGACCTTCCGGTAGTCGCGGACGATCGCCGGCGCTTCGTGCGGAGCCGATGAATACGCCACGACGGCGCCCGACGGGCCGACGATCGTGAGCCCGGAACCGTGGTCCATCGTATAGCCGCCTTCGGGCAAGGCGATCTTCGCGTATGGAACGCCGAAGGCCGCTGCCGCCGCCGCAACGGCGGCGGGCGTGCCGGTCGCGCCCAGGAACGAGGGGTCGTAGAACCGCACGTAGGCGGCGAGCCGCGCGGGATCGTCGCGCTCCGGATCGACGGTGACGAGCAGCACGCGCGGCCGCTCGGCCAGCGGCATGTCCGCCATCCCCTTGAGCGCCTGTGCCAGCGTCGCAAGCGTGGTCGGACAGACGTCCGGGCAGCTCGTGTAGCCGAAGAACACGATCGTCCAGTGGCCCTTGAAAAAGTCGGTGCCGAGTCGCCGTCCGTCCTGGTCGAGGAGATCCAGGGCAGGCAGCGGCTTCGCCTCGGACAGCACGGTCGCGCGCTCGGTCGGCGGCACGGCCGGCCGCGGCGGGAACACCGCGCGGGCGATCAGCAGCCCGCCGGCAAACGCTACAATCGCGAGGATGGCGATCCTCATGAAGCGAGCGGACATGTCTGGGTGCGTGGTGGGCGTCCGGCCGGACGGGGCCGCGATTATCCCACAACGGGCGCACGTGACATGAAGGCGACACCGCCGTTCCACTCGCCGCCACCCGAGGCGCCGACTGTCGCCGACCTGGTCCGTTACGGTGCGCAGGAGTTCGATCAGGCCGGACTCGACTACGGACACGGCATGGACAATCCGCTGGACGAATCGGCGGCGCTGGTCTTCCACGCGCTCGCCCTCGATCACGCCCACGCGGCGGAGGCGTACGGGCAGCGCGTCCAGCCTGGTGACGCCGAGCGCGTGCTTGAACTGTTCCGCGAGCGCATCGTCCGGCGCGTCCCGGCGGCCTACCTGATGGGGCGCATGTGGTTCGCCGGTCTCGAGTTCGAGGTCGATCCGGGCGTGATCGTGCCGCGCTCGCCATTCGCCGAGTTGATCGCCGCGCGCTTCGAGCCCTGGATCGATCCAGCGGCGGTCCACGGCATTCTGGACATCGGAACGGGATCGGGCTGCATCGCGATCGCCTGCGCGAAGGCGTTCCCCGGCGCGACGGTGGACGCGGTGGACGTGTCGCCGGCCGCGCTCGCGGTGGCCCGTCGCAACGTGGAGCGCCATGGCGTCGGCGACCGACTGAACCTCCTCGAAGGCGACGTGTTCACGCCGGTCGGCGGGCGTCGTTACGACCTGATCGTGTCGAACCCGCCCTACGTGAGCGATGCGGAGATGGCGGCACTGCCGGCCGAGTACCGCCACGAACCGGACCTCGCGCTGCGCGCGGGCAGCGACGGCCTGGAGATCGTGCGCCGCATACTCGCCGGAGCGGCGCAGCACCTCGCACCCGGCGGTGCCCTGTTCGTGGAAGTCGGCGACAGCGACGAGCGCCTGTCGCAGGCTTTCCCCCGCCTGCCGTTCACCTGGCTCGAATTCGAGCACGGCGGGGGAGGCGTGTTCATGCTAAGAAGGAACGAGTTGCAGGCCCCGCCCACGCGCGGCGTGGCCTAGCAGTCGTCCGGGGAACACCAGATGTCGGGCAATACCTTCGGCCAGCTCTTCACGGTCACGACGTTCGGCGAGAGCCACGGGCCCGCGCTGGGTTGCATCGTGGACGGGTGCCCGCCCGGCCTCGTGCTCGCGGAAGAGGACATCCAGCGCGACGTCGAGCGCCGCCGCTCCGGGACGTCGCGCTACACGAGCCAGCGCCGCGAACCCGACGTGGTACGCATCCTCTCGGGCGTCTTCGAGGGCCGCACGACGGGGACGCCCATCGGCCTGCTGGTGCAGAACGAGGACCAGCGGTCCTACGATTACGAAAAGATCAAGGACCGGTTCCGGCCGGGCCACGCCGACTACACCTACCAGCACAAGTACGGGTTCCGCGACTATCGCGGCGGCGGCCGCTCGTCGGCGCGCGAGACGGTCATGCGCGTGGCGGCGGGCGCCATCGCGCGCAAGTACCTCGCCGAGCACGCCGGCGTCGTCGTTCGCGGCTATCTCG
>DAOMFD010000138.1:3906-5176 GCA_035429605.1 Steroidobacteraceae bacterium | reverse complement strand
GGCACGAGCGTGGCGGCATAGAAAACTCGCCGCAGCAGTCGCCGGCGAAAGAACTCGGACACCGCCGGCACGAAACCACGGAAGCGATTCTGGAACCGATAGACATCCGCGCCCCAGATGTACCAAACCGCCCTGTAGCGAATGTCGGTCGTGGCATAGAGCGCCAGGAGAGCCAGCGTCTCGCGCAACTCGTAGTTCATGCCGTGAAAGATCACGACGTCCGGCCGCGACGCCTCGAGACACCTGCGCAGCGCCAGGAACTTGGGCAACACGCCCCGAGGCAGGAGTTCGTAGGTGCGGGAACTCGGGTGGGTCGCTTCGACCTTTCCGCTCCTGAACGCGACGAACGAGTGCGTGTGCTGGCCCAGCGACTGGTGCGCGAACTGCTGGAAATCGCTGCCGACCTTGTCGGGCAACTTCATCATCACGTGCAGTACTTTCGCCATGGAGCGGGTCCGGATCCGGCTAGGCGCCCACGTCATGTCGGGGCCGAAAGCCCGAAGAACCGATAGATCTCAACGATTACCTCGCCAACCTCGGTCGCGGTCATGTCGCAGTACAGGGGCAACCGCAGGAGACGCGCACTCGCATCTTCGGTCACCGGAAGCATTCCCTCGCGTCCACCCAGCGACCGGCCGACGGGTGAAGTGTGCAGGGGAACGTAATGAAACACGCTCTGGATGCCGGCACGCTTCAGGTGCTCGATCAGCGCCGTGCGCTCCTCGATGCCCGCCGTCAGCAGGTAGAACATGTGGTAGTTGGTGCTGCACTGTGCGGGCACCACGGGCAGCCGCACCAGTCCACGCTCGGCCAGCGGCGAGAGTTCGCGCATGTAACGCTCGAAGACGGCCCGGCGTTTCGCCGTGATCGCCTCCATGTGCTCGAGCTGAGCGTAGAGAAATGCCGCGAGCAGATCGGACGGAACATACGACGATCCAACGTCCACCCACGTGTACTTGTCGACCTGTCCGCGCAGGAACTGGCTGCGGTTGGTGCCCTTCTCGCGCAGGATCTCGGCCCGATGGAGGAATCGCTCTGCATTCACCAGCAGCGCCCCGCCTTCGCCGCACGTGAAATTCTTCGTCTCGTGAAAGCTGTAGCAGCCGAGATCGCCGATCGTGCCGAGCCAGCGCCCACGGTAGGACGCGAATACCCCCTGTGCCGCGTCCTCGACCACCGTCAGGCCGTGCCTGCGTGCGATGGCCATGATCTCGTCCATCTCGCAGGCGACACCGGCGTAATGCACGGGCCACACCGCTCGTGTCCGCGG
>DAOMFD010000138.1:0-3806 GCA_035429605.1 Steroidobacteraceae bacterium | reverse complement strand
CTCCAGGAGCTGCTGACAGCGCCTCGTGAACGGCCCATCGCCGCTCGTCCGGCCGGCCGCGATTGCTTCGCGGATGTATTCGACCTCCGATCCAGCAACCGGCGGCTTGTTGAACGGGATTCGATAACCCACTACTGACCCCTGCTCGGCGCTGCAAGGAGGCGGATCGCTGTCCGGCGGTTCACTCCGGGCTCCTGATCGGTCCGAGTGGACAGGAGTGCAGCGTAATTTCCGGCTCCGGAAACCGAAAGCCGAGTTTCACGTAGAGGTTCAGGACCCGGAGATTGAGCGAGGAAATGCTGGTCGCTACGTGCGTGACGCCTTCGTCCCGATGCCATCGCAGGACGGCGCGCCAGACCGCGGCGCCGATGCCACGACCGGTCATGCCCGGGGCCAGGCCGACGAGCGACCAGAAGCGGCCTTGGGGCTGCGGGGCTTCGACGACGAAGAATGCGACGATGTTTCCATCGACGTGGCACTTCAGGACCGACTGCCGCGGATTCCGGAATGCGTTGTGTACCCACGCCTGGTACCGCAGATGTCCGATTCGCGCATCGATCATCGGATCATTGTGAAAGCGGCTGGCGTCGAAGACCTGGCGCGCCATGTCTGCGATCGCATCCTCGTCCGCCCCCGACGCCGGCTCCACCGCGTACTGCGCCGAGTCATCGAGCTTGATCTGCTCGAGGTTGCCAAGCTCCGGACGGTAGTTGAGTTCGATGAATCGAAAACCCTGCGACTCCAGGAAGCCGCATTCGACCAGTCGCCCGTGCGGGAGCCTGCAGCTGACCAGGACCACTCCGCTCCGGCGAACCCACTCCCGGAACGCCGGGAACTCCGCCGTCGCGGCCGCCGCGTCCCGCACTTCGAGCGACGAGATCGCCGCCACCGGCGCTCCGACGGTCGCGGCATCCCACGGCGCCAGGTGGTAGCGGATCCTCAGGGCAGGGGTGTCGATCTCCTGTTCGATCGCCTCAAACATCAACGACCATCCGAAACGCAGCCAGCCCTGCCGCGGTACCGCCAAGTCTAGGCGATCCGCTGCTCCCTGGCTGCGGGTGCAGCCGCCTGCGCTCGCCAGCCACGCCGGTCGTAGTCGTCCGCCAGGGCGCGCAGCGCACCCACCGTGTCGCCGTTGAACGACGGTCCGTGCATCAGCGCGAGCGTGCGCGGCGCCAGTGCGGCGAGCCGTCGAATGGTCGCGCCCATGTCGGGATTCAGCGCGGAGTACTTGAACATGTCCTCGGCGGCAATTGCCGGGCCAACGATGTCGCTCGCCGTCAGCGGCGACCCGCGGCCGACCTGCGTGAACAGGTCCCCGCACAGCAGCGTCGATGTCGACTCCTCGAAGATCACGCCCGCGTCCCAGCCGTGCGGGGTGTGCGGCGTGTCGATGTAGCGGACCCGCTTGCCCCGGCCGAGGTCGAGCACCTGGTCGTTCGCGAGTTCCTGCGGAGGCCGGTCGGCGAGATCCATCAGCTGCACCGAACACCCGATCGCACCGTGTGCGACCTGCGCGCGAGGCGCGATCGCGAGCCACTCGTTCATCGAGCCACACTCGTCCGCCTCGACGTGCCCGAACGTGATCCAGCGCAGCCGCTCGGGCGCAACGACCTGCGCCACGGCGTCGCGGACCAGCGGAAACATCCGGCGCGGACCCGTGTGGAACAGCAACGGCTCGTCGCCGACGACGAGGAACTGGTTGAAGGTGAAGCCGGCGGGCGGCGCGATGGCCGGCACGTAGGTCGAGATTCGATAAAGGCCTTCGGCAATTTCGCTGACGGTGGTCGTATCCATGCTCATTCCCCCCTTGAGTGTTACGGACGATCGACAAGACTTGAGTGCACAATACTGTGCATCTAAAATAGCCTGGTGTCAACTATGACTGCACACATATGTGCAGTTAATGCGAATGAGCAGGAAATACACCCTCAGGAAGCGTGCCGATCGACTGGCGGATACGCGCCGGCGGATCGTCGAGGCGACGGTCGCCCTGCACGGCGAAGTCGGGCCCGCGTCGACGACGCTGAGCATGATCGCGGAGCACGCCGGCGTTCAGCGGCACACTCTCTACGCCCACTTTCCCGACGAGCGGAGCCTGTTTCTCGCGTGCTCCGGCCTGGCCATGGAGCGGGACCCTTTGCCGGATGCCGCTCCCTGGGCCGGGATCCCGACTGCTCGCGACCGGCTGCGTCAGGGGCTGTCGGCACTGTATGGCTGGTACGCCCGGAACGAGAGCCTGGCCGCATGCGTGCTGCGCGATGCGGAGCATCACGCGCTTACCCGCGAGATCACCGAGCTGAGATTCGGTCGGCCGATGGCGGCCTATCGGCAGGTTTTAGGTGCGGGCCTGGCCCCGAACCAGCAGGCACTGCTCGCGGTCGCCCTCGACTTTCACACCTGGCGGACGCTGGCGCGCGAGGCGCAGATGTCACCCGAGGCCGCTGCGGGCGTGGTCGCCGAGGCGGTCGCATCGGCGCCGAGTTGACGCGGCAACCGAGGCGTCAGTCCACCTGGTGCGCGGTCAGGAACATGGACTTCTCGAGCGCGGTGAAGAAGTCCTGATACGGCTTCGGATCCTCGACAGCCTTGTCCATGTATTGCGCATTGGCACGCACCAGCATCTGCGTGTCGCCGCGCGGCCGAACGGTGACGGTAATCCGCAGCTGGTAGCCGGACAGCTTGGTTGCGCTGACGGTGCCGAGTTCCAGGTCGGCCTTGTCCACGACGAAGCTGAGATCCTGCAGCGTCGCGATCACGCTGCGCATGGTCTTTTCCTTGTCCGTCGTGTCGAAGGCACGCTGCTGGAAGCTGCGCAGCGCCACGGCACTCTGCCCGGTCTCGAGCACTGCCTCGGTCGAAGGGGCGCAGCCAGCGACGAGCGCCAGGCAGCAGGCCACGAACACGGCTGCATTCGATCGATTCATGTCGCGTGCACCTCGAGGAAGATGCTCTTCGAGAGCTTCTCGTAGAACTTCTGGTAGATCTCCGGCTCCTCGATCGCCTCGATGCGGGTCACCTGATTCTGCGTGTTCCACACGATGCGCTGGATCGTGATGCGGATCA
Organism: Steroidobacteraceae bacterium; assembly: GCA_035429605.1. GTDB lineage: Bacteria > Pseudomonadota > Gammaproteobacteria > Steroidobacterales > Steroidobacteraceae > RPQJ01. Next base: position 740 of record DAOMFD010000138.1, on the reverse strand, counting down.
CCTGGCTGTCGGGACGGGGCTTGCCATCCGAATCGAGCGCCGGGTGCGTCACGAGCGAAACGCGGATCTTCTGCGTCTTGTCGATGTCGGACTGGACGCCGAGCAGCGCGAGCGCAATGGCGCCGGCAATCTGGGAGGGCGTGAAGGCGGACCGGTCCTTGGACGCGACGATCAGGCCGAGCTTCGTCTCGGCCTCGTCGATCTCGAATCCGAGGTCCTGGAGCACGCCGACGGAGGCGTACAACAGGTCCTTCTCGCTGATGCCGTCGATGCGTCGCGTCTGCATCTGGCGCAGTTCGAGCGATTCGGGACTCAGCACCAGGGCGTCCGGCGGGATCGTCGCGCAGCCGCCCGCCGCCACGAGCATGCACACCAGCGAGAGCGCCGCTACGCCCGATCCGCCCGGTCGCGCCCTCGCGCCCGTCATGGCATCAGAAGCTCGACGTGTGGTAGGCGAAGTCGCGAACCTTCTTGTCGGCGTCGAACTTGATGATGACGGTCAGCGTCTTCTGCGTCGTCGCCGCCGCTCCCGCCGACTGCCCGGCGCTGCCGCCGCCCGCCCCGCCGACGCTGGAGCCGCCCCCGAGGATCAGCGCCCAGATCCCGCCGCTGCTCGTCGAATAGGCAGACGTCGTCGAAATCTTGTCGTAGATCCAGACCTCGCGGCGCTCCTCGTCCGTGGTCACGACGTTGGGCGAGCCAAGCACCGTCGCCACCTCCGCGCCACTCATGCCGACCCG
>DAOMFD010000137.1:0-5202 GCA_035429605.1 Steroidobacteraceae bacterium | reverse complement strand
GGCAGCATCGACTGCGCTTCCGCGCTGAGTGACGTGGCGTCGATGCCTGCGCCGCGACAGAACGCCTGCACGGCCGAGCGCAGGTCCGTCCAGGCCGTCGCCTGCTGGTGGAACGGGAGTGTCTGCTGCCGGGCGTCGATGCGACTCTGGCGGCGTGCGAGGGCGTCGGCGAGTTCCTTGCGCGTGACGGCGCGGGTCTTGAGCGCCCACTCGGCGGGCGCGGGCTCTGCCGCCGCGACCGGTTCCTCGACGCCCGGGGTGTCTTCGATCGGCGAGTCTTCGATCGGCGGCGCCAGCTGCGGTTCGGACGTTTCGACAGGCTGCGGCTCGCGCGCCGCAGCCTTGCGGAACGACTTGGGCAGCTTCAGGCCGAATGCATTGCGGATCGAGATCGAACTCGAATCGCCCGTGTCGCGCGGCGTGAACAGGCTGTCGAGGTCGAGCTTGACGCCGATTCCGGTGTCGAGGTGCTCCTCGGCCGATTCCAGCTCGGATTCGGAGGGCAGGAAGTCCATGCGCTCGTCGACGCTCACCAGGATCTCGTAGTCACCGAGGCGGAGGCGGTCTCCGTCCTGCAAGGGGACCGGGCCGGTCTCCGAGACCGCCTCGTCGGATTCATTGACGAACACCCCGTTCGTGCTGCGATCACGGAGCCAGTAGCCGCCACTGCGGTATTCGATGTCGCAGTGATGCCCGGACACCAGTCGCTTCTGGTCGGGCAGGACCCAGTCGTTGTCGGGGGCCCGGCCGATGGTCCCGCCATTGACGCCGAACACGCGCGAGCGCTCCTCGCCGAGTTCGCGATACTGGTCGCTGATGACGCGTAGCTTGATGGCCATGGTCAGGCTCCCCTTGTAATATGGGCCGGCCTGAAATCGCAAGCACCTCATGCCTCCCAGCCACATTTTTAAAGTCGTTTTCCACAACCAGGGCAAGGTTTACGAGATCTATGCCCGCAAGGTGGGGCACGGCTCGCTGTTCGGCTTCGTGGAGGTCGAGGAACTGATCTTCGGGGAGCGTTCCGCGGTGGTGGTGGATCCATCCGAGGAACGGATCCAGTCGGAGTTCGCGGGCGTGAAGCGCACCTACCTGCCGCTGCACTCGGTGATCCGCATCGACGAGGTCAAGAAGAGCGGCGTGAGCAAGGTGGTCGCGGCCGAAGGCTCGAACGTCACGCAATTCCCGTATCCCGTCTACACGCCCGGCGATCCGGGGCCGCGTCGCTAGCCGGCGGCCGCTCGCGCTGGTTCGGGCTCCGGCGCTCCGGTATCATTCCGCGCCCCTGCCAGCCCGGCGGCGGCTTCGAAGAATGCTCACACTCAGCGGCGCCCCCGCAGTCTCGGATTTCCGTCTCGCCAAGCTCCTGTCGTCGATACGAGAGCGGACCCGAGAGGTCGAGCGCCTGGATTCCCGTCACGTCCACTTCGTGGACGTCGAGCGCCCCCTCGACGCGCGCGAAGCCGGGGTGCTCGAGTCGCTGCTGCGTTACGGACCCACCGTGTCGGCGGGTGCGCCCCAGGGTGAGTTGCTGCTCGTCGTGCCGCGCATTGGCACCGTGTCCCCCTGGTCCAGCAAGGCCACCGACATCGCGCACGTGTGCGGCCTGGCCGCCGTGCGCCGCATCGAGCGCGGCGTGGCCTATTACCTCGGCGCGTCGCGTCGCCTCGCCGACGAGGACTGGCAAGCCGCGGCAGCCGTCGTCCACGACCGCATGACCGAGGCGGTGTTGCGCGACACCGCAGCGGCGGCCGCGCTCTTCGAGCATGCGGCGCCGAAGCCGCTCTCGACCGTGCCACTGGTTGCACAGGGGCGCGCGGCGCTGGTGTCGGCGAATGCCGAACTCGGGCTCGCGCTGTCGGACGACGAGATCGATTACCTCGTGGATGCGTTCCGGTCGCTCGGGCGCGACCCGACCGACGTCGAGCTCATGATGTTCGCGCAGGCGAATTCCGAGCATTGCCGGCACAAGATCTTCAACGCGGACTGGATCGTCGACGGGTCCAGGGGCCCGAAGTCCCTGTTCGGCATGATCCGCAATACGCACGCGCGCAATCCGCGCGGCGTGCTGTCGGCCTATCGCGACAATGCCGCCGTCATCGAGGGCTGGCCGGGCCGGCGCTGGTTCGCGCAGCCGGGCGGCGGGGCCTACGCGGGAGCCGACGAGCCGATCGACATCCTGATGAAGGTGGAGACGCACAACCACCCGACGGCGATTTCGCCGTTCCCGGGCGCGGCCACCGGGTCCGGCGGCGAGATCCGCGACGAAGGCGCGACCGGCCGCGGCTCGAAGCCGAAGGCGGGGCTGGTCGGTTTCAGCGTGTCGAACCTGCGCATTCCGGGCGCGGTGCAGCCGTGGGAGCAGGACCTGGGCAAGCCGGACCGCATCGTGTCGGCGCTCTCGATCATGCTCGAAGGCCCGATCGGCGCTGCTTCGTTCAACAACGAGTTCGGCCGGCCGGGAATCTGCGGCTATTTCCGCACCTTCGAGCAGCGCGTCGAGGCCGAGGGGCGCTCGCCGCTGCGCGGTTACCACAAGCCGATCATGATCGCCGGTGGCCTCGGCAACATCCGTCGCGAGCACGTCGAGAAGGCCACCATCGTCGCCGGCGCGAAGATCGTGGTGCTCGGCGGTCCCGCGATGCTGATCGGGCTCGGCGGCGGCGCGGCGTCCTCGGTGGGCGCGGGCGCGAGTTCGGCGGACCTCGACTTCGCGTCCGTGCAACGCGGCAACCCCGAGATCCAGCGCCGGGCCCAGGAGGTCATCGACGCCTGCTGGGCGCTCGGCGACGCGAACCCGATCCTCCTCATCCATGACGTCGGCGCCGGCGGGCTGTCGAACGCGGTGCCCGAGTCCGTGGCGCACGGCGGCTGCGGCGGCCGCGTCGACCTGCGCGCCGTGCCGAGCGACGAGCCCGGCATGTCGCCACTCGAGATCTGGTGCAACGAGGCGCAGGAGCGCTACGTGCTGATCGTCGCGGCCGGGCACATGGAGCGGTTCGCGGCGTTCTGCGCGCGCGAACGCTGCCCGTACGCGGTGATCGGCGAGGTGACGTCGGACGGCACGCTCCGGGTCGCCGATCCGCTCTTCGGCAATGAGCCGGTCGGGATGCGGCTGGAAACGCTGCTCGGCAAGCCGCCGCGCATGACGCGGGACGTCCGCCGGTTGCGCGGCGCCTCGGACGATTTCGACGGCCGGGATGTCGACGTCCGCGATGCGGCATTCCGGCTGCTGCGGCTGCCGACGATCGCCGACAAGACATTCCTGATCGCGATCGGCGATCGGTCGGTGGGCGGCATGATCAGCCGCGACCCGCTGGTGGGACCGTGGCAGGTCCCCGTGAGCGACGTGGCCGTGACGGTGAGCGACTACTTCTCGACCCGAGGGGAAGCGATGGCGATGGGGGAGCGAACGCCGCTCGCCCTGCTGGATCCGGCGGCGGCCGCGCGCATGGCCGTCGCCGAGGCCGTGACCAACATCGCCGCCGCGGACATCGCCCGCATCGAGGACATCCGGCTCTCGGCGAACTGGATGGCCGCTTGCGGCGAGCCCGGCGAGGACGCGGACCTGTACGACGCGGTGCGTGCGGTGGGCGAGGAACTCTGCCCGGCACTCGGGATCGCGATCCCGGTAGGCAAGGACTCGCTCTCGATGAAGACCGCATGGCAGGGCAGCGACGGCCCGCGCAAGGTCGTGGCGCCCGTTTCCCTCATCGTGTCGGCATTCGCTCCTGCGCAAGACGTGCGACGGACGCTCACGCCGGAACTGCGGACCGATCGAGGCGACACGCGCCTGCTGCTCGTGGACCTGGGGCTCGGCAAGGACCGCCTGGGGGGTTCCTGCGTCGCGCAGGTGTACGGGCGCGTCGGATCGGTCGCCCCGGACTGCGACGACCCTGCGGCGTTGCGGGCGTTTTTCAGCGCGATCACGTCGCTGCGCGATGCCGGCCGGATCCTGGCCTACCACGACCGTTCCGACGGCGGGCTGTTCGTCACGCTGTGCGAGATGGCATTCGCCGGTCGGTGCGGCATCGAGGCGGATCTCATCGCGGGAGAGGGCGGCGCGGCGGTCGTCTCGGCGATGTTCGCGGAAGAACTGGGCGCGGTCCTGCAGGTCGAGGCAGCGGCGGTCGCGCAAGTCGTGGCAGAATTCAGCAGGGCTGGTCTCGCGGACTCGGTCCACGTCATCGGTCGGGTCACGTCCGACGACGCGGTCGTGATCCGGTCCCGTGGCCGCACGATTCTGCAGGCGACGCGCACCGAGCTGCGGCGCGCGTGGTCCGAGACGACGTTCCGCATGCAGTCGCTGCGCGACAACCCGGAGTGCGCCGCCGAGGAGTATGCGCGTGCCACGGATCCCGCGGACCCCGGCCTGCACGCCCGGCTGACGTTCGATCCAGCCGCAGATACCGCGGCCCAATTCCTGGTCAAGGGAACCCGACCGCCGGTCGCGATCCTGCGCGAGCAGGGGGTGAACAGCCAGCTCGAGATGGCGGCCGCGTTCCATCGCGCGGGATTCGCGCCGGTGGACGTGCACATGACCGACCTGATCGCCGGGCGCACGCGGCTCGACGACTACGTCGGGCTGGTGGCCTGCGGCGGCTTCTCGTACGGCGACGTGCTCGGCGCGGGCGAAGGCTGGGCGAAATCGATCCTGTTCAACCCGATGCTGCGCGCCCAGTTCGAGGCGTTCTTCGCGCGCACCGACAGCTTCACGCTCGGCGTGTGCAATGGTTGCCAGATGATGGCAGCGCTGAAAGACCTCGTACCCGGCGCGGCCCACTGGCCCCGCTTCGTGCGCAACCGCTCCGAGCAGTTCGAGGGCCGCGTGGGGCTCGTCGAGGTGCTGCCATCCCCGTCCGTCTTCTTCGCCGGCATGGCGGGGTCGGTCATGCCGATCGCCGTGGCGCACGGCGAGGGCAGGGCCGAGTTCGCGACCGCCGAGGCGATGCGCGCGTGCGTGGGCAGCGGGCTGGTGAGCCTGCGATTCGTCGACAACCACGGGCGCCCGGCCGAGGCGTACCCGGCCAACCCGAACGGGTCGCCGTCGGGCATCACGGGACTTACGAGCAGCGACGGCCGGGCGACGATCGTCATGCCGCATCCGGAGCGCGTCTATCGCACGGTCCAGAACTCCTGGCACCCGGCGGAGTGGGGCGAGGACAGTGGGTGGATGCGGATGTTCCGCAACGCCCGCGCCTGGGT
>DAOMFD010000136.1:0-5204 GCA_035429605.1 Steroidobacteraceae bacterium | reverse complement strand
TGCCACGGTCAATAGAACGGCGCAGACGCGCCCATGGCGCTCGAACATCGCTCGGCCTCGAATGTCCCGGGCGAAGCGGGGCAGGGTCTGCCGGCGCCCAGGGACGGTGTCGGGAACAAGGTCGCATCCTTGTCGCATGGGGCCTCGGTGTCAATCGGCCCGGGTTGCCGCATGGCCGGGCGGGCGTCATGATCCGGTCCTCGACGGCACCCCGGGGACGGTTTCTCCCATCGACAGGAATGCTGCATTCGCGGCCGGCCGGGCCGCGCTCGACGCCGGCGACGCCGAGGCCGCTCGCGGGCAATTCGAGTCGATCGTGCACGCCGGGCAGGCCGATGCGCACGTGTTCGTCGGCCTGGCGCTTGCCTGCCAGAGGCTGGGCGACGCGACGGGACTTGACGACGCCGTCGGAAGGGCTCTCGCGCTCGATCCGCGCAACCTGCACGCGCTGCTGATCCGCGGCGATCGCTCGGCCGCGACGGGGGACCTGCGCGGCTCGGCCGCGTTCTACGGCGCCGCGATCAATGTCGCGTCGCAGGAGAAGAACCTGCCGCCCGCGCTGGCCTCCGCCGTGCAGCGCGCCGCGGAGTCACGGGAGCGAATCAACGAGCACGTCGCGCGGCAGCTCGCGGCGCAGCTCGCCGCCGCGGGCTATGACCCGGCGCGCTCGAGCCGCCGCTTCAGCCATTCGCTCGACCTCATGCATGGCCGCAGGCGCATCCATTACCAGCAGCCGCGCGCATACTATTTTCCCGAGCTTCCGCAGGTGCAGTTCTACCCGCGCGAGACGTGCCCCTGGCTGGCCGGGCTCGAAGCTGCGACGGACGACATCTGCGCGGAGCTCGCCGGCGTGCTCGAACGCAGCCGCGGATTCGTGCCCTACCTGCAGTCGCACCCCGGTGTTCCCGAGACCGGCGACCGCCGGCTGCTCGACAACCTCGACTGGAGTGCGTTCTTCCTCTATCGGAACGGCGCGATCGTCGAGGAGAACGCGGCACAGTGCCCGAAGACGATGGCGGCGATCGAGCGGCTGCCGCTCCCGCGGGTTCGCGGCCGCGACCCGATGGCGCTGTTCTCCGTGCTCAAGCCTGGCGTAAGGATTCCGCCGCACTGCGGGTACCTGAACACGCGGCTGATCTGCCACCTGCCACTGATCGTTCCGCCCGGCTGTCATTTCCGGGTCGGCAACGAGCAGCGCCAGTGGCGGAAGGGCGAGGCGTGGGTCTTCGACGACTCGATCGAGCACGAGGCGTGGAATTCGAGCCACGAGACGCGCGTCATCCTGCTGGTGGACGTCTGGCGACCGGAGCTGAGTGGCGAGGAACGCGAACTCGTCGCGGCTTTGCTCGAGGCCATGGACGCGGTCGGCCCGGCGGCGAAAGTCGAGTGGACCGCGTAACGCAGGTGACGCCGGGACGCGCTATGATTTGTCCAGTCGAGCCGTGTCCGCGGCCGGACAGCCTTCAAGACCAACAACACGAGGATCAACGCATGATCAAGAGGATTTCGCTCGCCGCGCTGATTGCGGTGGCGATGCTGACGATCGCGGGCGCACCTTCGGTGCGTGCTGGAGATGCCGCGGCAACGCCGGGCGCGACGCCATCCACCTCGGGCAACCTGGCACCGGCGATCGAGCTGGAGCCGAAAGCGCTCAACATCCTGAAGGGCGCCTGCGACAAACTCGGAGCGGCCAGGACCATGGCGTTCAAGGCGGTGGTGAGCGAGGAGAGTCCGAGCCGCCTCGGGCCGCCGCTCGCTTACTACACGACCTCCGAGGTGCTGCTCCAGCGGCCGGACAAGCTGCGCGTCGTGAGTCCCGGTGACGGGCCGCGCAGCGAGTTCTACTACGACGGCAAGAGCATGGTCGCGTACTCGCCCGTCGAGAACATGGTGGCCCGCGCTTCCGCGCCGGCAACGATCGATGCCATGCTCGAAGCAGCATTCAAGACGGCCCAGATCTATTTCCCGTACACGGACCTGCTGGTGACCGACCCGTACAAGGGCCTGTCCGACGGGCTGCGGGTCGCGTTCTACGTCGGGCAGTCGGACTCCGTCGGCGGCGTGAAGACGCACATCATCGCTTACGCCAACGACCACGCATTCGTGCAGGCCTGGATCGGCGTCGACGACCGCATGCCGCGCCGGCTGCAGGCCGTGTTCCGCAGCGATCCGCTGCAGTTGCGCCACTCGGTGAACCTGTCGGACTGGAAGCTGGACGCAGCGGTCCCGGCTGGCGCATTCACGCCGCCCGAGAAGGCGAAGAAGGCGTTGCCGATCGCGTTCGGGAATCCGGCAGCGATGCCTGCCGGGGACCGGTCGTCGGCCGCCAAGAAGCAGTGACCTAAGGAGACCGCCATGAAGAGAATCATCACGGGACTGTCGGCGATGATGGTCGTAGCGCTCGCGCCGCAGTACGCGGGCGCCTATGGCCACGCCAACCGCTTCGGTGGCAGCACCGAGCACGAAGCGGGCGTGGGAACCGAGCACACCAACGCGTGGGGCGGCAACACGGAACACGCCTTCGGCGGCGGCACGGAACACAACAACGTCTACGGTGGCCACACCGAAGGCGAGGCCGGCGAAGGCGCCAGCCACACCAACATGTACGGCGGCACGACGTCGGGCGCGTACGGCGAGGGTGCCTACCATTCGACACCGTACGGAGGCACGGCGTACGTGCCGCCGGCCGGTTATGCGTATGACTATCACCCGCCCGCCGAGGTGAACTACTACGGTGCCGGCTGCTACAACTGCGGCGGGTGGGACGCGGCAGGCGCGGCCGTAGCCGGTGCGGTCGTCGGCGCAACCGTCGCCACCGCGGCGGAATCCTCCAGCACGACGACGGCAACGACCAACGCCTACAACGCGGGGGTCGCCACTGGTGCTGCGGAGGCGTCGGGCGCGCCCGGGTCCTACACGATGGGGGCGATGTATCCGTCGCTGCCGGCAGGCTGCGTCGAGCCCACGGTGAAGGGCATCGCCTACTACCTGTGCGGTAACACCTGGTTCCAACCCAACTACGGTTCCGGGGGCGTGTACTACAAGGTCGTGCCGGCGCCTTGAACCGCTTGGCTCCACCCGGCGGACCCGGTGTCCGTCGGGTGGTAGCCGACGCGGCCAGTGGGAACTGGCCAGGCGATTATTCCGAATTCGTGAACGGAGTTTCCTGAAGTATTCTATTTATCTGACCAATCTGGCGGACTATCGTTGGCCCCGAGTTCAACCGGAGGATCCAGCCATGATGTCCACCTGCAGCAATTCCGACCGAGTCCTCAGCAAGGTGCTCGCCGGCCTCGCGATCACGGTGACCTTCGTTTTCGCGGCGGTCGTGCACGCGGTCTTCATGGCCCAGCCGTTTGCCTGAGCGCCCACGCCACGGGGTCCTGGCAGGGTGACGCCGCAACGAGTGGCGCGCCTTCCGGGGCACCGGGGCAGCCGGAGGCAGGGGAACGGGCGGTCGCCCGATGCCACTAGCGTCGCTGCCCCCTGGATGTGAACCCGCCTGCCACGGCTGCAGGCACCGGCTGCGGACAGCCGACGAGAGCATCGCCCAGAAGACCGCCTACCTCGCCCAGGCCCTGCACCCATGGGCTGACCGAATCCAGCCGGCCGCGGTACCGGTCGAGTCAGAACGCCTCGGCTATCGCGACCGGGTGACGCTCAACGCCGGATGGTCGGCGGAGCACGGCTGGCGCGTCGGCCTCATGCGCCGCGACGAACTGATCCCCATCCCCGATTGTCCGGTCCACACCGAGCGCGTGCGCGCGCTGGTGCACCTGCTGATGCGACAACTGCCCCCGGTCGACCGGCTGCCACTCGCGTATCTCCACGTGGCCGGTGCGCAGGCCACGCTGATCGTCAAGGCGCGCAATCTCGACGATGAGGTTCTCGCGCCGCTCCTCGGTTGCATCGTCGGAACCGGGATCGAAGGTCTGTGGCTGCACCTGCATCCAGCGGCGGGACGCCGCCTGTTTGCAAGAAATGGCTGGCGCCTGTTGTGGGGTGCGGCGGAGTCTCGGGGGCCGGGTGGCCTGCTGCACGGACCGACCGCCTTCATGCAGCCGCTGCCTGGACTCTACGTCGCCGCGGTCGACGAGGCCCGGCGCCATCTCGCGCCCGGCGCGTCGGTTGCGGTGCTCGACCTGTACTGCGGAATCGGCGCGACGCTGCGTGAATGGACTCGAGCGGGCAGCCCGGCGCTCGGCGTCGAGCTCTCCGGCGAGGCGGTCGCGTGCTCCATTCGCAATGCGCCCGCGGCAACCGTTCTGCGCGGCACTTGTGCCCAGCGGCTTCCGCAGATCCGCGGGTGGTGGCGGGACGTCGGCGGCGAGGGCGTCGCCTTCGTGAATCCTCCGCGGTCGGGTCTCGAGGCCGGGGTGACACAGGCGCTGACGTCGGACCTGCGACCCGCGCGCATCGCATACCTGTCTTGCAGCGCGGGTACGCTGGCTCGGGACCTCATGGCCTTTGAGGCCGCGGGCTTCGGCGTGCGGTCCATCCGGCCGTACGACTTCTTCCCGAACACGCATCACGTCGAGGCGCTGGCACTCGTCGAGCGCCGCTGATCACGCCATCAGTTGCGCCATGCGTGGCCGGCTCGCAGCATAGCGGCGGTGGACGTCCGCGTAGTTGTCCTCGTACAGCCGGTCGATCTCCGCCGGCGACGCAAAGTGCGCGAGAAATCCCGGGGCCGCCGGCTCGATCGCGAGTTCGGCGGCGCGCATCAGGTGCGCCAGGAGCGCGCGCGGGTCTTCCTCGCCGACCGCGATGCGGATGGTCGTCGGCGCGATGCCGGCTTCGCGCAGCGCTTCGGGCGAGAGTTCCGAGTGACTGGTGAGGGCAGGGCAGACCACGACGGTGTTGCCCTGGCCGAGCGTCACCTGCAGGCCGAAGGCCGGCTCGAGGCAGTCGAAGAAGCGCTGGAACGGCTCGCGGCCGATGCCAGCCCCCAGGGGCGTCTCCAGGTCGATGGTGAACAGGGGAGCCGGCAGGCCCAGGAACATCTGCTTCTCGCGCAGCGCGTAGTTCTCGTTGCCCTCCACTGCGGAGCAGTTCACGTTGATGGCCGGGTGCCTCGCAAGCGCACGCGCCAGCACGAGCGTGTTGATGGCCTTGTTGATGATGCGCAGCTCGACGGTGCGCATGCCGCTGATCACCTCGAACGCCTTGTCGGCGTCGAGGAACGCGCCCTTCACGTAGTACAC
>DAOMFD010000135.1:0-5226 GCA_035429605.1 Steroidobacteraceae bacterium | reverse complement strand
CCTGGAACGCGATGCGCGTCGGGATGTTCGCCTTGATGAGGCCCGTGATCACGTCGACCGACGGCCGCTGCGTGGCCAGGATCAGGTGGATGCCCGAGGCACGCGCCTTCTGCGCCAGCCGGGCGATCAGTTCCTCGACCTTCTTGCCGACGATCATCATCAGGTCGGCGAGCTCGTCGATGACCACGACGATGAACGGCAGCGGTTCCACGAACGGGACCGACTCGGGATCGCCGCCCGGCGGCAGGCGCTTCATCTCGATCGGGTCCCGCAGCGGCGTGCCGGCGTCGGCGAGGTCCTTCACCTTGCGGTTGTAGCCGGCGAGATTGCGCACGCCGGCATGCGCCATGAGCAGGTAGCGGCGCTCCATCTCCGCCACGCACCAGCGCAGCGCGTTGGCCGCCTGCTTCATGTCGGTCACGACCGGGACCATGAGGTGCGGGATGCCCTCGTACACCGAGAGCTCCAGCATCTTCGGGTCGATCATGATCAGCCGGACCTGCTCGGCGGACGACTTGTAGAGCAGCGACAGCACCATCGCGTTGATGGCGGTCGACTTGCCCGAGCCCGTCGTGCCGCCGACCAGCAGGTGCGGCATGCGCGCGAGGTCCGCCACGACCGGGTTGCCGCCGATGTCCTTGCCGAGCACCAGCGCGAGCGCCGAGGCCATCTCGTCGTAGGCCTTCGACTTGATGATCTCGCCGAGCGTCACGATCTCGCGCGACTCGTTCGGGATCTCGAGGCCCATGGTGGACTTGCCCGGGATCACTTCCACGACGCGCACGCTCACCGCCGACAGCGCGCGCGCGAGGTCCTTGGCGAGGTGCGAAATCTGCGCGACCTTGACGCCGGGCGCGGGACGAAGCTCGAAGCGCGTGATGACCGGCCCCGGGTGCACCTCGACCACCTCGGCCTCGACGCCGAAATCGCGCAGCTTGAGTTCGACCAGCCGGGACATCGCCTCCAGCGCCTCCGGCGAGTAGCCGCCCTGGCGCTGTGGTGCGTCATCGAGCAGCGACAACGCCGGCAGCTCCGTCGCTCCCGGCCTCTCGAACATCGAGACCTGCTTTTCCTTCTCGACGCGCTCGCTCTTCTCGACCCTCGGCGCCACTGCCTCGATCTTCGGCGGCTTGCGCTCCGCGGCCTTCTTCTGCTCCTCGCGCACGACCTCCTGCCGCGCCTGCTTGACCTCGCGGCCGGCCTTCACGTCGCGCGCGGTCGCGCTGCGTTCCCTGGTCCACGCGATGCCGCGCAGCACCGCGCGGCCGATGCGATCCATGACGGCGAGCCAGGAGATGCCGGTGCACAACGAGACGGAACCGAGCCACACGGCCAGCAGCAGCAGCGTCGCGCCGAGCAGGCTGAGCGAGTGGGCGAGCCCGTCGCCGACCAGCGCGCCGACCTGGCCGCCGGCCGTGTAGGGCAGCGAGCCGCCCGAGAAATGCAGGGTCGCGAGTCCGCAGCTGCTCGCCAGTGCGAGCACGAAACCCGTGCCGCGCAGAAGGGACGTGCGCCGGTCGATGGGCTCCGCGCTGCGACGCTCCTGGAACAGCGTCCAGCCGGCGTAGCCGAGCACGATCGGGAACAGGTAGGCCGGTGCGCCGAACAGCACGAAGAACAGGTCCGACAGCCACGCCCCGAATGGCCCGATCAGGTTGGTCACCGGGCCCGACTGCCCGGTGGAGGAAAATGCCGGGTCGGCCCGGTCGTACGACGCAAGCGCCACGAGCAGGATCAGCGCCAGGGCGCCGAACACCCACAGCGCGCTTTCGCGCAGGCCGCGGGCCACGCTCGACGCCGCTTCGTGTTTCGATTCAGTCCTCGCCGCCACTGATCACCTGAAAGCTCAATACTTTCGCGTAAGCGTATGAAGTTGCGAAGATTACCGGGATGGCGCGGCGGGTGCCAGCGGGCCTCGGCAGGCGACCCCGGAGCGCCCGGCGGGGGGTGCTTTGCCGCGGGACGGGTAGTTCATTACCATGCCGCGCCCCCATCCGTTCACGGCGCTCGAAGCGCGAGGAAGTATACATGAGCGGTCCCCGTCACTCGCGGCTGATCATCCTCGGGTCCGGGCCTGCCGGCTACGCCGCGGCCGTCTACGCGGCGCGCGCGAATCGCAAGCCGCTGCTGCTCACCGGGATGGAACAGGGTGGCCAGCTCATGACGACCACCGAGGTGGACAACTGGCCGGGCGATCCGCACGGGCTCACGGGACCGGGCCTCATGGAGCGGATGCGGGAGCACGCGGCGCGCTTCGACACCGAGATCGTGATGGACCACGTGAACGAGGTGGACCTCACGAAGAGACCGATGGTCCTGAAGGGTGACCGCGGCGAGTACACGTGCGACGCGCTCATCATCGCGACCGGCGCGAGCGCGCGCTACCTCGGGCTCGAATCGGAGCAGGCATTCCGCGGCCGCGGTGTGTCGGCCTGCGCGACCTGCGACGGATTCTTCTTCCGCGGCCAGCGCGTCGCCGTCATCGGTGGCGGCAACACGGCGGTCGAGGAGGCGCTCTACCTCTCCAACATCGCCTCGCACGTGACGCTAGTGCACCGCCGCGACAAGCTGCGCTCGGAGAAGATCCTTCAGGACCGGCTGTTCGAGCGGCAGAAGGCCGGGGTCGTGGACATCGCCTGGAATCACGAGGTCGTCGACGTCCTCGGCGACGATTCGGGGGTCACCGGCCTGCGCATCAAGGCGACCGACGGCTCGGGCAGCCGCGACCTGGACGTCGCGGGTGTCTTCATCGCGGTCGGGCACACGCCCAACACGCAGATCTTCGAAGGGCAGCTCGAGATGAAGGGCGGCTACATCGCCATCAAATCGGGTACGGAGGGCGGCGCGACGGCGACGAGCGTGGCCGGGGTCTTCGCCGCGGGCGACGTCGCGGACCACGTGTATCGCCAGGCAATCACGTCGGCCGGCACCGGGTGCATGGCGGCGCTCGACGCCGACAAGTACCTCGAACAGTTCGACGCCGGCCACTCCTGAAGGCAGTGGCCCGGGACCCCATCGGGACCAGGCCCGATCCGCGGAGCAGCCGCGCGATGCGCGTGCAGGCCGAAACCCTCGAACGGATCACCGACGTGCCGGGCGCCGAGTGGGATGCCCTCGACATCGCTGGCAATCCGTTCCTGCGCCACGGATTCCTCGCGGCGCTGGAGTCGACGGGTTGCGTCGGAATGGAGTCCGGCTGGATGCCGCGGCACCTGGTGCTGCGCGACCCGCAGGGCCGGCTCGCGGGAGCGGTTCCCCGCTACTTCAAGACGCATTCCTGGGGTGAATTCGTGTTCGACTGGAACTGGGCCCAGTCGGCGCTGAGGGCGGGCCTCCCCTACTACCCCAAGCTGGTGGCCGCCGTGCCGTTCACGCCGGTGACGGGCCCGCGCCTGCTTGCGACACCCGGCTCCGCGGCCGCGACGCGCGGCGAACTTGCGCGACAGCTGGTCGAGTCGGCCCAGCGCGACGCCGCCCAGGTGACGCAGGTGAACTTCACGACGGCCGACGACCAGGCATCGCTGCTGGCCGCCGGGTTCCTGGCCCGCCACGACTGTCGCTTCCTGTGGCGCAATCGCGGCTATCGCGACTTCGACGACTTCCTCGACACGTTTCGCGCCGAGAAGCGCAAGAAGTTGCGGCGCGAGCGCCGGCGCGTGGCCGAGGCCGGTGTGACCTTCGATACCCTCGCCGGCGAAGCCATCGATCCCGGCCTGTGGCAGGTGATTTTCGGCTTCTCGGAGCAGACATTCCTGCGCCACGGCAATCCGCATTACCTGACTGCCGACTTCCTGCAACTCGTGTCGCAGAAGCTGCCCGGGGTGGTCATGGTCAAGCTCGCGCGCATCGCCGGGGAGCCGGTCGCTGCCGCCATCTTCTTCCAGGACGGCACGTCGCTCTACGGCCGCTACTGGGGCGCGGCACGCCATGTCGACTGCCTGCACTTCGAGGCGTGCTACCACCAGGGCATCGAGTGGTGCATCGAGCGCGGCCTCGCCGAGTTCGACCCGGGCACGCAGGGCGAGCACAAGCTGGCGCGCGGCTTCGAGCCCACGCTGACCCGCTCGGCGCACTGGTTCGCGCATCCCGGGCTCTCGGCAGCGATCGGTCGTTACCTCGAACGCGAGCGCGCGGCGGTCGACGACTACATGGCCGCGGCCGCCTCGCACCTGCCGTTCCAGCGCGACGCGCCCGCGTGACCAGCGCCGAATACATTGCCGAGGTGGTCCGCCATTGCGGAGGCGCGACCACGTGATCCCGATCCTGCGCCCCGACAGTCCGCCGGACGCATTTCCGCCCGTCGCTTCCGCGCTCGACGAGCCCGACGGCCTGCTGTGCGCGGGCGGCGACCTGTCGACCGCGCGGCTGATCGCGGCGTACCGGCGCGGCATCTTCCCGTGGTACTCGGAGGGGCAACCGATCCTGTGGTGGTCGCCCGACCCGCGCACGGTGCTGATCCCTGCCGAGTTCAAGGTGTCCCGCAGCCTGGCCAAGTCGCTGCGCAATCGCGGGTTCGAGACCACCGTGGACCGCGCCTTCGATGCAGTGATGGCGGGCTGTGCGGACCGGCGGCTGCGGCCGGAAGGCACGTGGATCTCCCCGGACATGCAGGCCGCGTACCTCAGGCTGCATGAGCTAGGGCTCGCGCACTCGATCGAGACCTGGCTCGACGGCCGGCTGGTCGGCGGGCTGTACGGCGTGTCGCTCGGCAGGGTCGTCTTCGGCGAGTCCATGTTCAGCCTGGAGCGCGACGCGTCCAAGGTGGCACTCAAGCGACTGGTGGACGTCGCCCTCGCGCGGCACGTCGAGCTCATCGACTGCCAGGTCGCGAGCCTGCACCTCGAAAGCCTCGGCGCCCGCGCCGTCCCGCGATCGGAGTTCGTCGGCCGGCTGGCGGGCGCGATTCCGGACGTCGTCGCACCCGACCGCTGGGACTGACGTTGCATTGCATTGCGGCAGGCCTTTATGCAGAATTCGCGCGGCTCGCAGGGCCGCAGAGAGGGTGCATGGCGAAGGAAGACGCGATCCAGATGGAAGGCCGGGTGGTCGAGACCCTGCCGAACACGACCTTTCGTGTCCAGCTGCAGAACGGCCACGTCGTGACCGCGCACATCTCGGGCAAGATGCGCAAGAACTACATCCGCATCCTGACGGGCGACACCGTGACGGTGGAGATGACCCCCTACGACCTCACCAAGGGACGCATCGTCTACCGGGGACGCTGAA
>DAOMFD010000134.1:0-5235 GCA_035429605.1 Steroidobacteraceae bacterium | reverse complement strand
CGACACGAGTACCGGGCCCGCATCGGGAACCGGCTGTGGCTCGCCATGACCGCGGTGGCCATGACCGGGTGCGCGACGCCACCGCCTCCGCCCGAGCCAACGTCACTGCCGCAGACAGGTGACACCGTCGAGCAGATTGCGGCACGCGGGTACGAGGTCGCGCTCGTATCTGCACTCGTCGCGGACGATCACGAGTACGCGTACCTCGTCGCGCACTCGACGAACTCGAATTTCGAACTGGTCCAGGTCGACGGCAAGACAGCCTGCGGCCGTACGGCGGCACTGGAGCCGGCCACACAGCAGCAGGGATCGACGGACTGGCAGTGGCTGGATCTGGGGTCCCAGCCCCAGCCCATGACGGCGGCCCGGCACTGGCAGGAGTTCACCCAGTGGCAGTGGGTCGCGCAACCCGACGGCCTGCGCTACCTCGCGAGCCAGATGCGGCAGGCATGCGACCTCGAAGCGGACACGGAACCGCAGTCGCTGCCGTCTCCGTGGACCAGGCGCGTGAAAGACACCCCGCCGCCGCAGTCGAGTTCGGACGACTCGGTCGGAGAGATGTTGTTGCACATACTCATCGGAGTGCCCGTGATCGTCATGGCGGCGCCCTACGTCATTGCGGGCGAGACGGCTGCGCTCGTGGTGAGCGCTCCGTTCGTCGCGGCCGAGCACTCCGCGAACACCAGGCAAATCGAGCAGCGCAAGCAGATGCATCTCGGGCTGACCCGCGCCGACACCGAATCGCTGCTCGGCAAACCCGAAGCAGAGTTCACGCTCGACCCTGCGCCAACCAAGGTGCTCATGTACGAGGCCGGCGAGAGCCCGCAGAACTATTTCGTCGGATTCGAAAACGACGCGATCGTCTGGATCCACGCGCAGGACGAGTGGCTCGAGCACCTGGCGAAAAGGGCCCGGAAAGAAAAGAGCTAGGCGGACCCGGCGGAGCGTCCCGTCCCGGCGTGCCGAGCCTTGCTGACGCGCCCTACACCTTGAGCACGACCCGGAACCGCGCCCGGCCACTCATCATGTGCTCGTACGCGTCGGCGACGCGTGCCAGCGGATACACCTCGTTCATCGAGCGCACGCCGCTCAGCGCGCAGAACGCCAGCGTGTCCTGCGAATCGATCGCCGTGCCCGAGTACCAGCCGCGCACCGACTGGTTGCCGCCGATCATCTGCAGGGGCGGCACCTGCAGCGCGGGCACCGCACCGACCACGAGGAACGTGCCCCGCGGCCCGAGCCCGCCCATGCAGGCCTGCATCGCCTCGGCGTTCGTCACGGTCGCGAGGATCACCCTGGCGCCGCCGAACTCGCGCAAAGCCGCGGCCGGGTCCTGCACCAGGCTGTCGATGTAGTGATGAGCTCCGAGTTCCCGAGCGAAGCTCGCCTTGTCGGCGCCGCGCGCGATGCCGGCCACGCGGAACCCCATCTTCGCCGCGAATTGAACCGCGAGGTGTCCGAGCCCGCCGAGCCCGAGCACGGCGACGAGGTCGCCGGCGCGAGCCCCGCAGTTGCGCAATGAATTGAACGTGGTCACGCCGGCACACATGAGCGGCGCGGCCTCCTCGGCCGTGAGCCCGGCCGGCACGCGCGCGAGCGCGGACTGGTGCGCGACGACGTACTCACCGTAGCCACCGTCCGTCGTGATCCCCGTGATGCGGTGAAACGTCTGGCAGGCGAAGAAGTCCCCGCGCCGGCACGGGTCGCAGTGGCCGCACTGGCCGCCGTGCCAGCCGACGCCGACGCGATCCCCGACCTTGAACCCGACGACGCCGTCGCCCAGCGCATCGACGCGCCCGATCACCTCGTGGCCGGGAACGCGCGGCAGCTCGATGCCCGGGAACGCCGCGCGCTTGGCGTAGGCATCGCTGTGGCAGACGCCGCAGGCCTCGACCTTGACTCGCACCTCGCCGGCCGACGGCTGGCAGACCGGGCGGGTGACGATCTCGAACGGCCCGTCGGGACGGGACACCTGGGCAACACGCATCGTCGTCATGGGGAACTCCTGGCTGCGGTGAGCGGCATCAGCGGGCCGGGTACGCGCCGGCATCGATTGTAGCTTTCCTGTCGCATTCCGATCGCAGAATCGGATCCCGTGATGCACCTGCTGCCATTCATCGCCATCGGATTCGTTGCCGGCGCGACCGCGACGATCGCGTTCGGAACGCGCTCGTCGCGCCGCCGTTCGTCAAGGCACTGTCACAAGACTTCGCTACGTTGAGCGCCGGTCCGCTGCGGCGGACTTCTACCTCTCCAATCGTGAAATTCATGCCGTCGGAGGTCCCCGATGTCCCAGCCCGCTTCGCTCACGCGCCGCAGCGTCCTCAAGGCGCTCGGTGCGACCCCGGTCCTGCCCATTGCCGCGTCGTTCGCCGGCGAGTCGCCCGCCGCCAATGGTCACCATGGCGCGTCGGCCGCCAATCGCTACGTCACCTACGAATTCGGCTCGATGGCTGCGCCGTCGCTCGCCGACCCGGCACAGATGGCCACGACGTACGTCGCGTCGACGCTGACGAAGCGCTACGGACGCAACCACGCCGAGACCTACTCGCTCGGCTACGAGACGTTCTTCCTCACGGGTGAGGCCGTCCCGGCGACGGGTGGCGGCACGATCGTCGCCGGCGGCTACTACGACATCGACGGCAATCCGATTCTCGACGCCACCTCGCCCGACCAGCGCCAGTTCTTCTCGGACTGCCCCGACGGCATGTCGCTGATCGAGCTCGGAGGATCGGGCCGCGGACGCGGGCGCAATCGCTGCAACCGGATCTTCGCCGTCGTGCAGTTCGAATACGTGACGCGCAATGTCGCCCTGCAGTCCATGTACGGCCTGCTGCCGTCGCCCATCGCCGTGCTCACGCTCGACCAGGATCCACGCACCGGACGGCTCTCGCTCGTGAGCTATCACAACGTCGACACGTCCAGCGTGCGCGGCCTGTGGATCAGCTGCGGCGCCAGCCGCTCGCCGTGGAACACGCACCTCTCGAGCGAGGAGTACGAGCCCGACGCGACGCTCGCCACCAATGCGCAGCTGCGCGCTTTCAGCCAGAATCTCTTCGGTGACCCGGCGCGCGCCAATCCCTACGACTACGGTCACCTTCCCGAGGTCACCGTCAATCCCGACGGGACCGGCAGCATCCGCAAGCATTACTGCCTCGGACGCATCTCGCACGAACTCGTGCAGGTGATGCCCGACGAACGCACGGTTCTGATGGGCGACGATGCGACCAACGGTGGGCTGTTCATGTTCATCGCCGATCGCGCGCGCGACCTGTCGGCCGGCACGCTGTACGCGGCGAAGTGGACCCAGACCTCCGGCACCGGCCCCGGCGCCGGTCGCATTTCGTGGATCCGGCTCGGGCACGCGTCGAGCGACGAGATCCGCGCGCTGGTCGACAGCGGCATCCGCGCCTCCGACATCATGAGCGTGAAGACGAGCGATCCGCAGGACTCGTCGTACACCCGCATCCGCTTCAACGGCACCAACAACTGGGTGAAGCTGGTTTCCGGCATGGAGAAGGCCGCAGCATTCCTCGAGACGCATCGCTACGCGGCCCTGGCCGGGGCGTCGCTGGGCTTCTCGAAGATGGAGGGCACCACGGTCAACGCCGCCGACAAGCGCGCGTACTCGGCGATGTCCTACATCTACAAGTCGATGATCGACGGCACCACCGACATCAAGGTGCAGGGCCCGGTCGCGGGCGCGGTCTACGAGCACGTGCTGGCCGGCAACCAGTTCGACAGCGAGGGTCGGCGCATCGACAGCGACTGGGTGTCGACCTACATGTCCGCGCCGGACGGGCTCGTCGGCCGCGACCTTGCCGTGCGCGACGCGCTCGGCAACAGCGCCGACCCCGACCGCATCGCCAATCCCGACAACCTGAAGTACTCCGAGGCCATGCGCACGCTGTTCATCGGCGAGGACAGCGGCAACCACGTCAACAATTTCCTGTGGGCTTACAACGTCGACACCGGCGTGCTGAGCCGCCTGCTCTCCTGCCCGTCGGGCGCGGAGTCCACCGGCCTGCAGGCGGTCGACGACCTGAACGGCTACAGCTACATCATGAGCAACTTCCAGCACCCGGGTGACTGGGAGAGTCCGCTGCACGACGTGGTCAGGCCGGTGCTCGATCCGCTCGAGAAGGCCAACTACAACGGCCGCTACAGTGCCGCCGTCGGCTATCTCGCCATCACGGGTCGCGTCAAGGATCGTTGAGGCGCGCGAAGTGCGGCCCCGGCTCACCGCGTGTGGGCCGGGGCCGGCGGCCGGGGTCCAGGCTCGACACACCCTGCGCCGCGCCGTTCCAGGCAGCTGCCGAACACCTGGGGCTGTCTATCGTCACGATCGGTTCCAGCGATCACGTCAATCGCCGGAGAGGCGTATCGTAGGCCCACTCAATCACGAGGTGGAGCCAGACATGAGCAACTCGACTGAAGGCAAGTGCCCGTTTGGACACGGCGCCGCCGGCACGACCAACCGTGACTGGTGGCCGAACCAGCTGCCGCTCGACCTGCTCTCGCAGCACTCCTCCCTGTCCGACCCGATGGGCGAGGACTTCGACTACGCGGAGGAGTTCAAGAGGCTCGACTACGCGGGCCTGAAGAGGGATCTCGCCGCGCTCATGACCGATTCGCAGGACTGGTGGCCGGCGGACTTCGGGCACTACGGCCCGCTGTTCGTCCGCATGGCGTGGCACAGCGCCGGCACCTACCGCACCGGCGACGGCCGCGGTGGCGGCGGCCGCGGCCAGCAGCGCTTCGCACCGCTGAACAGCTGGCCCGACAACACCAGCCTCGACAAGGCACGTCGGCTGTTGTGGCCGATCAAGCAGAAGTATGGCCGCCGCATCTCATGGGCCGACCTCATGATCCTCGCCGGCAACGTCGCGCTCGAAACGATGGGTTTCAAGACTTTCGGCTTCGGCGGCGGGCGCAAGGACGTCTGGGAACCGGACCAGGACGTGTACTGGGGCACCGAGAAGACCTGGCTCGCGGGCGACCAGCGTTATTCCGGCAAGCGTGACCTCGAGAATCCCCTTGCGGCCGTGCAGATGGGACTGATCTACGTCAATCCCGAAGGCCCGAACGGCAACCCCGACCCGATTGCGGCGGCCAAGGACATCCGCGAAACCTTCGCGCGCATGGCGATGAACGACGAGGAGACCGTCGCACTGATCGCCGGCGGCCACACCTTCGGCAAGACGCACGGCGCCGGCCCGGCGACCAACGTCGGAC
>DAOMFD010000133.1:0-5305 GCA_035429605.1 Steroidobacteraceae bacterium | reverse complement strand
GCGGTGCTCAGGTCGGCGGTGCTCGCCGATCCCTTGCGGGTGCCGAAGTACACCGTGACCCCCATGCCGCGGTCGCGCTGGTATTCGATCGTCTCGACCTCGCCGAGCCGGACGGACACCGACAGGCCGACGTCCATGCTGATCGCCGCCTCGGCCTGGGTGGCGCCGAGCGCACGCGCCTCCTCGAGCGCGATCTCGACGAGCGCGAGCAGGTCTGCGCCTTCGACGGCGGGCGCTAGGTTTCGTTCGCTGGACATGACCGAGCCTGATACCGGGGAGGCGGCATTCTAGCAGCGGCCGGGCCGGCGGCCGCGCGTGCTAGCATCCCCTGCGGAGGCGCGATGGGCGATACGGACGACGACGAGGAGCGACCGAGCCGCAGCGAGCGCAAGCGCCAGAGCCGTGACCTGCAGGACCTCGGATGGGACCTGGTCGGCCTGCCGGAAGCGGAACTCGCCGCGATGCCGCTGCCGGACGACGTGCGCGACGCGGTCGAGACCGCGCGACGCATCACCAGCAACGGCGCGCTGGCCCGGCAGCGGCTGTACATCGGCAAGCTGCTGCGCCGCATCGACGTCGAGCCGATCCAGGAAGCGCTCGAACGCCGCGGCGAGCTCGACCGACAGCGCATCCGGCGCGAAAAAGCCCTGGAGGAGTGGCGCGACCGCCTGTTGGCCGACGAGGCCGCGGCGTGGACTGAGCTGGCCACGCGGATCGCGCCCGACGTGCTGCAACAGATGCGCGTGCTCGTGCGGCAGGCGCGTGCCGAGCAGTCGGCCGCACGACCGCCGGCCGCCGCGCGACAGCTGTTCAGGCGCCTGCGCGCAGCCCTGCAGGCTCCCGACCACTAGCGGCCGGCGCCCACGCCGTGGGCGCGGCCGGTCCCCGGCGCTGCGAGGCCGCGGGACGCCGATGCTACAATGCTGCGGTGAAACCGCTGGTTGGCATCATCATGGGGTCGACGTCGGACTGGGAGACCCTCCAGTCCGCGGCACAGGTCCTGGACCGCCTGGGCGTCCCGTACGAGACGCGGGTCGTATCGGCGCACCGCACGCCGGACCTGTTGTTCGAGTACGCGGCCTCCGCCCGCGGCCGCGGCCTCGAGGTGCTGATCGCCGGGGCCGGCGGAGCCGCGCACCTGCCGGGCATGACGGCCTCGAAGACCTCGCTGCCCGTGCTCGGGGTGCCCGTGCAGTCGAAGACCTTGAATGGCCTCGACTCGCTGCTGTCGATCGTGCAGATGCCCGCCGGCGTGCCCGTCGGCACGCTGTCCATCGGCACGGCCGGCGCGGCCAATGCGGCGCTGCTTGCGGCGTCCATCCTGAGCCTGTCGCACGCCGCGGTCCGCGAGTCGCTGGACGCCTTCCGCGCCGAGCAGACGGCCAAGGTCCTCGCGCAGCCCGACCCGCGCGTACCGCCCGCCGGCGCATGAGGATCGGGGTCATCGGTGCCGGCCAGCTGGGACAGATGCTGGCGCTGGCCGGCCATCCGCTGGCCCTCGAGTTCCTGTTCCTCGATCCCAGCCCGGACTCCCCGGGCGCCCGCGTGGGCCGGGTCCTCGCCGGCGCATTCGACGAGCCCGCCAGCCTGCGCACCCTGGCCGAGGGCTCGGACCTCGTCACCTACGAGTTCGAGAACGTGCCGGTCGCCGCACTCGAGGCGGTGTCGAAGACGCGCACCTGCCTGCCTCCGGTCGAGGCGCTGCGCGTCTCGCAGGACCGGCTGCTCGAGAAGGAACTCTTCACGCGCCTCGGCATCCCGACGCCGGCGTTCCGCGCCGTGGACAGCCTCGCGGACCTGCGCGCCGCGGTCGCCGACCTCGGCCTGCCCTGCGTGCTCAAGACGCGACGGCTCGGCTACGACGGCAAGGGGCAGCAGTACCTGCGTCGCGCGCAGGACGTGGAGACGGCCTGGGCCGCGCTCGGCGGCGCGCCGCTGATCCTCGAGGGCTTCGTGAAATTCGACCACGAGGTGTCGATCGTCGGCGCGCGCAGCACTCGCGGCGAGACGCGCTGCTACCCGCTCGCCGACAACGAGCATCGCGACGGCATCCTGCGCGTGACGCGCGCGCCGTATCGCAACGCGCGACTGCAGCGCGCCGCGGAGCGGCACCTGCGCCGCGTGCTCGACCATTTCGGGTACGCGGGCGTGCTCACGATCGAGTTCTTCGTGCAGGGCGGACGGCTGATGGCCAACGAGATGGCGCCGCGCGTGCACAACTCCGGGCACTGGACCATCGAGGGCGCGGTCACCTCGCAGTTCGAGAATCACCTGCGCGCGATCCTCGGCCTGCCGCTCGGCGACACCGCGGCCGTGGGCCACGCGGCCATGGTCAACTACATCGGCACCATGCCCGACCGGGACCGGGTGCTGGCGATCCCGGGCGCCCACCACCACGACTACGGCAAGCAGCCCCGGGCGGGCCGCAAGCTCGGACACGCCACCCTCGTCGCACCGACGCGGGCGGTGCGGGAGCGCCTCCTCGGGCGTCTGCTGCGCCTCGTTCCAAGGCAGGGCTGACCGCCGGCCACCAGGACTGTGACCGACCACTTTATTGCGGCCGGGGTCCGTTCCTTTATAGTGCCGTCCAGAGCCCTCCCCCATGTACCTGGAACACTTCCAGCTCAAGGAATTGCCGTTCCGGCTGAGCCCGGACCCGGCCTTCCTGTACCTGAGCCAGATCCACTCCCGCGCCAAGGCGTACATGGAGTCGACGATCTGGTTCACGGACGGCTTCGTCGTGATCACCGGCGAGATCGGCTCCGGCAAGACCACCCTGATCGAGACCTTCCTGCGGGAGATCGACCAGGACGTCGTGGTCGCGCAGATCAACCAGACGCAGGTGACGCCGATCGAGTTCCTGCAGACGCTGCTCGCGCAGTTCGGCTTCAGCCCGTTCCGCATGCGCAAGGCGGAGCTGCTCGCGACCCTGAACGACTTCCTGATCGAGCAGCACGCCAACGGCCGCCGGGTGCTGCTGATCGTGGACGAGGCGCAGAACCTCAGCAACAAGGTGCTCGAGGAAGTGCGCCTGCTCTCCGGCGTGGAGACGACCAAGGAGAAGGTGCTGCGCATCATCCTCGCGGGCCAGCCGGAGCTGAACGACAAGCTGGACTCCGTGGACCTCGTGCAGTTCCGCCAGCGCGTGCGCCTGCGCTTCCACCTGACCGCACTCAGCGAGGAAGACACCGTCGCCTACGTCCGCCACCGCTTGGCGGTCGCCGGGGCCGGCGAGCGCGAGATCTTCGA
The DNA here is from genome assembly GCA_035429605.1 of Steroidobacteraceae bacterium. Classification (GTDB taxonomy): domain Bacteria; phylum Pseudomonadota; class Gammaproteobacteria; order Steroidobacterales; family Steroidobacteraceae; genus RPQJ01. Next base: position 2,056 of record DAOMFD010000133.1, on the reverse strand, counting down.
GCCGGAGACGTTTCCGATCATCTACCGCTACGCGGGCGGCATCCCGCGGCTCGTGAACACGCTGTGCGACACCGCACTGCTGGCCGCCTTCGCGCAGGACCGCACGAGCGTCTCCGCCGCGGACGTCATGTCGGCGGTGAGCGAGCTGCAGTGGGTCGAGTATGCGGCGCGCACCGCGTCGCACCGCCAGTTCCACGTCGAGACGACGGCGTCGCACGAGCAGCCGCCGGTCGGCCGGCTGGTGGTGAAGCTCAAGGGTGCGCAGGTCGGCGAACTGAACCTCCTGCCGGGGCGCCGGTTCATCGGCCGCACCTCCGACAACGACCTGCAGATCGACAGCCGCTACGTGAGCCGGCATCACGCGCAGGTCATCACCACGACCGACGGCAGCTGGATCGAGGACTTGAACAGCACGAACGGCATCTTCGTGCGCGGTCGTCGCGTGCGCCGTCACCGGTTCCAGGAAGGCGACACGGTGGACATCGGCGTGCATTCGATCTGCTACGAGCACGTGCAGCCGCTGGTCACGGCGACGACGGTGCTGCCAAAGGACGCGCTGACCGACGAGTCCGACGAGGAAGACGACGATTTGGACTCCGACCTCGAGCCTGAGTCCGAACCTGAAGTCGGGGCCGAAGCCGAGACGGAGGCTGAGGTCGAGGTCGAGGCCGGGGCGGAAGCAGGCGCCGCGGACGAACGCGACAGCTGATGGACCTCAGTCGTCGAGGGAATGTGGGTCGTACTCGGCCTGGTTGTCGCGGTACTCGCGACGTCGCATCCACAGCACGAGCCCGACGGTCAGCGCCAGCCCCCCGAACAGCATGAGCACGCCGTGCGGATCGCGCTGCCGCACGAAGGCGAGCACGAGCGCGCCGAGCCCCGCCGCCATGTACACGTAGGGCAGCGATTCGTAGAGCCTGCGGGGCAGCCACAGTCCCATGTCACGCCTCGATCAGGCCGTGCCGCCGACGGTGAGGCCGTCCACGCGCAGCGTCGGCTGCCCGACGCCGACCGGCACGTCCTGCCCTTCCTTGCCGCAGGTGCCCACGCCGTCGTCGAGCTTGAGGTCGTTGCCGACCATCGTGATGCGCGTCATCACGTCCGGCCCGTTGCCGATGAGCGTCGCACCCTTGACCGGCGCGCCGAGCCGGCCGTTCTCGATGAGGTACGCCTCGCTCGCGGAGAAGACGAACTTGCCGGAGGTGATGTCCACCTGCCCGCCGCCGAAGTGCCGGCAGTAGATGCCCTTCGCGACCGAGCCGATGATCTCCTCCGGCGCGTGCGGGCCCGGCATCATGTAGGTGTTGGTCATGCGCGGCAGCGTGAGGTGCGCGAACGACTCGCGGCGGCCGTTCCCCGTGGGCGCAACGCCCATGAGGCGCGCGTTCAGCTTGTCCTGCAGGTAACCGCGCAGCACGCCGTCCTCGATGAGCGTGGTGCAACCCGTCGGCGTGCCTTCGTCGTCCACGTTGAGCGAGCCGCGGCGCGTGGCCAGCGTCCCGTCGTCGACGACCGTGACGCCGCGCGCCGCGACCTGCTGTCCGATGCGACCGCTGAACGCCGAGGTACCCTTGCGGTTGAAGTCGCCCTCGAGCCCGTGGCCCACGGCTTCGTGCAGCAGCACGCCGGGCCAGCCGGGACCGAGCACGACCGTCATCGTTCCCGCCGGGGCCGGCACCGCCTCGAGATTCACCTGCGCGGCCCGCACGGCCTCGCGCACGAGCTCGCGCCACCGCTCGCCGGCGAGAAATTCCGTGTACGCGAACCGGCCGCCGCCACCCGCGTAGCCCTGTTCCCGGCGCCCGCCCTGCTCGATGATCACCGACACGTTGAGCCGCACCAGCGGCCGCACGTCGGCCGCCAGCGTCCCGTCGCTCGCGAGCACGAGGATCGTGTCGTGCGAGGCGGCGAGGCTCGCCATCACCTGCACGATGCGTGAATCGAGCGCACGGGCCTCGCGGTCGACCGCTTCGAGCAGCTTGACCTTGTCGCCGTCATCCAGCGACTCGACCGGATCCATCGGCAGGTACAGGCCGCGCCCGCCGCGCGCGTGCCA
>DAOMFD010000132.1:0-5309 GCA_035429605.1 Steroidobacteraceae bacterium | reverse complement strand
CCGCGGCCCTTGAGCGATGCCGCCAGGCCCTCCGCCCGGCTGCGCTCGGCCTCGGGACCGACCCGGACGCGGTACAGGGTCTTGCCCGAGCGCGCGACCGGCGAGACATAAGCCTTGAAGCCCGCAGACTGCAGCTCGCGGGCGAGCTTGTCGGCGGTCGCGGTGGCGCCGAACGCGCCGACCTGCACCGCCCATCCTCCGCGCGCCGGGATCGCCACGGCCGGTGCCGCGACGGTCTTCGTCGTCGGTGGAGACTGCGGGGCGGTCGTGCCGGCGGGCGCAGCCGGCGACACGCCAGGCTGCGGCCGCGGCTGGGGCGATGTGGCTTGCGGCGTGGGTGAGGCGAGCGGCCGGGCCGCGGGCTCGCGGTCCGCCGAAACGGGAGGCGTCGCAGCGGTCGTCGTGACCGCACTCGCGCCCTGTGCCGACGATGCCATCGGCTGCGCCGCCACGGGCGCGGCGGCCGCTCCCGGCGAGGCACCGGTCAGGTCGATGGTGACGGTGCGCGTGCCCCGCGCTGCCGCCGACGGCGCGGCGTCGGATGACTCAGGCTTGCGGCCCGACAGCAACTCGGGGATCAGGATCACCGCGAGCGCGACGAGCACCGCTGCACCGATCAATCTCGCCTTGAGCGCGTCGTCCATGCGCAAAATTATAGCCAGAGCCGCGCGGCCTCGCCGGGCGGCAATGTCTCGCGCAGGTGCACCAGCGCCGGGCCGACCGTGTGAAAGGATCCGAACACGACGATCCGGTCGCCGGGGCTCGCCTCGGATGCAGCCCGGCGCATTGCGTCGGCAACGCCACCACCCGGCACCATGCTCGACCCGCCGGCGGCCGCTCGCTCTGCAAGCGCGGCGGCGGACAACCCGCGAGGGCCTGCGGTGTCTGCGGCGATCCAGGTCTGCACGTGCGCGCGCAGGGTGGTCACGACCGACTCAACGTCCTTGTCCGACAGCATGCCGCATACGGCGATCGTGCGACCCGCGACCGGGTAGCGCGCGAGGTTCCCGGCCAGCGTCCGCGCCGAATCAGGATTGTGCGCCACGTCCAGCACCCACTCGAATCCCCGTCGATCCTCGATGCGCTGGAATCGTCCCGGCAACCGCACGTCGCGCAACCCCGCCTCGATCGCCGAACGCTCGAGGTGCATCCGCCCATCGAGCGCGCGCAGCGCTGCCAGCGCCACGGCGGCGTTGCCCACCTGCACGGCTCCCGGAAGCGCGGGTGCCGGCAGGGCGTCGAGTTGCCCATCGCGGTCGCGGTAGGTCCAGGTCCCGTCGTCCCGCTCCTCACCGTCGAAGTCCCGGCTGCGCAGCCTGAGGTCCGCGCCCACCTCGGCGGCCGACTGCAGCACCGATTGCGGTGGGCGCGCCATCCCGACGATGGCGGGCCGCCCCCTGCGCATGATCCCCGCCTTCTCGCGACCGATGCTCTCGACGTCCGGTCCCAGCCACTCCATGTGATCGAGCCCCACCGAGACGATGACCGCCACGTCGGCGTCGACGAGGTTGACTGCGTCGAGCCGGCCACCCATGCCGACCTCCAGCACGATCGCATCGAGACCCGCCGTCTCGAACACCAGCAGCGCCGCGAGCGTATTGAACTCGAAATAGGTGAGTGAGTCGGGCGCGAGCCCGTCGGCGGTGCGCTCGAATGCGGCCACGAGCGACGCCTCCGACACGGGAGTGCCGTCGATGCGGATGCGCTCGCTGTACTCGACGAGGTGCGGCGACGTGAACGTGCCGACACGGCACCCGGCGGCCTTGAGCATCGCTGCGAGCAGCGCGACGCAGGAACCCTTGCCATTGGTGCCGCCGACGGTGATGACGGGACAACGCGGGCGCTGCCAGCCGGTTCGCGCGAGCACGCGGCCGACCCTTGCGAGGCCGAGATCGATCGCTCCTGGGTGCAGCATCTGCTGCCACTCGAGCCACCGGCCCAGGTCGGCGAATCGCGGGCCGGTCGGCATCTCAGGCCGGCTCGGCCGGAGCCTCCAGCGGCGGCCGGCCCGTCAGCATCGCAAGCAGCGCGCCGATGCGGTCGCGCAGGTCGCGGCGGTCCACGATCAGGTCGATCGCGCCGTGCTCGAGCAGGAATTCGCTGCGCTGGAAGCCTTCGGGCAGCGTCTCGCGCACCGTCTGCTCGATCACGCGCGGCCCTGCGAAGCCGATCAGCGCCCGCGGCTCGGCGATGTTGAGGTCGCCGAGCATCGCGAGGCTCGCCGAGACGCCGCCGGTCGTGGGATCGGTGAGCACGGATATGAACGGCAGCCCCGCGTCGGCCATGCGCGCCAGGGCCGCACTCGTCTTGCTCATCTGCAGCAGTGACAGCAGCCCCTCCTGCATGCGCGCCCCGCCGCTCGCGGAAAAGCACACGAGTGGCAGCCGATGCTCCAGGCAATGCTCCGCCCCGCGCACGAAACGCTCGCCGACGACCGAGCCCATGGAGCCGCCGAGGAAACGGAACTCGAATGCCGCGGCGACCAGCTCGAGGCCCCGCACCGCTCCCACCATGACGATGAGCGCGTCCTTCTCGCCCGTGTGCTTCTGGGCCGCGACCAGGCGATCACGGTACTTCTTGCTGTCGCGGAAACGCAGCGGGTCCTCGGGCTCGACTTCCATGGCGATTTCCCGGGCCGAGCCTTCGTCGAGGAAGCGCAGCAGCCGCTCGCGCGCGGTGATGCGCATGTGGTGCGCGCACTTCGGGCACACGTGGAGGTTGCGTTCGAGCTCTGCCCGATACAGCACTGCGTCGCAGGCCGGGCACTTGATCCACAGTCCCTCGGGCACGGAACGCGTGCGGCGCTCCGTCTTGATGCGCGAGGGCATGATCTTCTCGAACCAGGTCACGGGCTCCTCCTCGGCGGCCGCGGGCAGTCTACCGCAAGGCCAGCAGCCACGACGGCAGCCGAAAGCGAGTCCCGTAGTCGACGCCGGCAAAGTACAGGCCCTGCGGCGGCGCGGTGGCCCCGGCCCGCGTGCGATCACGCGAGCGCAGCACGTCGTCGACCCACTCCGTCGGCTCGTCACCCACGCCGACACGGATCAGGGTGCCCGCCACGTTGCGCACCATGTGGTGCAGGAAGGCATTGGCCTCGATGCGCATCTCGACGCGGTCCGCATCGCGTCGTACCGCAACGGCAGTGACCCGCCGCACGGGCGTCGTGGACTGGCATTCCGCGGCCCGGAATGCGGAGAAGTCGTGCTCGCCGAGCAGGCACTGCGCAGCCGCCTGCATCGCGTCGGCATCGAGCGGGCGCCGCACCCAGCAGGCGCGCGCACGGTCGAGCGCAGGCCGCACCTTGCGGTTGACGATGCGATACACATAGCCGCGCGACAGGGCGCTGAAGCGCGCGTGAAAGTCGTCGGGGACCTCGCGGGCCCACAGCACGCTCACGTCCGCGGCCGATTCCGCCGAACCACCCAGCACCCAGGCCTGCTCGGGTCGCGCCGCGACCGTGTCGAAGTGCGCCACCTGCATGAGCGCGTGCACGCCGGCGTCGGTGCGCCCAGCCGCAGTCACCTCAATACGGTGGTCCGCCACTCGGGAGAGCGCGCGCTCGAGTTCGCCCTGCACGCTCGGCGCGTGCAGCTGCGCCTGCCAGCCCGAGTAGGCCGATCCGTCGTACTCGACGCCGATGGCGATCCGCGCCATCCGCCCGTCAGGGCAGGCTGGCGATCAGCCGCTCGGCTTCCTTCTTCTGGTCCGAGCTGCCTTCCTTCAGCACCTCGTCGAGGATGCTGCGTGCGCCTTCCGGATCGCCCATGTCCACGTACGCGCGGGCGAGGTCGAGCTTGGTGCCCACCTCGCTCATCGTCGAAGGCTCCGAGCCCAGGTCGAAGTCGACCTCGCCCACGGCACCGCGCTCGATCCTCGCGGTCTCGATCGTCGGCAATTCGCCCGTCGCTTCCCCGTACTGCAGCTCGGACAGCTCGGCGGTCGAGTCCAGCGCCTTCAGGATGCCGGTCTGTTCCTTGAGCATGCCGGTGGCGTCGAGGAGATCTTCCTCGTCGTCGAGCCGCCCGGCCTTCCTGGCGATGCGCGGGCTCTCGACGGTGTCCTCGACGACCGACCTCGGGGACAGTGCGAGCAGGTCTTCCCCGCCCGACGTGTCGTCCAGGGACCTGAGATTGCCCACGTCGAGCCCGAGTTCCTCCACCGGGAGTTCCTGGGTCGGCTCCAAGGACGCGGCCCGCTGCGCCTTGATGTGCGGCATCTCGACGGTGGCGACCTGCGGCATCTCGACGGTAGGAACCTGCGCAATCTCGACGGTGGGTACCTGCGGCATCTCGACCGTGGGCACGAGCGAGGTCGAATCCGTCCCGACGGCCGGCTCGTTGAACACGAAGTCGAGCCCGCTCTCGTCCGGCGAGCGCGCAGCCCCTTCGGACAGGTCGACGTCGGGGGCGGCGCCCTGGTCGGCACCGAGGTCCATGTCGAGCGGTCCCCGGGCGCTGTGCAGCTCCATGTCGAGGCTGGTCTTCAGCGACGGTGCGGGCCCGGCAAATATGGGCTCGTCCGGCGCGATCTGCTTGCCCATGATCAGGATCTTGTCCCACTCGCCGGCCGGCGCGTCCGCGCGCGACGCCTGCATCTCCCTGGCAAGCTCGAGGAAGCGATCGCGATTGCCCCAGACGAAGAAGATCTCGAGCAGCTTGAGCTTCAGCTCGCGGCGCTGCGGGGCACGCTTGATCGCCAGCTGGACGAGGTCGGCCGCCTGGTCGTACAGGCCATAGGCCATGTGGAAGTCGGCTTCGGCGAGCGGGTCTCCCGCCTCGATGCTGACCGGCTCCTCGCCGGAGATCGTGTCTTCGATCGAGACCGGCTTGCGCGTCGGTTCCGGCGCGCGCGGCGCTTCGGCGGCCGAGACCTTCGTCACCGCCGCCGGCCCGACCGGCCGGCGCTCCTCGACGACGATCGCCGTGTCACGCGGCGCAGGCCGCGCACGCAGGTCCGTGCGAGTCCGTGCGAGCGCCTCCTGCAGGTCGACTTCCTTGCCGGCCGACTCGCCCTTGCTGCGCCTGTAGAGCACGAACGCCAGTGCGGCGGCGAGCAGTCCGGCGGCGACCCACCAGTACCCCGCCAACCGCTCGAACAGCGATGGACCTGCTTCGGCTGGCGGTCGAGCGGCTGGCTTCGGCTTCGGCGTCGGCTTCTTGACTTCGGGCGCCGGCGTCGGCGCCGGCTGGGCTTGTGCCGGTGCCGCGGCCTCGGGAGCAGGCTGCGCGGCTTCGGGAGCAACTCCAGGCGCTGCGCCTTCCGGAGCCTGAGCCGCGCCCGCGGGGGGCTGGGCAGGCGCGCCGGCGGGA
>DAOMFD010000131.1:0-5325 GCA_035429605.1 Steroidobacteraceae bacterium | reverse complement strand
TCGAGGTCCTCGAGCGCCTTTTTCGGCGCGATCATCGGCCAGTTGGACCCGAACAGGACCTTCCGCCCGCCGTGCGACTTGAGGTAGTCGACCAGCGCCTGCGGGTAACGCTTGGCCGTGTAGGCGGACGTGTCGATGTAGACGTTCACATGCTTGGTCGCCACCGCAATCATTTCTTCCGTCCACGGGTAGCCGATGTGCCCGCAGACGATGACGAGTTCCGGGAAGTCGATCGCCACCTGGTCGATGTACGGGATCGGCCGACCGACCTCGGACGGCATGAGCGGCCCCGTGTGACCAACCTGCGTGCAGAACGGGACGCCCAGCTCGCAGCACTCGCTGTACACCGGGTAGAAGCGCGCGTGGGTCGGCGGTAATTCCCACAACCACGGCAGGATCCGGATGGCCTTGAAGCCGAGTTCGCGGACGCAGCGCCGAATCTCCTTGACCGCTTCACGCGGTCGGCGGATGTCCACCGAGCCCACGCCGGCGAGCCGCTGGGGCGCCTGGCGCACGAAGCCGGCGACTTCGTCGTTGGAGATCAGTGGACCCATCGGCCCGACCCACGCCGAGATGAGGCTGCGGTCGACCCGGGCCTCGTCCATCGCAGCGACGGTGACCGCCACGGGCCAATCGGCGTCCGCCGACAGGCCGCGACCCTCGGCGCGCGTCCAGCGCCGCAGCGACTCGAACATCGGCTGGTTCAGGTGACGGGCCGTCGGATGCTGGGCCCACGCGTCGATGATCATGCGCAACTCAGCGGAACCAGGCCTCGTGACGATCGTGCGGCCGGTCTTCCAGCAGGGAGTGCGCCAGTTCGTGATTCACGCGCCGGCGCCACGCGCGGACAAACTGCCGAAGCGTGTCCGCGTCGCGTGTTTCTTCGACCACCAGCCCGTCGGTCGTGGGCGGCTGGTCGTGATCCAACTCGTTGTTTTCCCGCAGCACGCCCCCTCCTGCCTGTGAGGCGGCCTGTTGTTATGGGCCGATGCTGTCACGGGGCCCAGCCTTGGGAATACGGGGTTCTGCGTACCTCGCCGCCGCGACGCTCGGGCGTCCACGGCCGGCCTGGATCAGCGGCGATCACCCTGCGGATTGTCGTGGCCGTGCCCTTGCTTCTTGGCCTGCCCCGGCGGCATGCCGTTGTTGCCGTGCGGCGGCCCGTTGGACTGCCCGCCCGGGCCCGAGTAGTGCTGTTCGTACTGGTAGCGCGCAACCGGGTCGCTCGGACGATAGTCGTAGTGCCGCTCGCGGATTTCGCCCTGCTCCTCGAGGCGCGGGTAGTGCGCGTACGGGTACTCGCGCTGGTACACCGGTAGCGGTGCCGGTACGACGACGGTCGTCGGGCGCCAGGTCGTCCAGCCGTGCCGCTCGTGCTCCCAGCCTGGGCCCCAATACTGGCCCCAGCGCGGCGGCTTGTTCTTCGGCCACCCGTGGAAGTACGGCGGCGGCACGCGGTAATAGCGCACCGGGACCTGCAGGATGTACGTCGGCACGTACACCGGGTTCACCATCGACCAGGGGCCGTTGTACCAGGAACTCGCGTACCAGTTGTCGTGGTGATACGCCCAGTACAGCCCGTCGTAGAAGAACAGGTTGGTGTTCACGTTCGGTGCGTAATAGACGGGGTAGTTCGGCACGATCGTGAACTGCGGGTAACCCGGCACGTCGAAGCCGACGTTGACCACGGGGACACCGATCGTGACGTTGACGCCGGCCACCGCGGGCGTGACCGATCCGAACAACAGTGTCATTGCAACGAGTACGTACCGCACGGCGTCTCCTCCTCCAGTTCCCGGCGCTGGCGGTCGCCGCACAGCGCCTCAAGGGCCCAGCCTCGGTCCGGCGGGCTGCCTGCTCATAATCTCGGACACGGGCAGGTTAGCGGAGTTCCCGGTCCACGCCCCGGGGCCGTCCGCCCTTGGCGACGAGCGTCACGAAATATTCGGTCGCGCAGCCTGCCCGGATCGACCGGCGCGCTAGGTACTGACCGGCAGCGCCGTTCCACTAGTGCGACTCAAACGCCTGCGAGCAGGCTCCTAGAATCGCAGTGTCATCCGGAGGAAGGAGTCCCTGATGAAGCGCCCCGTCTTGTTCGTGGTCGGCGGCGTCCTCCTGGTGGCATCCGCCGCGTGTTTCCTCGCGTTCTTCCTGGGCCGCCCGGATCCCGGTCGCATCGGCATGCGGATCGAGGTCAAGCCAGCGGTCATGACTGCGGCCTACAAGGTCTACGCCAACCGCACCGCGGGTGACGGCCGATACTGGCTCACGAAGACCATCCTGAAAAACGACGGTGGACGGCCACTGAAGAACGTCAGCACCTCCTACCAGGTGCCCGGCCTCATCGGTTGGACGACCCCGCGCACGTACCCCGAGGTCCTGCCGGGACAGACCATCGTCTCGCTGTTCTACCCGCATTTCCCGGATTCGGTCGCCTCCAAGACGACCAACACAACGGAGGTCGTGGAACTGCGTGTCGAGTACGACGGGGTCACAGGCCGGCAACAGGAGACCCGCCAGGTCGAGTTCCAGATGCGCGGCCGCAACGACATGATCTACACGACGCTGCCGGCCTCCGAACTCGTCAACCCTCACGACTACTACGAGAACACCGACCTGTTCGCGGTCTTCGTCACGCCCGACGACCCGGTGATCAAGTACTTCGTGCAGGAACTCGAGCAGCGCGTCATGGGCGGCACCACGGTCGGTGCGGGCGCCGACGTCCAGGAAGTCGGGCGCTTCATGAAGGCCGTCTACTCGTATTGGGTCGCGAGCGGGATCGTGTATGCGGGCACCGAGGGCCTGCCGGAGAAGGTCGGCGAGACCGTCACGTCGATCCAGCACGTGCGCCTGCCGAGAGAGGTGCTGACCGGCAAGGCCGGCCTCTGCATCGAACTGGCGGCGCTCTACTCGACGATCGCGGAGGCGGCCGGCCTCGAGCCCGTCATCGTCACGACGGCGAACCACGCGTTCCCGGCCATCAAGGTCGGCGGCGACCTGGTCGCGATCGAGGCGACCGCCATCGGCACGCCCGGCATGGGCGAGGACAGCGGACCGATGAGCTTCGGGTCGGCGCAGCGCCTGGGCGACGCGGAACTTTCGGCGTGGATGCAGGGCGGCGGCGACGTCGTCATCGACGGCCACAAGGTCGGCGAGCTCGCGATTCCGATCGCCGCGTACGACATCGCCGACCTGCACAGCAAGGGCATCGTGCCGCCGGAGTTGCCGGACGACGCGGCCCTCAAGCAGAAGATCGACGACACGTTCGACCAACTGCTCAGCCGATCGGGTGGTCGACAGGCATCGGCCGGCTCGACGTCGCGGCCACAGGTCGCCGCGGAGGCCGCGCAGGCGCGCGATTCCGCACCGGGCAACGCGTACAACGATCCGGGCGGCCGCTACTCGATAGTGATTCCCGCCGGCTGGCAGGCGGCCGTGCAGCCGAATCCCGCAACGCCCTGGGTGGCACTGCAGGCGATGGACCCCGGCACCGGCATCGGGCTCGAGGTCTACGTGTTCGAAGGCGTCGCCAGCGTGCAGGCGGTGATGGATCACATCCAGGCGGGCGTTGCCTCCATGGGTGGGGTCATGCAGTACACGCCCCAGGGCAGCGCGAACCTCGGTGGGCGCTCGTTCCAGCTCTTCACGGGCGGCACCGCCTTCCCGTCCGCGGGCCGCGCCACGGACTGGGACGCCTACGTGCGCGCCGCCGGCAATCGCACCTACGTCTTGAGCCTCGGCACGACGCCGGGCCGGCTCGCCGCCGCGCGTCCGGTGCTGCGCCAGGTCGCCGGGACGTTCCGCGTGAGGGGCTGACCATGACGAACTTCGACATCATCGCCCGCGCGCCGCTCCTGGCAGCGACCGCATCCACCCTGCTGCTGGCCGCCCCCGGACTGGTTGCGCAGCAGGAGACGCCGATCATCCAGCAGGACATCGAGGTCGTGGTCGACCGGCTCGGCAACGCCGCCCTGTCCGCGCGATTCACCTTGCCCGCGGCCCAGTGGCAGCTGTGGAAGCAGGCCTACGGGGAGAACGAGTCGCTGCTGAAGCGCGACTTCCAGCACCAGTATTCGGCCGTCGTGCTCGAGGACTTCAAGCTCGAGCGGGACGACATGAACCGCACGGCGACGCTGCGCATGAAGGGCGAGGCGAACGCCGAATACCGCGGGAATGGTCAGTGGGAGGTTGAACTGGAGAAGGGCCTGCGCGGCACGCGGGTCAGCGACACCGAGTGGCACTTCACGCGGACCTCGGCGGAGTCCGGCGCCGTGCTGCAGCAGAACTTCATTCTGAAGCTGCCGGCGGGCGCACGCGGCACCGCGGAAGGCACCAGCGAACTGGGCGTGCCGGTGCTGAAGTACGAGTTGAAGCCACAGGCGCGGTCCCCGCTGCTGCCGGTGCTCGGCGGCGTGTTGGCGCTGCTCGGCCTCGGGGCCATCGCCATGGGCTTGATCCGCAAGCCGGCGGCGTGAGATCGCATGGACCGTCCGATCGTCGAGCTGCGCGACTTCATCGCTGCCTCGGTCTGGTCCGCGCGACGCACGCGCACGCTAATGACCATACTGGTGGTCGCGTGCGTGCTCGCCTTCGGCGGGTTCCTGAACTCGCTGTCGAGCTCGTGGATGCTGCAACGCATCAAGGCGGCCGGCGACCCGGCCGGCGCCTACGTCATCGGCAAGCTCGGCGTGGCGACCGCCCTCGACGATCCGCGCTACGACGCCTTCTACAACGCGCTGGTGAAGTCCTACATCGACAACGCCATGAGCATCGACGTGCCATTCTTCGGAGTGGCGTTCGACATCAACGACCTGGGCCTGCTCGGCGGCATAAGCTTCGTCACCGTGCTGGTGCTGATGCGGTTCAGCCTGCGAACCGAGATCGTGAGCCTGCGGCTGGCTTTCAAGGCCGCTGCCCGCGACGCGCAGGGTGATCGCGAGCAGCTCGAGCGATTCTACGACCTGCTGGCGTCGCAGCAGGTCTTCACCCTGCCCCACATGCGCGACGCGTCGCCCGGATGGATGGGTCGCCGGCCGTGGCTGCTGCGGGTCGGGCCGAAGTTGACCTGCTTCCTGCCGCTCGCGGTCTACACGCTGGTCGCGGTGAACGACTTCCTGTCGCAGGGCGTGGCCAATTCAATCAGCCCGCTGCACACGCGCCTGCTGCTCGCCTACACGGCCGTGATCTGGGTCGTCATCGGCGTGCTGTCGGCGTGGTGCTTCCGGCGCCTGGTCGAGATCGACCGGCTCTGGGACGACTACTGGTCCCGCATCCAGGAATGAGCCGTCCGGGCTCTTGCGCGGCGGGCATCAAAGGACTGCCTGG
>DAOMFD010000130.1:0-5341 GCA_035429605.1 Steroidobacteraceae bacterium | reverse complement strand
GTCGGCACGGTCGTGTACGACGTCGACACCGAGGAAGTGCTCGGCGACCTCGCGCACGGCGGCGACCGGGTCCTCGTCGCGAAGGGCGGCAAGGGCGGGCTCGGCAACCAGCACTTCAAGAGCAGCACCAATCGCACGCCCCGCAAGGCGACCCCGGGTTTCCCCGGAGAGAAGCGCGAACTGCGGCTGGAACTCAAGCTGATCGCCGACGTCGGGCTGCTCGGACTGCCGAACGCGGGCAAGTCGACCTTGATCAGCGCGGTGTCGGCGGCGCGCCCGCGCATCGCGGATTACCCGTTCACGACGCTGCACCCGAACCTCGGCGTGGTGTACGTCGGCGAGCACAAGAGCTTCGTGATGGCCGACATCCCCGGCCTGATTGAGGGCGCGGCGGAAGGGGCGGGCCTCGGCATCCGCTTCCTCAGGCACCTGCAGCGCACGCGCCTGCTGCTGCACCTGGTGGACATCGCGCCGCCCGACCCGGACGCAGACCCGGTCAAGGATGCGCGCGCGATCGCGGCGGAACTGAAGAAGTTCAGCCCGGAACTCGCGGCGCGCGAGCGCTGGCTGGTGTTGAACAAGCTGGACCTGCTCCCGGCCGATGCGGCCGACAAGCGTTGCCGGGAGATCGTGCGCAGGCTGCGCTGGAAGGGCCCGGTGTTCCGCATCTCCGGGGCAACACGCGCGGGGACGCGCGAGCTGTGCCAGGCCGTGATGCGGAGGCTCGACGAAATTGCGGCCGACGCGCGGTCGGCGTCGGCGGAGTAGGGGGAATTGGGGTCAGGCCCCAAATGAAAAGCCGGCCCTGGAGCCGGCTTTTTCGCATCTGTCGGGCGAGGCGCGTTACTTCGCGGCCAGCGCCTTCACCTTGGCATTCAGTTCGCGCTTGTGGCGGGAAGCCTTGTTCGCGTGGATGATGCCCTTGGTCACCATCGTGTCGATCACCGGCTGCGCGGCCTTGAACGCGGCGGACGCGCCGGCCTTGTCGCCCGCTGCCACGGCGGCCAGCACCTTCTTGATCGAGCTGCGCAGCCGCGACCGGGCGGCCATGTTGTGGGCACGGCGCTTGACGGCCTGCTTGGCGCGCTTTTCTGCGGACTTGATGTTCGCCACGGAAACGGTCTCCTGCGGGGCCGGGGCTTGCCGGCACGATCAGCCTAAAAGAGCCGCATATTCTGGCGGGGCGGTCGCCGCCGGTCAAGGGTGGGGACATTCTCCTTTTTCTCGAGGCGAAAGCAGAGGGTATGGGGACATTCTCCATTTTCTCGTCGCGAAAATGGAGAATGTCCCCCATGCCGGCCATTCCTGCACCAGTCGCGGCGCCCGCGACGGCCCTCGCTTGAGCGGCTTCTTCCGCAGCACCAGCATCGTCGGCGGGCTGACCCTGCTCTCCAGGGTCACGGGCCTGCTCCGCGACATGGTCTATTCGCGGATGTTCGGCGCCGGCGTGCTGATGGACGCGTTCCTGGTCGCGTTCAAGATCCCGAACTTCATGCGCCGGCTGTTCGCCGAGGGGGCCTTCTCGCAGGCCTTCGTGCCGGTCGTCTCCGAGTACAAGGTCCAGCGCACCCACGACGAGGTGCGCGACCTCGTCGACGGCGCGATGGGCACGATGGCGTGGTTCATGTCGGTCGTGACCATCGTGGGAATCCTGGCGGCGCCCGTCTTCGTGCTCCTGTTCGCGCCCGGTTTCCACGCCGATGCGGGCAAGTTCGAGCTCACGGTGGACATGCTGCGCTGGACGTTCCCGTACCTGCTGTTCATCTCGCTCGCTTCGCTGGCGTCGGGCGTGCTGAACAGCTACCAGCGATTCAGCGTCCCGGCGCTCATGTCGACGCTGATGAACCTGGTGATGATCGCGTTCGCCGCGTGGATCGCGCCGCGGTTCCCGAAGCCGGGAGTGGTGCTCGCGGTCGGCGTGTTCGTCGCGGGTGCCGTGCAGCTCGCGTTCCAGCTGCCGTCGATGGTGCGTCTCGGCCTGCTGCGCCGTCCGCGCTGGCAATGGCACCACCCCGGCGTGCGCAAGATCGGCCAGCTGATGCTGCCGGCGATCTTCGGCTCGTCGGTCTCGCAGGTGGCACTGCTGCTCGATACGCTGATCGCGTCGTTCCTGGTGACCGGCAGCATCTCGTGGCTGTACTACGCCGACCGCCTGATGGAGTTCCCGCTCGGCGTCTTCAGCGTGGCACTCGCGACTGTGATCCTCCCCGGGCTTGCGGCCCACCACGCGGCCGAATCGATCGAGCGCTTCGCCGCCACGCTGGACTGGGCGCTGCGCCTCACGATCATCGTGGTGGCGCCGGCGACCGTCGCACTCATCGTGCTGGCCGGGCCGCTCACCGTGGCGATCTTCCACTATGGCGAGTTCAATGCCGAGGACGTGCGCATGTCCATGCTCGCGGTCATGGCGTTCGCGACGGGGCTCATGGGGTTCAGCCTCGTGAAGGTACTGGCCCCGGGATTCTTCGCGCGCCAGGACACCCGCACGCCGATGAAGATCGGCATACGCTCGCTCGTCGTCAACATGGCGCTCAACGTGTTCGTCGTGCTGCCGCTCGCGCTCTACGGCAACCGACCGGGCCTGCACGCGCTGCTCGCGCTCAACATCGGCATCTCCGCCTGGTACAACGCCGCACAGCTCTACCGGGGCCTGCGCCGCGCCCACGTCCTGCACCACGCGCCCGGCTGGCGCGCCATGCTGATTCAGGTGCTCGTGGCAAACGTGGTGATGGGACTGTTCCTGTGGTTTGTCGCCGGAGACACCTCGGACTGGATGGCGATGCGCACGATGAAGCGCATGGAATGGACGCTGGTGCTGGTCGCCGGCGGCGCGACGCTCTACTTCGCCACGCTGTACGTGCTCGGTATGCGCATCGGTCACCTGCGGGTGCGGTCGGTCGGGCCGATCCCGCCGAAGCCCGAGGGCCCGGCGCAGTGAGTGCGGCGGTGGCCGATCGCGCGTGGCGTGCGCCCACTCTCGCCTGGAACTAGCCGGCCATGGAACTCGTGCGCGGACTGCACAACCTGCGCGAGTCGCATCGCGGCTCCGTGGTGACCATCGGCAACTACGATGGCGTGCACCGCGGCCACCAGCACATGCTCGCGGCCGTTCGCGAGCGCGCCGTGCAACTCGGGCTCCCGGCGACGGTCGTCACGTTCGAGCCCACGCCGCGCGAATTCTTCGAAGGCCCAGCGGCGCCGGCGCGCCTGATGCGGCTCCGCGAGAAGATCGAGGCGCTGCCGCTCTACGGGGTCGACCGCGTCGTCGTGCTGCGCTTCGACGCGAACATGCGCGCCATGAGCGCGTCGGAGTTCGTCGACAGGCTGCTCGTGAGCGGCCTCGGCACGCGCCACGTGGTCGTGGGCCACGATTTTCACTTCGCCCGCAGGCGCGAGGGAACGGTGGCCACGCTGCGCGAGGCCGGCGTGCGCCACGGATTCGAGGTGCAGCAGGTCGGACGTTTCCTCGTCGACGGCGAGCGAGTCTCGAGCTCGCTGGTGCGCGACGCGCTGGAGCGGGGCGACCTCGATCGTGCCAGCCTGCTGCTCGGTCGCCCGTACCGGATGGCCGGTCGCGTCCGGCGCGGCCAGCAACTCGGCCGCAAGCTCGGCTTCCCGACTGCGAACCTTGCACTGCACCGGAAGGTCGTGCCCCTGTGGGGCGTGTTCGCGGTGCGCGTGAGCGGTCCGGGCCTCGTGAACCATCCCGCGGTGGTGAGCCTCGGCACGCGTCCCACGATCAACGGCACGGAACCGCTCCTCGAGGTGCACGTCTTCGAGTTCGACGGCGACCTCTACGGGAAGTACCTCGACGTGGATTTCGTCCGACGGCTCCGGGACGAGCGGCGGTTCGAGTCGCTCGACGCGCTGGTCGAGCAGATGCATCGGGACGCCGCGGAAGCCCGTGCCGCGCTCGGCGCCTGAGTCCGCGGGCAAGTCGCCGATTTCAATGGAGAAAATGCCGCTGTTACGGCAAAATTCCCAGTTCTTTGCTCGCCGCCCCCGGGTCCTGACGCGTCCTTCGCATGGCTGACTACAAGCACACCATCAACCTCCCCGAGACCGCCTTCCCGATGAAGGGCGACCTCGCTCGCCGCGAGCCGGAGATGCTCGCGTGGTGGGAGGATCATCGAACCTACGCGACGCTGCGGGCCATCGCGGCGGACCGCCCCAGGTACGTCCTCCACGACGGTCCGCCCTACGCGAACGGCGCGATCCACATCGGCCACGCGGTCAACAAGGTCCTGAAGGACATCATCGTCAAGGCGCGCGGGCTCGACGGCTACGACGCGCCTTACGTGCCGGGCTGGGACTGTCACGGGCTGCCCATCGAGCACGCGGTCGAGAAGTCACGCGGGCGCGACGCCAAGGTGCTCGACGCCAAGGCATTCCGCCAGGCCTGTCGCGAGTTCGCGATGGAACAGGTCGACGTCCAGCGCAAGGACTTCATCCGCCTCGGCGTCATGGGCGAGTGGGGGAACCCGTACCTGACGATGGCCCCGCGCTACGAGGCCGAGCAGTTGCGTGCGTTCGCGCAGATCATCCGCAACGGGCACCTGTACAAGGGCTACAAGCCCGTGCACTGGTGCCTCGACTGCCGCTCGGCGCTGGCCGAGGCCGAGGTGGAGTACGAGGAACGCACGTCGCCGTCCATCGACGTCCGATTCGAAGTCGTGGACCGGGCGGACCTCGCGCGACGCTTCGGAGCCGGATCCGTCCCCGACCGCAGGGCGAGCGTCGTCATCTGGACCACGACGCCGTGGACGCTGCCGGCGAACCACGCCGTCGCACTGCACCCGGAATTCGAGTATTCACTGCTCGAAGTGGAATCCGGCGGCGGGACCGACATGCTCGTATTGGCATCCGAGCTCGCCGCCGCCGTACTGTCGCGCGCCGGCGCGAAGTCACTGCGCGAAATCGCTCGCGCGAAAGGTGCGGCGCTCGAAGGACTGCAACTGCGTCACCCGTTCTACGAGCGGATCGTGCCCGTAATCCTCGGCGACCACGTGACGCTCGACAGCGGTACCGGCGCGGTGCACACGGCGCCCGGCCACGGCCAGGAAGACTTTGTGGTGGGCCGCAAGTACGGGCTGCCGGTCGACAATCCCGTCGGCGCGGACGGGCGGTTCCTGCCGTCGACGCCGGTCTTCGCGGGCCAGAAGGTCTTCGACGCGAACAAGCACGTCGTCGAGCTGCTGGCCGAGAAGGGCGCGCTGCTGCACCAGGAATCGGTCCGCCACAGCTACCCGCACTGCTGGCGCCACAAGACGCCGGTGATCTTCCGCGCGACGCCGCAGTGGTTCATCAGCATGGAGCAGGCGGGACTGCGTGCGAAGGCGCT
>DAOMFD010000129.1:0-5415 GCA_035429605.1 Steroidobacteraceae bacterium | reverse complement strand
AGCAGGATCGGCCTGCCGCTGGCGCTCGCGGCCTGCAGGCGCGCCGCCATCTTGGCAGCGTGGAATGGCGACACGCGCGGATCGGTCACGCCCGTGGTCAGCAGCACGGCAGGGTAGTTCGCGCCGTCCTCCACCGCGTGGTAGCTGTCGATCCGCCTGAGCGCGCGATAGCCACTCTCGGTGCTGATCGCGCCCCACTCGGGCTCCTCGCCGTAACCGTTCTGCTCCGCGACGTAGCGCAGCGGGTTGTGCCAGCCCACGCCCGACACGACGGCCGCGAACAGGTCGGGACGCTCCGTCATCGCACGGCCGACCGTGATGCCTCCGGCGGAGCGACCTCCGATCGCAAGGTGCGACGGCGCGGTGTAACCGTTCGCGATCATGTCCTCGCACACGGCGATCAGGTCGCGCCAGGTGTTCGGCTTGTTGTCGAGCTGGCCGCCGCGATGCCAGTCACGCCCGTATTCCCCGCCGCCGCGCACGCTCGCGTAGCCCACGATCGCGCCCTGGTCGACCAGCGCCAGAGATCTTCCCAGGTAACGCGGCGTATTGGCTGGGATGCCGTAGCTGCCGTACGCGGAGATGTAGGCCGGGTTGCTCCCGTCGCGCTCGAGGTCCTTGCGATAGACCAGGTCGTACGGAATGCGCGTGCCGTCCCTGGCTGTCGCGAAGCGGCGTTCCGTCGCGTAAGGGCTGACATCGATCGACGGCTTGGAAGTGAGTCCGGTGTCGCTCACTTTGCCGCGGGCGTCGACGGTCCAGACCCCGGTCGGCGTGAGCCACCCCGACAGGATCAGCACCGCGCCAGGCGCGTCCACGTCCGTCGCGATGTCGCCGAGCGTGCCGTCGAAAGGCAAGGCGATGCCGGAGAGCTTGCCGTCATTCCCGAACCGCAGCAGGCGACCGAGTCCGCCGTCCATGGCGCGGATGTAGAGTCCGTCCTGCGCGCGATTCAGGTCCTCGAGCACCAGGGCGGACTCCGGCACGACTTCGACGGCTCCGGCGAGATCCGGCGATTGCGTCGCGACCTTGAGCACGCGGCCGCGCGGATGGCCGCGGTTCGCCAGCAGGTAGAGAACGTTGCCGTCCAGGTCGAAGTCCGTGATCTCGTCGGGGAAGTCGGCGACGGGTCGCCAGCGGGCCTGGCCTGCCAGGACGTCCGCGCGATTCGCGATGAACAGGCGCGCTTCGGTACGCACGTCCGCCAGCACGAGGATCACGTCCGCAGACGTAGTGAACGTGTACACGTACGGCATCTGGATCCGGTCGAAGACCACGCGCGGATCCAGCCCGCGCGCCATGACGACCGGATCAGCGGCGGGATCAGTACCGAGACGATGAAACCGCGCGCGCGAGTCCAGGAAGCGATCGGGACTGCCGACCGCGCCCGTGAGCTGGTTGTAGAAGAAGCCCGTCCCATCCGGAACCCACTGCGGATTGGCGCCTTCCGCCTGCGGTATCCGCTCGGGCAGCACGCGCCCGGTGGCGGTCTCCACGACATGCAGCGTCGAGTCCTCGCTGCCGTCCTGCGACAGTCCGAAGGCGACCTTGCTGCCGTCGGGCGCCGCCTCCCACCAGTCGAGCGAAACGTGGTGACCGTCGGTGTCGTACGTCGTCGGATCGATGAGCAGCCGGTCCTGCCCCGACTCGCGCACGAACAGCTTGAAGTTGTTCGCGCCAGCGGGGCGCTGCTCGTAGAACAGGCAGCGGCCGGCGAGCTGGACCTCGGCGACCGTCGGGAGTGCACCCGACAGTGCCTGGATGCGTTCGAGCAGCGCGTCACGTCCAGGCAGATTGTCCAGCACCGCGCGGGTGTGAGCGTTCTGCGCTTCGAGGTACGGCCGCCAGTCGCGGTCCTGGTCGTTCTCCATCCACCGGTACGGGTCCGTCACCTTCTCGCCGAAATAGGCGTCGGTCGCCGGCTCGACCCGGGCAATCGGCGGCGCGATGGGCGTTCGGGATCGGGAATCCATGTGCACGCGCCGCTCGTGACTTACTGGGTGCGCATTGCCGCCTCGACGGACGGGCCGAGCGCAGTCCGCTGCGCGACGCAGAGGTCGATGCCCTCGAGCGTGCGCTGCATCTCGAGCTCGCCGCTGCCCAGCTTCCGGACCTGTGCTTCCAGCGACTGGGCGATGTCGTTCCGATGGGGCGAATCGCAGAAAGAATCCAGGAGCTCGAAGTAACGCGCCTGGAAGATCGAGGCCACCTTGTCCATGACTCGATCCGTATTCGACTTGAACCAGGCCCACGCCGAGTCGCGCGTCAGTGGCGACGCGAACTGCGGGTACAGGATCCTGCCGACCTCGCCGGGCCGGACGTCCGGTCGCAGTACCAGCGCCAGCGCGCGTCGAGAACCCTGGCTGTCCTCGGCATTGCCGAGTGCCCATGCGGCGTCGGCTCGCAGCAGGCCGTCATCGGACGCAAGCATCCTCGCCTCGAGGGCCTGGCCGAACGACTCGCCCAGGTCCTGCACGCCGACGGTCCAGACCAGCGGCCGGAACTCCGGATCGATCGCAGCCGGGTCGTCGAGGGAGGCCCGCGCGGTCTCCGCAAGTTTGCGGCGCAGGTCGGCGTCGCGTCCCTCGTCGATCACGAGCGTCGCGAGCAGCCTGCGCAGGTCGCGGCGATCCGCGGGTTCCGCCGAATACGCGCCGCGTCGGGGATCGAGCCCCAACCCTGCGAGGCGCGGTCCGTAGATCGAACGGATGCGTGCAGCCATCGCGTCACGCGTGGCGGCGTCCGCCCAGCGATCCTTGATCATCGCGAGCTCGTCGCCGAGCAACGTCGCCGCAACGCTGTTCGGGCTGGTCGACAGCCGTGACGCGGCGTCCAGCAACTGCGGGAATTCGAGGCGCCCGGCGAGGAATGCAGCGGCCGCGCTGTCGGCGACCATGATGGATTCCGACTCGGGTAACCTCGGTGCCGCATCCAGCAGCGCGTTGAACCGCGGCCCGGGCAGTGCAAAGCGGTAGTAACCGGCGCCATCCGCATTCGGCATGAGCGCGACCGTGCCGGTCGCCACTCGATATGAGCCCGAACGGTCTGCAAGCAGCGAACAGGTCTTGCTCGGTGCGCCCGAGCCCGGATATTGATGCATGCACAGCGGCACCTGCCAGCGCTGGCCGCCGGTCAGCGTACTGCCGATCGGGAGATAGCGATCCTGGCTGACGACCAGCTCGGCGTCATTGCCCGGGCCCGTAGCGATTGAAATCAGCGGTACTCCCGGCTGGTCCACGAACGACCGGAACGCGGCGATCACGGCCGGCTGGCCGGACGCCTGCGCCAGCGCCGCAAAGAATTCGTCGGAGGTCGCCGACCCATGTTCGTGGCGCTTCAGGAAATCCTGGATGCCGCTGCGGAATTTCTCCGCGCCGACATACGACTCGACCATGGCCAGCACCTGGCCGCCCTTCAGGTACGTGATTGCGTCGAACGTGCTGTCGATCCGGGAGTTGTCCGTCACCGGTTCGTGGATCGGCCGGCCGGCGCGCTTCGAGTCCACGTCCATCGCATACACCACGCCGGCGGACTCGACGGCGCGGCTGCCGAGGTCGGGTCGCAGCTGGGCGGCAATCTTCACGCCCATCCACTCGGCAAACGACTCGTTGAGCCAGATGTCGTCCCACCACACCGGCGTGACCAGGTCTCCGAACCAGTGATGGGCCACCTCGTGCGCCACGACCTCGAAGAAGTTGCGCTCCTGCGAGGGTCGCGCGGGCTCGTCCAGCAGCACGTAGGTGTCGTCGAAGATGATCGCGCCGGCGTTCTCCATCGCACCGAGGTGCACCGGCGACGCGATGATGTCCAGCTTGGGGTACGGATAGGGAATTGCGAAGTACTGCTCCAGCGCCGCAATGATCTCTGGCGTGTGCTTGATCGCGTAGGCGAGTTGCGGCTCGCGGCCGCGGGTCGCCACGGCTCGCAGCGACAGCTCCTTGCTGCGCACGGAATTGGGCGGGACCTTGATACCGACGATGTCGAGCGGACCGACGGCAAACGCAACCAGGTAGGTCGGCAAAGGCAAGGTCGGCTCGAACCGGTGCCGCATGCGGCCGTCGGCGATCACCGTTGCGTCGGCGTCCGGTCCATTCGTCACGACCTTGTCCGACGCCGGCGCCGTGACGGTCACCTCGAATGGGGTCTTGAATCGCGGCTCGTCGAAACAGGGGAATGCCCGGCGCGCGTCGATCGACTCGAACTGCGTGAATGCATACCAGTCCTCGCCAGACTTGGTCCGATACAGTCCATCGGGACTGTCCCGGAACGGCGCGGTGTATTCGAAGTGCAGCGTGGCTCGACCGACGGGGAGCGGGCGAGGGAGGTCTATCTTCGCGACTCCGTGCAGGGGCTCGATTTCCTTGTACCGGGCATTCAGCAGTCGTCCTCCGCTCTCGACCGTGACCTTGCGCACGTCGAGGCCATGGCCGTGCAGCCAGATAGTGCGCACCGGACGCTTCACGTCGATGTCGATGTCCGTGGCTCCGGAAAACCGCGCCTGGCGAGGATCGATGTCGAGCTGCAGGCGGTACCGCTGCGGCTGCACGTCGTCCGGCAGCCGGCCGGTGGGAACGGACGGCGCGGCGGACGCGCTGCACGCGAGGAGCATCAGGCCGGCGACCGCCGGCAGCAGCAGGTGACGAAGCATGGCTCGACTATCCTTGTGCGAAGTATCCGAATCCGACGACCAGCGCGAAGCCCGTCGGCGGACACTACCGCCCCCGGCATGCCGACATCAACGATTCCGGGGTTCGAGGCCGTGCTCGGCGGCCCGGGCCGCCTCGACTGCTGGCGAATCGTGCACTGCAGCACGGAGCGCCTCGATCACGCCGCGGCGGTCGACCTCGGTGCGATTCTGGCTGGCCTTCCACTTCGCCTCGATCGATTCGATGCGCAGCCTGAGCGCGACGATGCCGTCGAGCATCCGGTCGATGTAGTCGACCGGCGCGTCGTCGATCGCCCAGGGGTCGGGCCGGCCGGCTTCCATCCGGCGAGTCAGCAGCGTCACTGCGTCCCGCTTGTCGTTGCGCTCGTGCGAGCACGACAGCGTGCCGGCGACGTGCACCGCGACGTAGTTGTAGGTCGGGACGGTCCTTGGGTCGGTCGCCTTGCTCGGATAGAACGATGGAGATACGTAGGCGTCCGCACCGGAGAACACGAGCAGGACGTTCGCGCCGGCCTCGCCCAGTCGCCACACGGGATTCGCGCGGGCCGTGTGTGCAATGAGGTACTCGCCGATCGCCAGTTCCGACGCGCGTATGAATGGCAGGTGATTGGCCTGCAACCGGCCGTCGACCTGCCCGACGAGGATCGCGAGCGGATGCGAGTCGACGAACCCGGTGATCCGTGCTGCATCCGTGACCGCAAACGCTCCCGGTATGTACATGGCAGGCGCGGCTCCTGGTCAGGTGCGGG
>DAOMFD010000128.1:2582-5496 GCA_035429605.1 Steroidobacteraceae bacterium | reverse complement strand
CCCCTGGCCGCCTCGTCGTAGCGTCCCGCCTTCAGCGCCGCGAACGAGTCGCTGTAGAGCGTCGTCTCGTCGGCGGCGCGAATATCGTCTTCGGACGGCGCAGCGGGCCCCGGCTGCGAGGTCCCGGCTGCGCCGGACGCCGCGTCGCGCCGGCCCGCGTCGATCGGCTGCGTGCCCTGGGGAACCCCGGCCGCGGCGCCGTTCTCGATGAGCAGCAGGCGACGGTCGAGGTCCGTATAGAGATCCCGCTGCTGCTGGCGAAGGCCGTCGAGGTCGTGGCGCACCTCATCCACCTGTCCGCGCAGGGAACGCAGTTCCTGGCGGAGCGACTCGATCTGCTGCTGCAGCTGCACGAGCGTCTGGTTGGCGCGCTCGACCGCCGCGAGCCGCGCATCCAGGTCGTTTGCGCGAGCCTCGAGTTCCTTGTTGCTGGCGGTCGCGAACGCCCCGGCGCTGCAGGTGAGCAGGATTGCACCCGCCAGGGCGCTGATGCGTGCACTCATGACGGAATCACTGCGCGTACACGAACTCGACGCGGCGATTCTTCGCGTACGCCGTCTCGTCGTGCCCTTCGACCGCCGGCCGCTCCTCACCGTAGCTCACGGTGGTGATCTGCGCGTCCGCCACGCCCTGCGCGAGCAGCGCCCTGCGCACCGTCTGCGCACGGCGTTCACCGAGCCCGATGTTGTACTCACGCGAGCCTCGCTCGTCGGTGTTGCCCTCGAGGCGCACCCGGGCGGTCGGGTACTTGACGAGGTAGCTCGCATTGGCCGAGACGGCCGACAGGTACTGCTGCGGGATCTCGCTGCTGTCGTAGTCGAAATAGATGACGCTCTGGCTCTTGATCTGGGCCAGGGCCTGCTGCTGCGGGGTCAGGGTGGAACTGCCGGCGGCGGCGCCGGACGACGGCAGCGCGCTGGTCGTGGCGCCTTCAGCCGCCGGCTGCGATTCGGGCGTCGCCGCTGGCTTGGTCTGCGTGGGCTTCTGGCAGGCGACCACGCCCAGGGACAATGCGGCCACGGCGAGCAGGTGTGTCAGCTTCATCTGGCAGGCTCCTCGAGGATCGGTCACGGGACGCGGGCGGATGTGCCCGCTAGAGGTTGCGCGGGTTTTTACCACAACGACGCGGCACGTTCATCAGCGCGGCGGATACGGTGACCACGCCGGGTCCCGCACGTCGCCACGGCTCGAGCTCAGTCGCTCATGGTAGCGACCGTCGCTCGACACCATGGCGAGCGATCCCGGACCGCGGTCCTCGCTCGCATAGATGATGACGGCGCCGTTCGGCGCGAAGCTCGGCGACTCGTCCTGGCGCCCGTCGGTGAGCACCTGCAGCGCGCGAGTCCCGAGGTCCATCAGGCCGATGCGGTAGCCACGGTCGAGCGTCACCATCGCGAGCGACTTGCCGTCGGGCGACAGGCGGGGCCGTGCGTTGTACCCGTTCGTGTACGTGACGCGCTGCACGCTCGACGGGTCGGCGAGGTTCACGCGATAGATCTGTGCGTTTCCCGCCCGGTCGGACGTGAAGTACAGGGTCTTGCCGTCCGGAGACCACGCGGCCTCGGTGTCGATCGCGTCGTCGGTCGTGATGCGCGTCAGCCCCTGGGTGGCCAGCTCCAGCACGTAGATGTCGAGGTTGCCGTCGCGCGACAGCGTGAGCGCGAGCCGCGTACCGTCCGGCGAAAACGCCGGCGCGCCATTGATGCCGGACCGTGCCGACACGCGGCGTCGCTCTCCCGTCGCAAGCTTCTGCACGTAAATGGCCGACGACTTGGTCTCGAAGGAGACGTAGGCCAGGCTCTGGCCGTCCGGCGACCACGCAGGTGACATCAACGGGTCGCCCGATTCCGCCACGGTGCGCGGGTTGTAGCCGTCCGCATCCGCGACCACGAGTCGGTAGCGCCGATCGGGCGCCCGACCCTCCACCGAGACGTAGGCGATCCGCGTCGAGAATGCGCCGGGAATGCCGGTCAGGCGCTCGAACACGAGGTCGGAGATCCGGTGCGCCGCGGTGCGGAGGTTCGGGCCGGCCGCGGTGACTTGCTCGGCCAGCAGCGGTTGGCCGGTCTGCACGTTGAATAGCTCGAACGACACCGAGGTGCCGTCGGCATCCAGGTGCCCGACGACGATGTAATCGGCCTTGAGCAACCGCCAGTCCTCGAAGCGGATCTCGGTGCCGCTGGTCGGCCGGGTCACCATGTCCTTGCGATCGAGGGGCGCGAACCGTCCGCTCAGGCGCAGGTCGCCGGCGACCACGCTCGCGATGTCCGTCGCAGCGCCCTCGGGCTGCCCGCCGAACGGCACGATCGCGACCGGGACCGCGTCCTTCACGCCTTCGGTGATGTCGAGGCGCAGTTGCGCGACCGCCGGCGCCGCCATGCCCAGGAGAGCCGCGGCGAGAGTTGCGAATCGTGCGATCGCAAGCGATGGCTTGATCACCTTTCCAGGACGCATCGAATGACTACTCCTTCGGCTCGAACACGATCTCGAGCCTGCGCTCGAACGCGCGTGGGTCGCGCGGTGCCGGCAGCGGCGAGGATTTATACACGGCATTGACGATGGATTCCCGCACGGCGCCGTCGCCGTTGCAGGTGCCGAGCTTGACATCCGTCACCGTGCCACCCGTCGCCTGCGTCACGTACAGCGTGCACGAGAGCCCGGCCCGCGCCGAAGGCGGGCGGTTCCAGTTGCGCTCGATCGCCTGCACCAGTATGGCGCGATACTCGTCGACGACGCCGGCGCGCGCCATCGCGGCACCTTCCGCTTCCTCCGCTGCCATGCGCCGTTGCAGGTCCGCCTCGCGTGCCGCCTTCGCCTTGGCATCCTGCGCGGCCCGGGCGGCCGCTTCCTGCTTCTGTCGAGCGGCCTCCTCCGCAGCCCGCTTGCGCTCCGCCTCGGCCTCCGCCTTCCGGCG
>DAOMFD010000128.1:0-2482 GCA_035429605.1 Steroidobacteraceae bacterium | reverse complement strand
CGGGATCGGCTCGGTGACGAAGCCGACCTTCCTGGCACCGGACTTCTGCAACAGCACCATGCCCTCCACGACGCGACCGTACGCAACGGCCGTATCAGCCTTGACCAGCACGGGGCGTTCGGGTTCCCTGCGCATCGCGGCGGATGCGATCTCGAGGATCCGATCCGGGGCCTGCGCAGCGCGTGGATTGCCGATGTTCAGGTACATCTGCCCGTCCTTGTCGATGCTGAGCACCAGTGGCTCGAGCTTGTCTGGCTGGATCGGCTCGGCGCCGGCCTTCGGCAGGTCCACCTTGATGCCCTGGCTCAGCATGGGCGCGGTCACCATGAAGATGACCAGCAGCACCAGCATCACGTCGATGTACGGTACGACGTTGATCTCACCCATCAGCTTCCGGCCGCGACGGTTGCGCATGCCCGCGCTCCTCAGTCCTCGCCGAAACCGGCGTGGCGCTGCAGGATGGTGGAGAACTCCTCCATGAACGTGTCGTAGCGCAGTTCCAGGCGCCCGACCTGGTCGGCATAGCGGTTGTAGGCGATCACCGCAGGGATCGCCGCGAACAGGCCCATCGCGGTGGCGATCAGCGCCTCAGCGATCGCCGGCGCCACCGTCGCGAGCGTCGCCTGCTGCACGTTTCCGAGCCCCTGGAACGCGCTCATGATGCCCCACACCGTCCCGAACAGGCCCACGTAC
Organism: Steroidobacteraceae bacterium; assembly: GCA_035429605.1. Classification (GTDB taxonomy): domain Bacteria; phylum Pseudomonadota; class Gammaproteobacteria; order Steroidobacterales; family Steroidobacteraceae; genus RPQJ01. Next base: position 1,789 of record DAOMFD010000128.1, on the reverse strand, counting down.
GGGCTCGTCGAGCCGATGGTCGCGAGCGTCGCAAGGTTCTGCTCGAGGCGATCGGTCTCGCGGAGTTGCGCGACCTTCATCGCGCGGCGACTGCCCTCGAGCAACTGTCCTCCGCCCTGACCGGTCTGCTGCCGCAGGCGCGAGAATTCGCGGAAACCCGCGACGAACACGCCGGCCATGCCCCGGGTCGCGCTGCCGTCGAGCGACTTGAACAGCGACGCGAGGTCGCCTCCCGACCAGAACTTGTCCTCGAATGCGGCGGCCGCATCGCGCGCCTCGGCGAGTACGCTGCGCTTGCGCAGGATGATGGCCCAGGACATCACCGAGGCGGCCACGAGCAGCGCGAGCACGCACTGCACGACGAAGCTGGCGCCGAGGATCAGGTCCAGCGCGGAGTGTTCACCGATCATCCTGCATCCTCAGCCGTCGAAGAGGCCCAGCGTACCGCCCTGCTTCTCGATCGCAGGCGGCGTCAGGCCGAAGTGGAGGTAGGCATTGCGCGTGGCCACGCGGCCGCGCGCGGTGCGCATGATGTAACCCTGCTGGATCAGGAACGGCTCGATCACGTCCTCGATCGTGCCCCGCTCCTCGCCGACCGCGGCCGCGAGACTGTCCACGCCGACCGGGCCGCCCGCGAACTTCTCGATGATCGTGAGCATGATCCGGCGGTCCATCGGGTCGAAGCCCTGGGGATCCACGTCGAGCAGGTCGAGCGCAGCCTGGGACACCGACTCGGTTACGCGTCCCTGCGCCTTGACCTCGGCATAGTCGCGCACGCGGCGCAGGAGCCGATTCGCGATGCGCGGCGTGCCGCGCGAGCGCTGCGCGATGCGCGTGGCGCCTGCGTCGTCCATGGCGATGCCGAGGATGCGCGCCGAGCGGTCGACGATCTGCCGAAGCTCCTCGTGGCCGTAGAACTCCAGCCGCTGCACGATGCCGAACCGGTCGCGCAATGGCGACGTGAGCAGGCCGGCGCGTGTCGTGGCGCCAACCAGCGTGAACGGCGGCAGGTCGATCTTGATCGAACGTGCCCCCGGCCCCTCGCCGATCACGATGTCGAGCTGGAAGTCCTCGAGCGCGGGATAGAGGATCTCCTCCACGACCGGGCTCAGCCGGTGGATCTCGTCCACGAACAGGACCTCGTTGGGCTGCAGGTTGGTCAGCAGCGCAGCCAGGTCGCCCGGCCGCTCGAGCACCGGGCCCGAGGTCTGCTTGAAGCCCACCCCCAGTTCGTTCGCCACCACGTGCGCCAGCGTCGTCTTGCCGAGCCCCGGCGGACCGAAGATCAGCACGTGGTCGAGGGCATCGCCGCGCTTGCGCGCCGCCTCGATGAAGATCTCCATCTGCGCCTTCATGGCGGGCTGCCCGACGTATTCCGCGAGCGACTTCGGCCGCACGGCACGGTCGTACGCTTCCTCGTCGCGCTGCGGCCCGGCGGAAATCACGCGGTCCTGCTCGATCATCGCGTTGCTCCGTCAGCCGGCCGCCGCGCGCAGCGCGTGGCGGATCAGGTCCTCGGTCGCGGTGACCGCCGGATCGACCTTCTGCAGCAGCCGCGTCACTTCCGCGGGCTTGTAGCCGAGCGCGACCAGCGCGCTGTAGGCCTCGGCCTGCGGAGTGGCCGCCCGGCCGTGCATCGCCCCAGGCATGCCAGCCGCCGCCGGGCCCGCCGTCGCCCTGAGACGGTCGCGCATCTCGATGACGAGCCGCTCGGCGGTCTTGCGGCCGATGCCGGGCACGCGAACCAGCGACGCGACGTCCTCGGCCTCCACGCAGCGCTGGAATTCGT
>DAOMFD010000127.1:0-5580 GCA_035429605.1 Steroidobacteraceae bacterium | reverse complement strand
CCAGCCGGAATCCGTGTTCCCGCACGAGGATCCCGGCGTCCCGGGCCAGGCTGCCCGGGTGGCAGGAAATATACACGACGCGTCCGGCGCCGCTGGCAGCCACCACGGGCAGGACCTCGCGTGCCCCGGCGCGCGGCGGGTCGAGCAGCACCCGGTCGTATCGCGCCCTCGCCCACGTCGCCTGAGTCGTGTCCCCGGCCAGGTTCGCCGCGTGGAACTGCGCGTTCGCGAGCAGGTTCCGCGACGCATTCCGCTGCGCCCGGTGGACGAGCGCCGCATCGCCCTCGATGCCGACGACTTCCCGGGCGCGCGTCGCAAGCGGCAGCGAGAAGTTGCCGAGGCCGCAGTAGAGATCGAGTACGCGGTGCCCGCGATCCAGGGCGAGGTGTTCGATGGCGCGGCTGACCATGGCCTCGTTCAACGCGCCGTTCACCTGGACGAAGTCGGTGGGCTCGAATTCCAGCGTCAGGCCGAACGCCGGCAGTGCGTAACTCAGCGGAGGCGCGCCGGTGCGCAGCGGGCGCACGGAGTCGGCGCCACCCGGCTGCAGGTACAGGCGCACCCGCTGGTCCTCCTCGAAACGCCCGAGCGCAGCCAGGTCCGTGGCGGACGGCTCGTCGAGCACGCGCAGCACGAGCGCGCACGCGTCGTCGGCCACCGCGACCTCTGCCTGCGGCACCCTCGAGGCGATCGACAGCCCGGCGACCAGCGCTGCGAGCGGGTCGATCAGCCGGCCCGCCGGCGGCGCGAGCACCCTGCACTCGTGCAGGTCGGCGACATAGGGCGCCGAGCGCTCGCGGAACCCGACCAGCACGCGTCCCTTGCGCGGCACGTACTTGATGCCCAGGCGCGCGCGGCGACGGTAGCCCCACGTCGGCCCCGTCAGGGGCGGCAATAGCGCCGCGGGTGCGACGCCGCCGAGTCGCGCGAGGTTCTCGACCAGCTGCCCCTGCTTGAACGCGAGCTGGGCCGCGGGCGCAAGGTGCTGCAGCGCGCAACCCCCGCACACGCCGAAGTGCGGGCACTCGGCAGGGACTCGGTCGGGGCTCGCGCTCAGCACCTGCTCGAGCACGGCCTCGTCGAAATTCCGGTGCCGGCGCACCCGCCGCAGCACGACGCGTTCCCCGGGCAGCGCGTCCGCGACGAACACCGCCTTGCCATCCAGGCGCGCGACGCCGTGGGCTTCGTGCGAAAGATCGACGATGTCGGCCTCTTCCGGCGCGACGCTGATCTTCTTCATTCAGCAGCGGCGGGCCAGGCGGCCAGGAACTCCGCCAGGTGCGGCTTGCCCGACGCCTGCAGCCACGCCCGCACGATGCCGCACTCCCGGTCGTGTTCCTGCGGCGTGAGCCGGCCGCGCATCAGTTCGAAGCGCAGGTAGATGAGGTAGGTGTTGATGACGTCCGTCTCGCAGTAATTGCGGATGTCCTCCACCCGCCCTTCGAGGTGCGCGTCCCAGACGCCCTCGCCGGACATGCCGAGCTTGCCCGGCAGGCCGAGCAGCTGGGCCATGCGGTCGAGGCCCACGCGTCCGCGACCCTGGTATCCGGCCAGCACGTCCATCAGGTCGATGTGCCGCCAGTGAAAGCGCCCCAGGTAGTTGTTGAACCGGAACGACTGCTCCTCGTCGCCCGTCTCCCAGTAGCGGGCGGCCTGCACGCGGTGCCGCATGGCGCGGTAGTGCAGCACCGGCAAGTCGAAGCCGCTGCCGTTCCAGCTCACGAGCGTCGGGCTGGAGCGCGCGATACCGTCGTAGAACCGGGTCACGAGTTCCGACTCCGGCGAGGCGGCGTCCCCGAGGCTCCAGGCCTTGAAGCCCTCCCGCGTCCGCATGGCGACCGAGATCGCGACGACGCGCTGCTGCTCGAGCGAGAGGAACTCCGATCCCGTCTGCTCGCGCTGGCGGGTCTGCATCACGTAGCCGACCTGTTTGTCGGACAATCCCTCGAGCCCGTACAGGCGGCGGCCGAACTCGACGTCGGGCACCGTCTCGATGTCGAACGCGAACACGTTGCTGATGGTCACGTCGCCCCCCGTCGCAGGAGCACGGCGACCGCGACCACGAGGCCCGCCTCGTCCGTCAGCGTCACGTGCCCCTCGCCTGCCCCGAGGCCGTCGCGCACCCGGCGGCCCCGCTCGGACCAGATGACCTCCGGGCGGCCCCACGCATTCGGGACGATGCCGACGTCGCGGATCCAGACGCCGTGCGCGAACCCGGTCCCGAGTGCCTTGACGATGGCCTCCTTGGCGGCGAATCGCATCGCCAGGAACCGCACCGGCCTGCGGTACGAGCGAAACGCGGTCTCCTCCGCTGGCATGAGCAGCCGGCGCACGAAGTGCTCGCCGTGCCGGGCGTAGGTGGCCTCGACCCGCGCCAGTTGCACGACGTCAGTGCCGATGCCGAAGATCACGTGAGCATGGCCTCAGCCCGTGACCCTGAGGCCACGACGGGCTGCATCCATCAGCGCCTTCATCTCGCGCACCGCGGGCCCGATGCCGTCCGTCACCGCCCTCGCCACGATTGCGTGGCCGATGTTGAGTTCGACGATTTCCGGTATCGCAGCCACCGGCTGGACATTGTGGTAGTTGAGCCCGTGTCCGGCATGGACCGTGAGCCCGATCCGCGCGCCGAACTGCGCCGCCTCCACGAGCCGCGCCAGTTCCATCGCCTGGCGCTCGCCCGTGGCATCCGCATACGCGCCGGTGTGCAGCTCGACGACCGGCGCGCCGGCATCGAGCGCCGCCTCGAGCTGCTCGGGCTCCGGATCGATGAACAGCGACACCCGGATTCCCGCGTCGTCGAGAGCTGCGCAGCAATCCTTCAGGCGGTCGACCTGGCCGGCGACGTCGAGACCGCCCTCGGTCGTCAGTTCCTCGCGGCGCTCCGGGACCAGGCAGCAGTCCTGCGGGCGGAGCCCGGCCGCGAACCGGACCATCGCCTCGGTCGCCGCCATCTCGAGGTTCATGCGCGTCTGCAGGCTCTCGCGCATGCGCGTCACGTCGTGGTCCTGGATGTGGCGGCGGTCCTCGCGCAGGTGCAGGGTGATGCTGTCGGCGCCGGACTGCTCGGCGATCAGCGCCGCGTAGAGCGGGTCCGGGTAAATCGCCCGGCGCACCTGCCTGAGCGTCGCCACGTGGTCGATGTTGACGCCGAGCTTCAGCGGATGGGTCAGCACGATTCAGCCTCCCTGCGCGCCACCGCGGGCGCGCATCGCGTTCATCACTTCGCGCGTGCGCAGTGGCCGGCCGTCCAGGCACTGGTCCAGCGCCGCCTTGAGCAGCCGGCGCGCGTCGGCGAGGCTGCGGTCGTCGCCGAGTTCCTCCCGCGCCAGCGACACCAGCGACGCCCCGGAAAATACCAAGCTTCCCTCCGCGACTCCATCGAGTCGTTCCGCGCCGCCGTCGACGCGATAGCGGTAGCTGCCGCCGACGTCGATCGGCCGGCCCGAGGCGTCCGACTCGAGGCTCAGGCCCCAGCCGAGTTCGTCGAGCAGCCGCTTCTCGAACAGGCGCAGCGCGCGCGACGGCCGGCGCGTCGCGTCGGCAAGCCTCTCGAGCAGGGTCGCGTACGAGTCGTAGAGCGCCGGGTGCGGATCGTGGCGCGGCAACAGCTTGACCAGCAGTTCATTGGCGTAGAAGGCGCTCATCAGCCGGTCCCCGTCGATCCGCGCCGGGGGCGCCGCCGCCTCCGCTCCCGTGAGCTGGCCGGCTTCCCCGCGCGCCGTCCAGGACACGAGCAGCGCGGAGAACGGCTGCAATGCCGCGGGCAGCGACGAGCCTCCCCTCCGGGCGGCGCGCGCGAATACCGAGACGCGTCCATGGTCGCGCGTCAGCAGTTCCAGGATCCGGCTCGAGTCCCGCCAGGCGTAATGGTGCAGCAGGTAGGCAGGCTGCAGCTGCACGCGGCGAGCCGCGCCGCTCACGCTTCGTACCCGAACCGGCGCAGCGCGCTCTCGTCGTCGGACCAGCCTTCGCGCACCTTGACCCAGAGCTCGAGGTGCACCGGCTTGCCGAAGTAGTGCTTCAGGTCGAGCCGCGCTGCACGGCCGACCTCCTTCAGCAGCTCGCCGCCCTTGCCGATCACGATCGCCTTCTGCCCGGCCCGCTCGACCCAGATCACCGCCTGGATCACGAGCTTGCCCGGCTCGTCCTCCGCCGGTCCCATGCCTTCGACCTCCACGACGAGGCCGTACGGCACTTCCTCCTGCAGTCGTCGCGTCAGCTTCTCGCGGACGATCTCCGCGGCCATGAAGCGGTCGCTCACGTCGGTCACCTGCTCGGGCGGAAAGAGCAGCGGCGACTCCGGCAGGTACCCCGCGATCAACTCCGGCAACCGGTCGAGGTTCTTGCGCTTGAGCGCCGACAGCGGCACGACCTGCGCAAAGTCCGCCTTGGCAGAGACCTCCGCGATGAAGGGCAGCAGCCGCGACCGCGGCTGGGCACGATCGGACTTGTTGATCAGCAGGAGTATCGGACGCCCTGCAGCGCGCAACTCGGCGAGCGCGCGTTCGTCCTCCTCGGTCCAGCGCAGCGCCTCGATCACGAACAGGTTGACGTCGGAATCGGCGAGCGACGCCAGCGCCGTGCGATTCATGTAGCGGTTGATCGCGCGCGGCTGCTTGGCGTGGATGCCGGGCAGGTCCACGAACACGATCTGCATGCCCGGCCGCGTCAGCACGCCGTGGATGCGCGTGCGCGTCGTCTGCGGTCGCGGGCTCACGATGCTCACCTTGCGGCCGAGCAGCGCATTCAGCAGCGTGGACTTGCCGACGTTCGGCCGGCCGACCAGCGCGGCAAAGCCGCAGCGGGCCGTGTGGCCGGCCTGCGCCTGCCCGGTCATTGGCCGAGCCCTCGCTCAGCGAGCAGGTCCAGCACGCGCTGCGCGGCGGCCTGCTCGGCTCGCCGCCGGCTCGTGCCTTCGCCTCGCTCTTGCAGTCCGAGCGACGCCACTTCACAGCTCGCGACGAACCAGTGCTCGTGAGGCTCACCGCTCACGTCCTCCAATGCATAGCTCGGCAGTGGCTCAGCCTTTCCCTGCAGCAGTTCCTGCAGGCGCGTCTTCGGGTCCTTGAGGTCCCGCGCTTCCGGCAGCACGGCGAGACGGCCCGCGAACAGGCTCTCGATCACCGTCGCCACGGCCGTGTGCCCGCCGTCGAGGTAAATCGCGCCGAACAGCGCCTCGAGCGCGTCGGCCAGGATCGACCTGCGCCGGAATCCGCCGGTCTTGAGCTCGCCGCTGCCGAGGCGCAGCTGCTCCCCCAGGCCGAGGCCGCCAGCGATGTCCGCCAGGGACTCGCCGCTCACGAGGCTCGCGCGGTACCGGCTCAGGTCGCCTTCGTCCGCGTCAGGGTAGGTCCGGTAGACGAGCATGGCCACGGCGAAGTTGAGCACCGCGTCGCCCAGGAACTCGAGTCGCTCGTAATTCGCGCGGCCGGCGCTGCGGTGCGTCAGCGCGGCGTCGAGCAGCGCCGGGTCGCCGAAGCGGTATCCCAGCCGCGCCTCGGACCATGCGCCGGACGTGAGCAAGCCCGCCTACTGCTGGATCGTGACCAGCTTGTCGAACTTGGTCAGGAGAAAGAC
>DAOMFD010000126.1:2278-5585 GCA_035429605.1 Steroidobacteraceae bacterium | reverse complement strand
GGACCGCTGGGACTGATGCGCGCCAGCCTCGACCTCGTCCTGCCCTACGTCCACGAACGCAAGCAGTTCGGCCAGCCGATCGGCAGCTTCCAGCTCATGCAGGGGAAGCTCGCCGACATGTACGCGGCGACGAACTCGTCCCGCGCCTACGTCTACTCGGTCGCGAGTGCGTGCGACCGCGGTCGCACGACGCGCATGGACGCCGCGGCCTGCATCCTGCTCGCCTCCGAGCAGGCGACCGCCGTCGCGCTGCACGCCATCCAGGCGCTCGGCGGCAACGGCTACATCAACGACTTCCCGGCGGGCCGGATCCTGCGCGATGCCAAGCTCTACGAGATCGGCGCCGGCACCAGCGAGATCCGGCGCATGCTGATCGGGCGCGAACTGTTCGCGGCGACCACCTGAATGTCCGGCGCAGCCGTCATCGCGGTGGAGGTGGGCACGTGAGCGTGATCGACAGCCGCGTCGACCCGGGCTCTGCGGAGTTTGCCGGCAACGACGCCGTCAATCGCAGCCTTGCCCGCGAGCTGCGCGAACTCGTGCGGCGGGTGAAGGCCGGCGGCTCCGCCGCGGCGCGCAAGCAGCACGAAGAGCGAGGCAAGATGTTCGTCCGCGACCGCGTCGACCGCCTGCTCGATCCGGGGTCGCCCTTCCTCGAGATCGGCCAGCTGGCGGGCCACGAGTTGTACGGCGACTGGATCCCCTCCGGCGGGGTCGTGGCCGGCATCGGGCGCGTGAGCGGCCTCGAATGCGTCATCGTCGCGAACGACGCGACCGTCAAGGGCGGGACCTACTACCCGATCACGGTGAAGAAGCACCTGCGGGCGCAGGACGTCGCGCTCGAGAACCGCCTGCCGTGCATCTACCTCGTGGATTCCGGCGGGGCGTTCCTGCCGCGCCAGGACGAAGTGTTCCCGGACCGCGAGCACTTCGGCCGCATCTTCTACAACCAGGCGCAGATGTCGGCCCGTGGGATTCCGCAACTCGCTGTGGTAATGGGGTCGTGCACCGCCGGCGGTGCGTACGTGCCGGCGATGTGCGACGAGTCCATCATCGTGCGGGAGCAGGGCACGATCTTCCTCGGCGGGCCCCCGCTCGTGCAGGCGGCCACCGGCGAGCGCGTGGACGCGGAGACGCTTGGCGGCGGTGACGTGCACGCCAGGCAGTCCGGCGTGGTCGACCACCTCGCCGACAATGACGCGCATGCGCTGTGGCTGGCGCGCCGGCTCGTGGCACGCCTGAACCGGCAGGGTTCGCGGCCGCCGCCGGTGGCCGAACGACTTCCACGCCACGCGGCCGACACGCTCTACGGTGTCGTGCCGCGCGATACCCGACACCCGTACGACGTACGCGAAGTGATCGCGCGTCTCGTGGACGCCTCCGAACTCGACGAGTTCAAGGCGTTGTACGGAACCACGCTGGTGTGCGGGTTCGCGAGCATCGGCGGGTATCCGGTGGGGATCGTGGCGAACAACGGCGTGCTGTTCTCCGAGTCGGCGCTCAAGGGCGCGCACTTCGTCGAACTGTGCAATCGACGCCGCGTCCCGCTCGTGTTCCTGCAGAACATCACGGGCTTCATGGTCGGTCGCAAGTACGAGGCCGGCGGCATCGCCCGCGACGGGGCGAAGATGGTGACCGCGGTCTCGTGCGCGTCGGTGCCGAAGTTCACCGTCGTCATCGGCGGTTCGTTCGGCGCCGGCAACTACGCGATGTGCGGCCGCGCCTACGGGGGCCGCTTCCTGTGGAGCTGGCCCAACGCGCGGATCTCCGTGATGGGCGGCGAGCAGGCCGCGACCGTGCTTGCGATCGTCAGGCGGGAAGGCATGCAGCGACGAGCGGAGGAGTGGCCGGCGGCAGATGAACAGGCGTTTCGCGACCAGATCCGCGGCCAGTACGAGACCCAGGGTCACCCGTATTACGCGAGCGCGCGCCTGTGGGACGACGGTGTCATCGACCCGGCGGACACGCGCGACGTGCTGAAGCTCGCGCTCGCCGCGGCGACCTGCCGCCCGGACGAGGGCGAGACCCCGTACGGGATCTTCCGGATGTAGCGGCGCATGTTCCAGAGCCTGCTCATCGCCAATCGCGGCGAAATCGCCTGCCGCGTCATCCGCACCGCGCGCCATCTCGGCGTGCGCACGATTGCGGTGCATTCGGAAGCGGACCGGGGTGCCCTGCACACACGGCTCGCGGACATCGCCGTCGAGATCGGGCCCGCCGCGGCCCGCGACAGCTACCTGAACGTCGAGCGCGTCCTCGACGCCGCGCGGCAGACTGGCGCACAGGCCATCCATCCCGGATACGGTTTCCTGTCGGAGAACGCCGCGTTCGCGCGCGCCTGTGACGCGGCTGGGGTCGTCTTCGTCGGTCCGCCTGCGGACGCCATCCTGCGCATGGGTTCCAAGAGCGAGGCGCGGCGACTGATGGCCGCGGCCGGCGTCCCGGTGCTGCCAGGGTACGACGGCGACGACCAGACTCTGGAGCGACTGCGCGATGAATCGAACAGGCTCGGCTTCCCGCTGCTGATCAAGCCGACGGCGGGGGGCGGAGGCAAGGGCATGCGCATCGTGCGGAGCGCGCCGGAACTGCCTGACGCGCTCGCCGGCGCGCGACGCGAGGCGTCCAGGTCGTTCGGGGACGAGCGCGTGCTGCTCGAGCGCTTCGTCGAGAAGGGCAGGCACGTCGAGATCCAGGTGTTCGCTGACGCCCATGGCGGGGCGGTGCACCTGTTCGAGCGCGACTGTTCGCTGCAGCGCCGTCACCAGAAGGTGATCGAGGAGGCGCCGGCCCCGGGCCTCGACGAGGCGACGCGCGCCGCGATGGGCGCAGCGGCCGTCGCGGCGGCGCGCGCCGTCGATTACCGCGGCGCGGGCACCGTCGAGTTCCTGTTCGACGGCCGCGAGTTCTATTTCCTGGAGATGAACACGCGGCTGCAGGTCGAGCACCCGGTGACCGAGATGATCACGGGCCTCGACCTCGTCGAATGGCAGTTGCGCGTGGCCGGCGGCGATCGGTTGCCGCTCGAGCAATCGGCCATCCGCCGCCACGGACACGCGATGGAAGCGAGGCTGTATGCGGAGGACCCGGAACGCGGGTTCCTGCCGTCCACCGGCCGCCTGCGTCGCCTGCGGCTGCCGGACGGGCTGCCGGACGTCCGCGTGGACAGCGGCGTCGAAGAGGGCGACGAGGTGACGGTGCACTACGACCCGATGATCGCCAAAGTCGTCGCCTGGGGCGCCGACCGTGGTGCGGCCGTCGCCCTGTTGCGCAAGGCTCTGGAGCGGACGGACGTCGAAGGCCCGCACAC
>DAOMFD010000126.1:0-2178 GCA_035429605.1 Steroidobacteraceae bacterium | reverse complement strand
CGGCTGGTGGGATCGCTGGACGGCCAGCCGTTCGCGGCGGGCATCGAGGAGCGACCGGATGCCTTCGTGGTGCGGCGCCAGTGCCTGCGCTTCGAATTCCACGAGGACACCGGCGCGCTGCACCATGCGTCGGCCGAGCACGAAGGGCACCTGCGGGCGCCGATGCCGGGGCACGTCCTGGACGTCAGGGCAGTCGCGGGGCGGCGGGTCGCGGCTGGCGACGTACTGGTCGTCCTCGAAGCGATGAAGATGGAGCACGCCCTGGCGGCGCCCTGGGACGGAACCGTGATTTCGGTGCCGGTCAAGTCGGGAGACCGCGTAGAGGAGGGGGTCGAACTGGTCATCCTCGAGCCGCTGGAAGAGGCCCCCTTGCGGCATACCGCAGCGCAGGAATGATTCTCGATTTGCTAGACTGCGCGCCGACTTAAGTCGCCCCGCCGCTCGGGTACCGGGCGACCGGACCGTGCGAGAGTCGGCGGAGGATCCATGGTGCCCGATGGGGCGGTGCTCGAGGCTCGAGCGATAAATGCGTGGCGAGGTGACAGGCACATCCTGAAGGGTGTGTCGTTCGTCTTGCGTGCGGGCGAGTTCCTCAAGGTCACCGGCCCCAACGGGGTCGGCAAGACGACACTGCTGCGCGTGGTCTGCGGCCTGCTGCCCGCCGAGACCGGGGAGATCGACTGGTGTGGCAAGCCCGTGCGGGGCGCGAGCGACGAATTTCACGCCCAGCTTGGCTACCTGGGTCACCCTAACTCGCTCAAGGCGGACCTGACCGCCCGGGAGAACCTGAAATACCTCGCCGGCCTGCGCCAGACCCTTACGCCCAAGGAGGTGGATGCGGCGCTCGATCGCTGCGGCATCCTTTCCCGGGGCGACCTGCCGGCCCGCTCGCTGTCGGCCGGCCAGAAGCGGCGTCTCGCGCTCGCTCGCCTGCTGCTCGCCGAGGCCTCCCTCTGGGTGCTCGACGAACCCGTCACGAATCTCGACACCGCCGGCATCACGCTGGTCGAGGAACTCATACAGGAACACGTGCAGCGCGGCGGGCTCGCGTTCGCGGCGGCACACCAGCGCCTGCTGGACCATTCGCCGAACCTGCGTCGGCTGGAGCTCGGCTGATGCGTCGCGCCTCGGTTTCCGCCGCCGCCCGGCTCGTGTTCCGGCGCGACCTCACGCTCGCCTGGCGCCGCTGGGACGAGGTCGCGCAGCCACTGATCTTCTACGTAGTTGTCACTACGCTGTTCCCCCTGGCCACGACACCGGACCTGCAGCAGCTGCGCCAGATCGCGGGCGGTGTCGTGTGGGTTGCCGCATTGCTCGCTTCGTTGCTCGCGCTGGAATCTTTGTTCCGCGCGGATGTCGAAGACGGCACGATGGAGCAATGGGTGCTGACCGGACAACCACTGGGATGGCTGCTGCTGGCCAAGGTGGCCTGTCACTGGGTGCTGACCGGGCTGCCGCTCGTCGTGATTTCCCCGATCGTCGGCACGGCCCTGGGCCTGCCGTTCGAAGCCTGGGGCACGCTCGTCGTATCGCTGCTGCTCGGCACGGCCACGCTCAGCGTCCTGGGCGGGATCGGCGCTGCGCTCACCGTCGGCGTGCGACGCGGCAGCGTGCTGCTGTCGCTGCTGGTGCTGCCGCTCGCGATGCCGCTGCTCATCTTCGGGTCGCGGGCCGTGACCATGGCGATGGACGGCGATTCGCCGGCCGGGCCGCTGCAGTTGCTCGCCGCGATCTTCTTCCTGGTGCTGAGCCTCGGCCCCCTGGGTATGTCGGCCGCGATCCGGATCAGCGTAGAGACCTGACGGCACGTACAAGAGTCATCGACAAGGACCTCCATGTGGACCTGGTTGCATAAGTTCGCTTCGCCTCCGCACGCGTACCGCCTGCTCGGCCAGCTGGCGCCCTGGTTCGGCTGGCCGGCCCTGGGTCTGATCCTGCTCGCCGCGTGGTGGGGGCTCGTGAAGGCGCCCGCCGACTACCAGCAGGGCGACGCATTCCGCATCCTGTACGTGCACGCCCCGAGCGCGTGGATGTCGATGTTCACCTACGTCGTGATGGCCGTCGCGGCGGCCATCGGGCTCGTCTGGCGCATCAAGCTGGCGCACGCCGCCGCGGCCGCCGCGGCGCCGATCGGCGCCTCGTTCACGTTCCTCGCGCTCGCCACCGGCTCCATCTGGG
>DAOMFD010000125.1:0-5658 GCA_035429605.1 Steroidobacteraceae bacterium | reverse complement strand
ATCGCGATGTCGCGGTCCTGCAGCCACTCGCCGAACCAGCCGTGCACGCCGAACAAACTGACGAGCACCAGGCCCGCCACCACCGGCGACACGGCGAACGGCAGGTCGATGAGCGTAATGAGCAGGCTCTTGCCGCGGAACTCGAACTTGGCAATCGCCCACGCCGCGCAGATGCCGAAGACGGTGTTGGCCGGCACCACGATGGCTGCCGTGAACAGCGTCAACTTGATCGACGCGAGCGTGTCGGGATCCGTGAAGCTCTCCGCGTAGGCGGCGAGCCCCTTGGCCAGCGCCTGCGCGAGCACGGCACCGAGCGGCGCGAGCAGCAGCAGCGACAGGAATGCGATCGACACGCCAATGAGCACGACCCTGGCGACGCGCGCGGACATCGGCTCGTGGCGCCGTCGCTCGACCCGGGGTGCGAGGCCCGCCACGTCAGCGCTCCCGCCCCGCGTGCGCGCGCCGGTTCCAGGCCTGCACGAGGTTGATCGCGAACAGCATCACGAACGACATGACCAGCATGATGAAGCCGAGCGCGGCCGCCCCGCCGTAGTCGAACTGCTCGAGCTTGATCACGATCAGCAGCGGCGTGATCTCGGTCTTGAACGGCAGGTTGCCGGAGATGAACACCACCGACCCGTACTCGCCGATTCCGCGTGCCAGCGCCAGCGTGAAGCCCGTGAGCAGCGCGGGCAGCACGGCAGGCAGGATGATGCGGCGGAAGATGGTAATAGGGCTTGCACCGAGCGTTTCCGCCGCCTCCTCGAGGTCGCGCTGGACCTCGATCAGCGCCGGCTGCACCGAGCGCACGACGAACGGCAGGCCGATCAGCGTTAGCGCGACGACCACGCCGATCCAGGTGTAGGCGATCTGCACGCCGAACGTCGCAAGCTTCTGTCCGAGCCAGCCTGTCGGCGCGAACACCGTTGCGAGCGCGATGCCGGACACCGCGGTTGGCAGTGCGAACGGCAGGTCGATCAGGGCATCGACGAGACGGCGTCCGGGGAAGTCGTAGCGCACCAGCGACCACGCGACGATGAACCCAAACACTGAATTCACGGCCGCGGCGAGCAGCGCGGCGCCGAAGCTCAGCCGGTACGACGCCAGCGAGCGCGGGTCGAGCAGGATGCCGGCGAACTCGGGCCACGTGAGCGACGCGGCCTTGAACGTGAGGGCGGCCAGCGGCAGCAGCACCACGCCGCTCAGGAAGAAGGTGGTGAAGCCCAGGGTCAGGCCGAAGCCCGGCAGGATGCTCGGCTTGCGAAACCACGACACCGGTCAATGCTCCCGGGTGCCGTCCGCGGGCGGCGCGCAGACGATCAGCACCGGCCGGCCGGGCACGCCTTCCAGCATCCCGCGCATCCAGGTCCAGTCGATACGCTCGGGATCCGACGTGCCGAGCACGAGCATCGAGTTCGGGTGCGCGTCGAGTTCCTTCTGCAGTTCCTCGGCCTCGCGGCCGATGCGCAGCTCAGTGCGCATGTCGAGGCCGTGGCCGGCGAGCGCGGCCGAGCGCGCGTCGAGCAGGTCGCGCGTGTATTCGGCACGCTCCCGCTCCGACGACGGCTCCGCATGAATGGCGAGGTAGACGGCCTCGGCCGCGACGTGGCGCAGCAGGCTCGCGGCGACCGGGACGGTCGCACGTCGCGCCTCTGGATCGAGCGTGTGGATCACGACGTGCTGCGGCAGGGGCGCCGAGGGCGGCACGCACAGCAGTTGCCTCGCCCCGTTGCGGACCTGCCACTCCGCAGCATCGCAACTGCCCGGTCCGGTCGCGAGCGTCGGCATGCCGGGGATCGCACGCGCGACCTCGCCGATGCGCGTGGCGATGCGCGCGTTCATGCGGACGCGCAACGTCGACAGCAGTGGCGAGTCGTGGAGCGCCCGCGCGGCCTCCGGCGTGTCCGCCACGACGGTGAAGCTCGAGATCGGGGTCGGCAGCACGTGCACGCGCCGCGCGCCCACCGCGACGCGCTGTCCCGGGACGACCGGGAAGGATCGCTGCTCGGGCAGCGTGCGCGACACGTGCAGCAGCGATCCGCTATCCGAGTGCTCCTCGCGACCTGGTGCCACGGCGACCGGTCCATCGTCCGACATCCGCACCCGGAGTCGCTCGACCGCGCCCCCGAACAGCACTTCCTCGACGGCACCGTAGCCGACGAAATTGGAGCGCACGACGTCCTGGGACGCACCGAGCTCGACTTCCTCGGGCCGCAGGACGGCGACGACCTCCCGGGGCACCGCCTCACCCGCAGCCACCTCGGCGCTGAACCGCAGACCGGCCGCGGTCCGGTACCCGAGAACCAGGTTCGCGGCGCCGAGGAACGTCGAGACGAAACGTGTCTGCGGCCGGGTGTAGAGATCGTCGGGGCGGCCGCATTCGAGCAGGCGGCCCTGGTTCATCACGCCGATGCGGTCGGCGAGCGCAAAGGCTTCCTCCTGGTCGTGCGTCACCAGGATCGTCGTCATGCCCAGGTCGCGCTGGATCTGCCGGATGGTCGTGCGCAGCTCCTCGCGGATCTTGGCATCGAGCGCGCCGAACGGTTCGTCCATCAGCAGCACCTGGGGCCGGTGCGCGAGCGCCCTGGCCACCGCGATGCGCTGCTGCTGCCCGCCCGACAGCTGGGTCGGCAGGCGGTCGTCCATGCCTTCCAGTGCGACGAGTCGCAGCAGTTCCTTGCGGCGGGCGCGGCGCTCGGCGGCCTTGACCCTGCGGACCCGCAGTGCGAACTCGATGTTCTCGCCGACCGTCATGTGGCCGAACAGCGCATAGTGCTGGAACACGAACCCGACCTCGCGGTGACGCGCGGACACGTGCGTCACGTCCCGCCCGTGCAGCGAGACGCGGCCATGGTCGATGTCCGTGAGCCCGGCGATCGCGCGCAGCAGCGTACTCTTGCCGCTGCCGCTGGGTCCCAGCAGCACCAGGAACTCGCCCTGGTCGACTTTGAGGGAAACGTCGTTGACGACCGGGACGGACCGGTACCGTTTCGTCACCTGGTCGAGCGCGATGGACATGGTGAATCCGCTTGCAGGCCCCCCGGACCGGTCATCCTAGGGGCCCGAGGTTACGCCGTCAGTCGCCGGCAGGTAACAAAGCGGTGACAGGGGCTATCTAGCCACCGTTCACTTTCCTGCCCCACACTACCCCCCATCACTATCGCGCACACCCCGATTTCCATGCCACTCCCCTCCTACGAGCGCCTCGGCGCCTTCTACCTCGGCCGGGAATTCGACCCCAAGGCGGGCAAGACCGGCGACGACCTGCTCTACGACTCGCGCGACCTCACCACCCACGCGATCTGCATCGGCATGACCGGCAGCGGCAAGACGGGCCTGTGCCTGTCGCTGCTCGAGGAGGCCGCGCTCGACGGCGTGCCGGCGATCGCCATCGACCCCAAGGGCGACATCGCCAATCTCGCGCTCACCTTTCCGAAACTCGAGCCCGCGGATTTCCAGCCCTGGGTGGACCCGGGCGAAGCCGCGCGCAAGGGCAAGTCGGTCGAGGAGTACGCCGCGGCGACCGCCGAGACCTGGCGCAAGGGCCTGGCCGACTGGAACGAGGACGGCGCGCGTATCCAGCGACTGCGCGACGCCGCCGAAGTGACCATCTACACGCCGGGATCGGAGTCCGGGCGGCCGCTGTCCATCCTGCGCTCGTTCTCGGCGCCCGACGCCACGACCCTGGGAGACGCCACGGCGCTCAAGGAGCGCATTGGCTCCGCGGTGGCGGGACTGCTCGGACTGCTCGGCATCGATGCCGACCCGATCAAGAGTCGCGAGCACATCCTGCTGTCGGCCATTCTCGAGGCAAGCTGGCGAAAGGGGCAGAGCCCGGACCTTGCCGCCGTGATTCAGGCCGTGCAGAAGCCGCCGTTCGACAAGATCGGCGTCTTCGACCTCGAGAGCTTCTACCCGGCGAAGGAACGCACGGAGCTGGCGCTCCGGATCAACGGCCTGCTCGCGTCGCCTGGATTCAGCGCGTGGCTCGCCGGCGACCCGCTCGACGTCCAGAAGCTCCTCTACACCGAGTCGGGCAAGCCGCGCATCGCCGTGATCTCGATCGCGCACCTGAGCGACGCCGAGCGCATGTTCGTCGTCACGCTGGTCGCCAACGAACTCGTCGCGTGGATGCGCCGGCAGTCGGGCACGACCAGTCTGCGTGCGCTCTTCTACATGGACGAGGTGTTCGGCTACTTCCCGCCGTCCGCGATGCCCCCGTCCAAGCTGCCGCTGCTCACGCTCATGAAGCAGGCACGCGCCTTCGGCCTCGGCGTGGTGCTCGCCACGCAGAACCCGGTGGACCTCGACTACAAGGGCCTCGGCAATGCCGGCACGTGGTTCATCGGCCGCCTGCAGACCGAGCGCGACAAGAACCGCGTGATCGAGGGCCTGCTAGGCACGGATGCGGCCGGTGGCATGGACCGCGAATCGCTCGCGGGACTGATGTCGAGCCTCGCGCAGCGCACGTTCCTGATGCGCAACGTGCACGACGACGCGCCGGTGCTGATGCAGACGCGCTGGGCGCTTTGCTACCTGCGGGGCCCGCTGACGCTGGCGGAGATCACGAAACTTCAAGGCTCGACCAGTGGCGGACGCAGCGCTGCCGACGCGAACGCAAATGCCGGCCCTGTCGCCGATGCGGCTGCGAGTCAACCGTCGGCCGCCGCCACGGCGTCTGGCTCGTCCGCAGCTGCGCGTGGAGCGCAGGCGCAAGACGCGACCGCCGGGGCCGGCCGGCCCGTCGTGCAGGCCGGCGTCAGCGAGAAGTTCCTGCGGGCGCCGCCGGGCAAGGGGGCGGTGACCTACCAGCCACGGCTGGGCGCGCGGGCTCGCGCGCACTTCGTGGACGCGAAGTCCGGCATGAATGCGTGGGAATCCTGGTACTACGTCGCCACCGTCGGCAAGGACGGGCCCGACTGGGACACGGCCGAGGTGATCCCGGAACCGGGACCCGATTTCGACGACGAGCCGCGCGCCGATGCTTCGTTCGGCGAGGCGCCCGCAGCCCTGCTCTCCAACCGCGGCTACAAGGCCTGGACCGACGCGCTCGAAGACCACGTCTACCGCAACGCGTCGCTCAACGTGATGTCGTGCCCTGCGCTCAAGATGAGCGCTGCGCCGGGCGGCACGGAGGGCGAATTCCGCGCTCACATCGCACAGGCGCTGCGCGAGAAACGGGACGCCGCCGTCGAGGCGCTGCGGGCCAAGTACGCGTCGAAACTCGCCGGGCTGCAGGCACGTGAAGAGCGGGCCGAGCAGCGCGTCGAGCGTGAGAAGTCACAGGCCACGAGCGCGACCCTCGCCACCGCGGTGTCGGTCGGCGGCAGCCTGCTCGGGGCCCTGTTCGGCGGGCGGCGCGGCAGCACGTTCAGCAAGGTGTCGACCGCTGCTCGCGGCATCGGGCGCGCGACCCAGCAGCGGGCCGACGTGACCTATGCGGAATCCGATGCCCGCGCGGTGCAGGAACAGATCGCGGCGGTGAATGCCGAGCTCGAGGCCGAGATCGAGCGGCTGGGGGGCGAGTTCGATCCGAATTCCGTGCGCATCGAAACGGTCGCCATACGACCGAAGAAGTCGGACGTTACGGTCGAGGACATGGCGCTGGTCTGGCGGCCTTGACGTAGAATCCGCGCGGGGAGGACCGGCGATGAACGA
>DAOMFD010000124.1:0-5775 GCA_035429605.1 Steroidobacteraceae bacterium | reverse complement strand
TCCTCCTGCTTCTTCGCGCAACCGGCCAGTGCAACAGCAATCGCGAACGACAAGGCAAGACGCCGATCCAGCGCCGTGGAACGCAGTGACATGGTGAAAACCCTCCCCGGGGGTTATTTCCTGGATGGTTCGAGGGCAGTCCCTCGCGACCCCCGGATTCTAGCGCGCAATTGGGCGCATTCCCCTAAATTGGGGACATTCCCCTATTTCGAGTCGAAATAGGGGAATGTCCCCAATTTAGGGGAATGTCCCCTGATTTCTATTTGCGGTGCAAAACGAGTTCGAAGCGGATGCGGACGTCGTTACCCACCCATTCCGTGTCCTCCCACTGCCCCTGTCCGACGCCGAAATCCAGCCGGCGCAGAGTCGCGCCCCCGGCGAGCACCGCGCTGCGACCGTCCGCTGCGGGTCGGAACGTGAACGTCAGCGGCACGTCGCGGGTGACGCCGCGCAGGGTCAACGTGCCTCGAGCGACGAACTGGCCACCCGCCGACGCCGTGAACTGTCGGGACTGGTAGGTGGCCGTCGGCCAGCGGTCGGAGGCGAAGAAATCGGATCCGGCGAGCGTCGAATCGCGATTCGGGTCGCCGGTGTCGGCCGTGGCGGTCCCGATTGCGACCTGGAACCGGCTTCCGGCCAGGTCGGTCGCGTCGAACGCGATGTCCGCGCTGAAGCGCTGGAACCGTCCGTCGAATTCGCCCCCCGACTGGGTGGCCGTGAACACCAGGCGGCTGCGCGCCTCATCCATGACCCACGCGGTGGCCGCCCGTGCCGGTGCCGCAGTGCCCAGCGCCGCGACGAGCGCGACCAGGGCCACGGCTCCGGCACGCCGGGCACCGACGAGGCTCATGAGGCGCGTCGTCCCCCGAACGGCAGCATCCGGCGCAGCGAGTCGTCCTTCATGAAGAAATGATGGTAGAGCGCCGCCAGCGCGTGCAGCACGGCCACGGTGGCCAGCGCGACGAAGGTCCCTTCGTGCAGTTCCTCGAGCGCTTCGTGCAGGTCGTGACTTGCGGGGACCAGCGGCGGGAACTGCACCCACCCGAACAGGGTGACGGGATAATTGGCAGCCGACGACATCGCCCAGCCGGTGAGCGGTTGTGCCAGCAGGAGCAGGTACAGCAGCCCGTGGCCTGCCGCGGCTGCGACCTGCTGTCGCCTCGGCATCGGCACCGGCGCGGGCGCGCCTCGATTCGCGAGCCGCCACCCGATGCGCACGATCGCCAGCAGGAACACCAGCATGCCGATGGACTTGTGCCGGGAGAGAATGGCCAGCTTGTCGATGCCGTCCGGCAATTCGTCTGCCCACTCGGCAAGGATGAACTGTGCAATGATCAGGACGACGATCGTCCAGTGCAGGAACTTGGCGACGACTCCGTAAGTGCTGGCCGTATTGCGCCATTGCATGGTGATCATCCTCGACATCTGGTTGACCGCGGCATGTTAACCCAGCGCGCCAGGCGGACGTCCGTCGTGCACGATCGGCGGCGCATGCAGACCAAGTCCAGATCGTGGGCGTGCGGCATCGCCCTGGCGGGCGCGGTCTTCGCGAGCGTCCTGCTTGCCGCTGGCTGCGCCTCGCGTCGCGCCGAGCCGGTGCCGCTGCCGCCGAAGCCGATCGGCGAGATCGCGGCACAGCCGGCGACCGGCACTTCGGCCCCACCCGTCGTGCCTGCCGGGGCGCGTGCCTACCTGATCGACGGGCCGAAGAGCGTCGTCACCATTCGGGTCCATCGCGCCGGTCCGCTCGCGAAGCTCGGGCACAACCACGTCGTGACCACGAGCCAGCTCACCGGCTGGGCGTGGCAAGGCCGTGACCCCGCCGGCTCCGGGTTCGAGATCCACGTGCCGGTGGCCTCGCTGGTGGTCGACGACCCGGCGGCACGCGCCGCCGCGGGGCCGGGCTTCGAAGCGGACGTGCCGGACTCCGCGCGCAAAGGCACCTATCAGAACATGCTGCGGCCCGAAGTCCTCGACGGCGCAGCGTTCCCGGAGGTGGTCGTGCGCGCGGCGAGTCTCACCGGCACCTGGGACGACACGGTCGCGAATGCCGACCTCACGATCCGCGGGGTCACCCGCAGGCTCGAGGTACCGGTCAGCGTGCGGGAGAGCGAGGGCACGCTAGCCGCGTCGGGATCGCTACGGATCCTGCAATCGGACTTCGGGATCACGCCGTTCAGCGTGGCCGGAGGTGCGATCCAGGTGGCCGACGAGCTGGAGCTGGACTTCGCGATCGTGGCAAACGCGCGCTGAACGCAGGGCCGCGCTGCGTCGCGCCGGTCTGAGCCGCGCCGAGCCGCGTCACTCGAGGCTGGTCGCGAGCAGCAGCCAGGTTCCCTCGGGCGCCTCGAGCAGGGCGTTTTCTCCCGCGTCCATGCCCCGCGGCAGGCGTTCGACGAAACGCAGGCCCTTCTCGCGCAGGGCCGCGATGCGGGCGGCCATGCCGGGATCGGAGAATGCGAGCACCGGCTTGGGCAGGTGAAGACCGTAGAGGCCGATGTTGAGGTCACGGTGCGACGCGACCAGCCGCGTGAACGGCGTGCGGACCGGGTCGAAGGCGACCAGTCCCAGCGCGTCCCAGAACGCTGCGGCGCGCTCGAGGTCGGACACCGGGATGCCGAACTCCTCGAAATAGCCGAGGGCCGAAGACCGCGTCGCGCCCGCGGCGGGCGGTGAAAACGTCCGCGCCTCGACCAGCACGACCAGCTGTCCCGACGGGTCGTGGAATCCGAGCTCGTGGAGCCCATCCTCACCGAGCCGCGAATAGGCGAATTCGATGCCCAGGGACTGCAGCGCGTGAGCGTGCGCCGCGAGACCGGGATGGACCCAGGCCAGCGACGGCGAGTCGCGTTCGGCTGCGTGCAGCCCGAGATACAGGCGTCCATCCGTGACCACCGCATACGGATGCTCGTGCGCGTCGCCGGCGCGGGCCTGCACGAAACCGAGGGACTCGTAGAACGCGAGCGACTCGAGGATGTCGGGGGTATGTACGCCGATCTCGAGGAATCGACCCAGCATGCACTCAGGCCGGTGCGCCGAGTGCGAGCGCGCGGCGCTTCGACGCCTCGGCCAGCGCCGGGTCGGCCGGTCCCTCGAACTCGGGCCAGCCTTGCGCATGCGACGCCACGATGCGCTCGTACAGGGCCACGTGCGCCTCGCTCGAATTCAGGCAGGGCACGCAGTCGTAGGCTTCGCCACCGTGCGACAGGAACAGGTCCCGGTCCTGCATGGCGACCTCCTCGAGCGTCTCGAGGCAGTCGGTCGCGAATCCGGGGCACACCACCGTGACACGCCTGGGGCCGGTGTGCGAGTAGTCGTGCAGCAGCTCGTCGAGGTAGGGACGCAGCCATTCCTCACGCCCGAATCGCGACTGGAAGCCCAGCGACCAGTCGCCGTCCGCGAGGCCGAGTCGGGTCGAGACGCGGCGCGCCGTCGCCTGGCAGAAGCAGTGATACGGGTCGCCTGCGGTGAAGTAGCGCTTCGGGATCGAGTGGAATGAAAAGAGCAGGTGCTTGCGGCCATGCGACTGCCAATGCGCTTCGACGCTGTGCGCGATGGCGTTCACGTACGCGTCGTCGTCCCAGTACTGGTTGACCATGCGGAACTCCGGCAACCACCGCCACCGGCCGAGCTCCGCCGTGACGCGCTCGAAAACGGACGCGGTCGTGGTCGAGGAGTACTGCGGGTACATCGGCAGCACGAGCAGCCGCTGCACCCCGCCCCGGCGCAGGCGTTCGAGCGCGTCGCGGATCGACGGATTGCCGTAAGTCATCGCGAGTTCGACGCGCACGCGGTCGCCGTGCCGGGACCGCAGGCGCGCATCGAGCGCCGCGGCGAGCTTGCGCGACTCCACGAGCAGCGGCGAGCCCTCGGGTGTCCAGACCTTCGAGTACGCGTGCGCGCTGCGCCGCGGGCGGATGCGCAGGATGATCCCGTGGAGCACGAGCCACCAGAGCGCGCGCGGCATCTCGATGACGCGGGGATCCCACAGGAACTCCGCCAGGTAACGCCTGACGGCGGCGGGTGTCGGGGCATCCGGGGTGCCGAGGTTGACGAGCAGGATTCCGGCGCGCGACGGCTGGCCGTGAGAATAGTCGCCGGTGCCGACGTAGTCAGTCATCGCGTGGTGTGCCCTCTTGTGGACGCCGGCGCACGATAGCGCAACTGCCGCGGCCTCAAAAGCAGGAAGGCGCGGCTCCAGGCATCAAGCGGCACTGGGCGACGACCCTGCCGACACCGGACGGGACCGGTGCGTCTCGATCCGCGGGAACAGTGCCAGCATCGCGAGCGCAGCGAGGCACACCGCGGCGCAGAAGGTGAGCATCGGCAACGCCGTGTCGATCGGGTAACGGCCCATCCACTGCACGCAGGCGGCGCCCGCGAGCTGCTGCACGAAACCGACCAGGCTCGAAGCCATCCCGGCGTGCCGGGGCGCGAGGCTGACGGCCGCTGCGGTGACGTTCGGCAGCGCGAGCCCCTGCCCGTAGGCCAGCACCGTGATCGGAACGAAGATCCACAACGGGTGGGTCATTCCCAGCGCGGCGAAGGCGAGGGCGGCGGCGGAGCCGGCGACCGTGAGCCACACGCCGGTGACGACCATCCGGTGCAGGTCGTGGCGCAGCATGAACCGCCCGACCGACCAGTTGCCGAGGAAGTACCCCGCTGCGATGAACAGGTAATAGAAGCCGAATTCCGTGCCGGGCCGGCCGAGCGCGGCGACCATCACGTACGGGAGCAGCGAGATGAACACCAGGAACGTCGCGTAGATCGCGACGCACTGCAGGACGCAGCCGATGAACATCCGCTGGGTCGCCAGCATGCCGGCCGTCGCCAGCAACTCCCGGCTGCGGGGTGGACGGCTGGTCGCCGGTCGCGTTTCCGGCAGCCTTCTCCAGACGAAGAAGGCGACGCTGCTGGTCGCGGCGACCAGCGCGACGAACACCGACCGCCAGCCGAGCCCTTCCACCAGGAAGCCGCCCGCGACCGGGGCCAGTGAATTGCCGAGCACGGAGACCATCGTGAGCGACGCGAGCATCTTCGCCATGCGCTCGGCGGGGTGACGGTCCACGACGACCGCGCGCGCGGTCACGAGGCCCGTCGCCGTGCCGAATGCCTGCAGTCCACGCCCGACGACGAGCCAGTGCAGGCTCTGCGCCGTGAGGCTCACGAGCGCCCCGCACACCATGATCGCGAGGCCCGCGAGTATCGAGGCCCTCCGGCCGTACCGGTCGGAGAACGGGCCCCACAGCAGCTGGCCGAACGCGAACGTCACGAGCGAGACGGAGAACGTCGCCTGCGCCGCGGCGACGCTCGTGCCGAAGTACTGCTGCACGGCCGGCAGCGCGGGCAGGTACAGGTTGGTCGCGACCGGCCCGAGCGCCGTCACTGCGGCGAGCAGCAGCAGCAGCGCGCGATCCGAAATGTCGCGGGTCAACCCTCGATGCCGCCGATGCAGAGGTACTTGAGCTCGGTGTAGTCGAGGATGCCGTACTTGGAGCCTTCGCGGCCGCTGCCGGACTCCTTGACGCCACCGAACGGCGCGACCTCGGTGGAGATGAGCCCCGTGTTCAGGCCCACGATGCCGTATTCGAGTCCCTCGGCCACGCGCCAGGCCCGTGCCAGGTCGCGCGTGTAGAAGTAGGACGCCAGGCCGAACTCGGTGTCGTTCGCCATCCGGATCGCGTCCTTCTCGTGCCTGAACGCGAAGATCGGCGCGACCGGGCCGAAGGTTTCCTCGCGCGCGACCATCATGTCGGGCGTCACGTGCGTGACGAT
>DAOMFD010000123.1:4025-5780 GCA_035429605.1 Steroidobacteraceae bacterium | reverse complement strand
TCGCATTGCGGAACAGCTCGCGGTCCTCGGCCATGTCGATGGCCTCGCGCGAGGCGGCGATCAGCTCGACCCCGAACTGCTCGAGCACGCCTTCGCGGACGAGGTCCAGCGCGCAGTTGAGCGCCGTCTGCCCGCCCATGGTCGGCAGCAGTGCGTCGGGCCGTTCCTTCTCGATGATGCGTGCGATCGTGCGCCAGTTGATCGGCTCGATGTAGATCGAGTCGGCCGTCTCCGGGTCGGTCATGATCGTCGCCGGGTTCGAGTTGACGAGGATGACGCGGTAGCCTTCCTCGCGCAGCGCCTTGCAGGCCTGTGCGCCGGAGTAGTCGAACTCGCAGGCCTGCCCGATCACGATCGGGCCGGCGCCGATGATCAGTACGCTCTGGATGTCGGTGCGCTTCGGCATTCGGATCCGCCCTCTTGGGTCACGCCGGCTTGCGCACGGGAATCATGCCCCGCCGCAGGATCGCTTCCACGAATCGCGCGAACAGCGGAGCGAGGTCGCGCGGCCCCGGGCTGGCCTCGGGGTGACCCTGGAAACTGAACGCCGGCCGGTCGGTGACTTCGATGCCCTGCAGCGAGCCGTCGAAGAGCGAACGGTGCGTCGCGCGGACGTTCGGCGGCAGCGTCGCCTCGTCGACCGCGAAGCCATGATTCTGGCTCGAGATGAAGACGCGGCCGCTGTCGAGCTCGATGACCGGATGGTTGGCCCCGTGGTGACCGAACTTCATCTTCACGGTGCGCGCGCCCATCGCCAGCCCGAGCAGCTGGTGACCGAGGCAGATGCCGAAGGTCGGGACCGCCGCCGCGACCAGCGCCTTGATCGCGTCGATCGCGTAGGTGCACGGCTCCGGGTCGCCCGGCCCGTTCGACAGGAACACGCCGTCGGGCCCGAGCGCCAGGACTTCAGCAGCGGTGGTGGCTGCTGGCACCACCGTCATGCGGCACCCGTGGTCTGCCAGCAGCCGCAGGATGTTGCGCTTGATGCCGAAATCGTAGGCCACGACGTGCAGGCGCTGTCCCGGGCGGCGACGCGGACCCTGCTCCAGCGCCCAGTTCGTGCCCTCGTTCCACTGGAAAGAGCGCTTGGTCGACACGACCTTGGCGAGGTCCATGCCCTTGAGGCCGGGGAAGCGCCGCGCGGCCTCGATGGCGAGGTCGGGGCGGGACGCCGCGTCGCCGCTCGCGATGCAGCCGGCCTGGGCGCCCTTCTCGCGCAGGATGCGCGTGAGCCTGCGCGTGTCGACCTCGGCAATCGCGACGATGCCGCCACGGGTCAGGAACTCGGGCAGCGTCTCGGTCGCTCGCCAGTTCGAATGCAGCAGCGGGAGGTTGCGTATGACCAGACCGGCCGAGTGCACCGAGCCCGACTCGAGGTCGTCGGGATTGGTCCCGGTGTTGCCGATGTGCGGGTAGGTCAGCGTGACGATCTGGCGCGCATAGGACGGGTCGGTGAGGATCTCCTGGTAACCCGTCATCGCGGTGTTGAACACCACCTCGCCCGTCGCCGTTCCGGCGGCGCCGATGGAGATGCCGCGAAACACGGTGCCGTCCTCGAGAGCCAGAACAGCGGGTGTCGGCACGACCATTCCCTCCGGTTAGCCAGGCCTGCATCCAGCATGCAGGCGCATTTCGCGCGTGCGCCGACCGCCGGAGATGAGCTTGTCGCTCACCCCGTTCCAGTTGGCTCGACGGGCTAAGTTGGGAAGTTTACGCGAGCGACCGGCGACACGCCACGCGACTTGCGAGCGCGGC
>DAOMFD010000123.1:0-3925 GCA_035429605.1 Steroidobacteraceae bacterium | reverse complement strand
CTACAGGCCGAGCACGTCCAGCATGGAGTACAGCCCGGGCGGCCGCCCGACGACCCAGCGAGCCGCGACCAGCGCGCCGCGGGCGAAGCCGGACCGGTCCTGGGCGCGGTGCGCCAGCTCGACCTGCTCGCCGGGCCCCGCGAAGATCAGCCGGTGCTCGCCCACGATGTCGCCGCCACGCACGACGCTGAATCCGATCTTGCCGCGCTCACGGATGCCGGTCTGCCCGTGGCGCGCGTACTCGCCCGCCTTCTCCAGCGTCGTGCCCCGCCCGGCAGCCGCGGCCCGGCCGAGGCCCAATGCGGTGCCGCTCGGCGCATCGACCTTGTTGCGATGGTGCGCCTCGAAGATCTCGATGTCGTACTGCTCGTCGAGGGCGCGTGCAGCCAGCTCGGCGAGCTTGAACAGCAGGTTGACGCCGAGGCTCATGTTCGGCGCCAGCACCACCGGCAGGGTCTCGGCCACGGCTTCCAGCTCGGCGCGCTGGGCGGCGCTGTGCCCCGTGGTGCCGATCACCAGGGGGCACCCCCGCTCGCGGCACAGGCGCGCATTGGCCACCGAGACCGCCGGCAGCGTGAAATCGATCGCGACCTGGGCGCCCGCCAGCGCGATCGCCGGATCGTCCGAGATCGCGACCGCGAGCGGAGCGACGCCGGCGAGCACGCCCGCGTCCCGTCCCACGGCCGGGTCGTCGGCCGCGCACAGCGCTCCGCTCAACTGCAGGTCGCCGGCCTCGGCCACCAGCGGGACGATGGTGCGTCCCATGCGCCCGGAGGACCCCAGCATCGCCACGTTCAGCATCGTTTCAATCCCCAAGGCTGCTGAAGAATCGCTTGACCCCGTCGAGCCACGATTCCTCGCGCGGGTGGTGATGCTTCGCGTCCTTCTGCAGGGAATCTTCGAATTTCCTCAGCAGGTCCTTCTGGTCGCGGCTCAGGTTCACGGGCGTCTCCACCACGATGCGGCAGAACAGGTCGCCGACCGCCCCGCCGCGCACCGGGCGGATGCCCTTCTCGCGCAGGCGGAAGACGCGGCCCGACTGGGTCTCCGCCGGGATCTTGATGGTCGCATTCCCGCCGAGGGTCGGCACCTCGATGCTGCCACCGAGCGCGGCTGTCGCGAAACTGACGGGCACCTCGCAGGACAGGTGGCTGCCGTCGCGCTCGAAGATCGGGTGGTCCTTGACGCGGATCTCGACGTACAGGTCCCCCGGCGGACCGCCATTGCGACCCGCCTCCCCCTCGCCGGACAGGCGGATGCGGTCCGCCGTGTCCACGCCCTGGGGCACCTTGACCGACAGCGTCTTCTGCTTGCGCACGCGACCCTGGCCGCGGCACGACCCGCAGGGATCCGTGATCACCTGGCCTCGACCATTGCAGCGCGGACAGGTCTGCTGGACGGTGAAGAACCCTTGCTGCATCCGCACCTGGCCGGCGCCGCGGCACGTGTCGCAGGTCACGGGCTTCGATCCCTTCGAGGAGCCGCTGCCGCCGCATTCAGCGCACTCCGCCAGCGTCGCGAAGTCGATGTTCACGTTCGCGCCGAACACGGCCTGCTCGAGCGTGAGTTCCAGCTCGTAACGCAGGTCCGCGCCGCGGTACACCTGCGAGCGGCCGCGGCGGCCGACCCCGAAGATGTCGCCGAAGACGTCGCCGAAGATGTCGCCGAACGCGTCGCGCGGGTCGAATCCCGGGCCGCCGGCGCCGCGGGTTCCGTCCACCCCGGCGTGGCCGAACTGGTCGTAGGCGGCTCGCTTCTGCGCATCCGACAGGACCTCGTAGGCCTCCTTGACCTCCTTGAACTTGTCGGTCGCCTCGTGGTCGTCGGGGTTGCGGTCCGGATGGAATTTCATCGCCAGCCGGCGATAGGCCTTCTTGACGTCCGCCTCGCTCGCGGTGCGCGGCACGTCGAGGACCTGGTAGTAATCGCGCTTCGACATTCGGGCCTTGAGCGGTCTTCAATGTGGAACCGCCGCGAGGGACGCATCCCCCGCGGCGGGTTGGATCACCTGGACAAGGATAGCGCCTCGGGGAGGATCAGTTGCCCTTGGCGTCCTTGTCCTTCACTTCCTCGAACTCGGCGTCGAGCACCTCTTCCTTGCCGCCCGGCTGGCCGCCGCCCGCGGCACCCGCGCCGCCAGGGCCCTGCTGCGCGCCGGCGTAGGCCTGCTGGGCGATCGTCGCCGAGGCTTCCGCGAGCGCGCGGGCCTTGGTCTCGATCACGTCCTTGTCCTCGCCCTTGATCACGCCCTTGAGGTCGGAGATCGCCGACTCGACCTTGGCGCGATCGGCGGCCGAGACCTTGTCGCCGAGGTCCTTCAACGCCTTGTCGGTCGCGTGGAGCAGCGCGTCGGCGCGATTGCGCGCCTCGGCGAGCTCGCGGAACTTGCGGTCCTCCTCGGCGTGCGCCTCCGCGTCGCGCACCATGCGCTTGATCTCGTCCTCGTTCAGGCCGCTCGAGGCCTTGATGACGATCTTCTGCTCCTTGCCCGTGGCCTTGTCCTTGGCCGACACGTTGAGGATGCCGTTCGCGTCGATGTCGAACGTGACCTCGACCTGCGGCATGCCGCGCGGCGCCGGCGGGATGTCCGAGAGGTCGAACCGGCCGAGCGACTTGTTGTCGCTGGCGCGGTCGCGCTCGCCCTGCAGGACGTGGATCGTCACCGCCGTCTGGTTGTCGTCGGCGGTCGAGAACACCTGCGTCGCCTTGGTCGGGATCGTGGTGTTCTTCTCGATCAGCTTGGTCATCACGCCGCCGAGCGTCTCGATGCCGAGCGACAGCGGGGTGACGTCGAGGAGCAGCACGTCCTTCACTTCACCCGTGAGCACGCCGGCCTGCACCGCTGCCCCGACGGCAACGGCTTCGTCCGGGTTCACGTCCTTGCGCGGCTCCTTGCCGAAGAAGTCCTTCACGAACTTCTGCACCAGCGGCATGCGGGTCTGGCCGCCGACGAGGATGACCTCCGCCACTTCGTTGATGGACAGGCCGGCGTCCTTGAGCGCGATGCGGCAAGGCTCGATCGTCTTCTGCACGAGGTCCTCGACCAGCGACTCGAGCTTGGCGCGGGTGAGCTTCATCGCCAGGTGCTTCGGGCCGGAGGCGTCGGCCGTGATGTACGGCAGGTTGACCTCGGTCTGCTGGCTCGACGACAGCTCGATCTTGGCCTTCTCGGCCGCTTCCTTCAGGCGCTGCATGGCGAGCGGGTCGCGCCGCACGTCCACGCCCGACTCCTTCTGGAACTCGGCCGCCAGGTAGTCGATCACGCGCTTGTCGAAGTCCTCGCCGCCGAGGAACGTGTCGCCGTTGGTCGAGAGCACCTCGAACTGGCGCTCGCCGTCCACGTCCGCGAGCTCGATGATGGAGATGTCGAACGTGCCGCCGCCGAGGTCGTACACGGCGATCTTGCGGTCGCCGCCGGCCTTGTCGAGACCGTAGGCGAGCGCTGCGGCGGTGGGCTCGTTGATGATGCGCTTGACCTCGAGGCCGGCGATGCGGCCGGCGTCCTTGGTCGCCTGGCGCTGCGAGTCGTTGAAGTAGGCGGGCACCGTGATGACGGCTTCCGTCACCTTCTCGCCGAGGAAGTCCTCGGCCGTCTTCTTCATCTTCATGAGGACGCGCGCCGAGATCTCGGGCGGCGCCATCTTCTTGCCGTGCACCTCGATCCACGCGTCGCCGTTGTCGGCCTTGCTGATCTTGTAGGGCACCATGCCCACGTCCTTCTGCACGACCGCGTCGTCGTAGCGGCGGCCGATCAGGCGCTTGATCGCGTACAGGGTGTTCTGCGGGTTGGTGACCGCCTGGCGCTTCGCCGACTGCCCGACCAGCACCTCGTCGTCCTTGGTGAAGGCGACGATGGACGGGGTCGTGCGGTCACCCTCGCTGTTCTCGATCACGCGGGGCTTGCCGCCATCCATGATGGCGACGC
>DAOMFD010000122.1:2979-5819 GCA_035429605.1 Steroidobacteraceae bacterium | reverse complement strand
GTGCGCACCATCGAGACGATCTGCGGCAGGTACTCGGTCGCGCGCGGCTCGTGATCGGCGCGAGCGACGCCGAGCGCGTCGCAGTCCTCGTGATAGGCGCGGATGAAACGCTCGGTCAGGGCGCCCATCGGCTCGCCGTTCTCCGCCGCCCGCTTGATGATCTTGTCGTCGATGTCGGTGATGTTGCGGACGAAGTTCACGCGATAACCGGAAGCGACGAGGTGCCGTCGCACGACGTCGAACGCGATCATCATGCGTGCGTGACCGAGGTGGCAGTAGTCGTACACGGTCATGCCGCAGACGTACATGCGGACCTCGCCCGGCACGATGGGCTGGAACGCTTCCTTGCGGCCGGTCAGCGAGTTGTGGATCTGCAGCATCGTCGAACGTCTCCGGAATCCCGTCTCATCCTGCGCGCGCAGCGGCGAGTCGACCGGCCGCGGCGAGCCGGGCCGCCACACGCTCCCGGCCCATCAATGCAGCGAGCGGCGCAAGCTCCGGCCCGTGCGTCAGGCCGGTCAGCGCCGCACGCAGCGGCTGGTACAGTCGCGCACCCTTGCGACCCGTCGATTCGCCGACGGCCCGAGCCCACGCCTTGAAATCACCCGCGCTCGTTGCCCACACGGCGACAGCCTGATCGAAAAAGCCGGGGCCCGCCTCCACGACCGCAGTTGCGGCCTCGGCCTCGACGGGTACTTCCTCGCGGCAGACGATCGCCACGAGCGGCTCGACGTCCACCGGGAACAGCAGGTTGCCGCGCACGGCCTCGACGAAGACGCCCTTGCGCGCCGCGTCGCCGAGTTCGCCGAGCCTCGATCCGAGCCAGCCGGCCAGCTGCGCGATCGTCGCGTGCGTGACGGCCTCCCTCTGCCAGTGACGCAACTGCGCTTCGTCGAATCGCGCCGGCGAACGGCTGCTGCGCGCGAGGTCGAAATGGGAAGGCATCTGCGCAGTCTCCAGCCATTCGTCGCCGGCGCACGCATGCCCCAGCCGCACCAGGTAGTTCGTGAGCGCTCCCGGCAGGTATCCCTGTTCACGCAGGTCGTGCAGGCTGGCCGCACCCTCGCGCTTGGACAGCGGCGCACCGGTCGGCCCCAGCACCAGCGGAAGGTGGCCGTAGCGCGGCACCGGCAGTCCCAGCGCCTCGAGCAGCAGGATCTGCCGCGGTGTATTCGCCAGGTGGTCATCGCCGCGCAGCACCAGTGTCACGCCCATGTCGGCATCGTCCACGGCATTGCCCAGGAAGAAAGCCACCGAACCGTCCGCGCGACTCACGACGAAGTCGCCGATGTCGTCGCTCGCGAATCTCTGGTGTCCGTGGATGACGTCCTCGAACTCAACCGTGCGGCCGGGCGGGACACGAAAACGGGTGGCGTATGCCCTGCCCTCCGCAATGCGCCGTTCGGCCTCCTCCGCCGGCAATCCGGCGCAGGTCCCCGCGTACCGCGGCGGACGGCCTGCGGCGAGCTGCGCGCGCCGCGAGATCGCGAGCTCCTCCGGCGAGCAGAAGCAGGGATACGCGAGGCCACGCGCGCGCAAGAGCGACAGCGCTGCCGCGTAGCGCTGGCCGCGCTCGCTCTGGCGGTACGGGCCGCGCGGGCCGCCGACGTCCGGCCCCTCGTCCCACTCGACACCGAGCCAGCGCAGGTCCTGCAGCAGGCCCTGCAGGTGGGACTCGTCGCTGCGTTCGGCGTCGGTGTCCTCGACGCGCAGGATCATGCGCCCACCGCTCGCCCGTGCAGCGAGGTGGTTGAACAGCGCGGTGCGCGCATTCCCGAGGTGGAGACTTCCGGTCGGGCTCGGCGCGAATCGCGTCACGTGAGGCGCATTCGACATGGGCGCGCATCTTACCGGATCGAGCAGCCCGCCCTCGGCGACGAGGGTCCACCAGTCCTCGACAGCCGCCGCCGCGCCTTGCGAGCCACCGCCGATCCTCGCAAGCCGCGGCCGCATCCGGCTGGCCTGCACGAGGCCAGGCACCGTACCATCCGGCAACGCCAGGGCCCCGTTCCGCATGACGACTCTCTTCATTTCCGACCTGCACCTCGACCCCGGCGAGCCCGCGATCACCCGGCAGCTGCTCCGCTTGCTGGATGGCGAGGCCCGCCGCGCCGACGCGCTCTACATCCTCGGCGACCTGTTCGAAGTCTGGCTCGGCGACGACGACCCGGACCCCGCAGCCCGCGAGGTCGTCACGGCGCTGCGCCGGCTCACCGACGCGGGCGTGCCCTGCTACGTCATGCACGGCAACCGCGACTTCCTCATCGGCAGGCGCTTCTGCAGGGAGACCGGGGCCGTGCTGCTCGACGACAGCACCGTGGTCGATCTCCACGGCGAGCGCGTACTGCTGATGCACGGCGACACGCTTTGCACCGACGACACGAGCTACCAGCGGCTGCGGCGCATCGTGCGCAACCCGGTCGTCAAGTGGGTGTTCCGCCGCATGAGCCTCGACCGGCGGCGCGCCCTCGCGCAGAAGATGCGCGAAGGCAGCCGCATGCACGTCGGATCGACCGCGCCGGAGATCATGGACGTGAATCGGGACGCGGTGGCCGATGCCTTCCGCCGGACCGGCGTACGCACCTTGATCCACGGCCATACGCATCGGCCGGCCGTGCACGAACTCGTCGTGGACGGCTCTCCGGTGCGGCGCATCGTGCTCGGCGACTGGCACACGCAAGGCAGCGTGCTCGCGTGGTCCGCCGACGACCACTTCGAACTGCGCAGCCTGCCGCGCTAGCGAGGGCGGCCGTCGGGACTGGGACATTCGAGGGCGGGGCGTCACGCGGCATGGACGCCGCGTGCGAGCCCCCATGGATGGGTTCACGGCGTCCCCGCCC
>DAOMFD010000122.1:0-2879 GCA_035429605.1 Steroidobacteraceae bacterium | reverse complement strand
TCGAGGCGCGACCCCACCTCCGTGCCGCGCTGCTCGGCGAGCCGCAGGTAGAGCCCGGCGTGGCGTGATTCAGCGGCGGCCAGCGACTCGTAGAAATCGGCGAGCGGCTTGCGCAGCCGTGCGACCAGGCCCAGGAACCGCTCGTGGGACCGTGCCTCGATGAGCGCCCCGCACAGCAGCAGGTCGACGCGGCGCCCCGGCTCCGACCTGCGCAGCGCACGGCGCAGGCCCTCGGCATAGCGCGACGGCGAGAGGCGACGGAACGCCACGCCCAGCTCGGTCAGCTTCTCCTGCACCAGCTCGAAGTGGCGCAGTTCCTCGCGCGCCAGCCTGGACATGCGGGCCGCCAGCTCGAAGTCCTCCGGATACGCGAACATGAGCGACAGCGCGGTCGACGCCGCCTTCTTCTCGCAGTTGGCGTGGTCGATGAGCAGCTCGTCCTCGCGCGCGGCCGCCGCATCGAACCACGCGGCGTCGGTCGACGCGCGCAGGATGTCGCGCGCGCCCCGCATCAGGCCGCCGCGCGGTCGAGCAACTCGTCGATGCGGGAGACGATCTCCGCGGCCGTCGCGGGGCGACTCGACGCATCCTTCGCGAGCAGCTCGTCGAGCAGCGGTTGCAGGTGCGCGCAGGCGGCCGGCAGGGTCGGCACCGGCGCATTGGCGTGCTTGTAGATGACCGCGAGCGGCGTCTCGGCCGGGAACGGCTTCTCGCCGGTCAGCATCTCGTACAGCATGACGCCGAGACTGTAGAGGTCGCTGCGCTCGTCGAGCGGGAGGCCGTGGCCCTGCTCCGGGCTCATGTAGTGCGGCGTGCCGAAGATCGCCCCGTTGCCGGTGATGTCGCTCTCCAGCCCGAGCTGCCGCGCGAGGCCGAAGTCGATGAATGCGATGCTGCCGTCGCCGCGCACCAGCACGTTGCCGGGCTTGACGTCCCGGTGCAGCACGCCCACCTCGTGCAGCGCGCCGAGCGCCGCCGCGAGCTGGCGCAGGTAGCCGAGCGCGTCGCGCCACGGCAGCGGCTGCTGCATGCGCGAGCGCAGGTCCCCGCCGGGGAAGTATTCCATCGTCAGGTACACGTGGTCGTCCGCCACCCCGATGTCGTAGATGCGCGCGATGTTCGGGTGATCGAGCCGCGCGGCGACGTCGAACTCGCGCAGGAAGCGATCGAAGGTGGTGCCGCCCTCGACCACGTCGGGCACCTGGCGGAACACCTTCAGCACCCGCGGTTCGCCGGTGCGCTCCAGCTCGGCGAGGAATACGCTCGACGAGCCACCGACGGCGATGCGTCGGACATAGCGGAACCCCCGGATGCGCACCGACCCGAAGCGGTCCGGCGGCGGAGGCTCCAGCGCCGCGCGCGACGCGTGCGCCAGGACGTTGTGCCGCTGGGCGAGCACGGCGCGCAATGCCGACGCGAACTGCTCGTGATCGAACTCGAGCCGGGCAAGAACCTGCGTGGCGCCGGCGGCGAGCGCGCTGGCGTCGCCGGTCGGCGCGAAGTACACGATCGGAGGGAACCCGGCGCGCGCGCAGAGGTCCTCGAGCCACGCGAGACCGCGTCCGCCCTGCACCTCGTGATCGAGCAGCACCACGTCGTACGCCGCGCCGCGGAACGCCGACTGCAGGCAGCCGCGCGTCGCCGGCTCGTACTCGGCGGGCAGCGCGTCGCGCCACTCGAGCGTCAGGTGGTGGGCGAGCAGCTGCCGGTAGTCTGACCGGTCGCTGACGATGAGCGCCTTGACCGTCATCCGGCGGTGCGGCGGTTCAGGGCCCGCCGACGACCCTGAGCGGCCCCCGCCCGCCGCCGGAGGCGTTGCGCTGCGACTTGGCCGCGTCGGAACGCTCCGCCTGCAGCCGCGCGAGGTACTCGGGAGTCACGTCGCCCGTGACGTATTCGCCGGAGAAACACGACGTGTCGAACTCGGTGACACGCGCGTCGTGGTGACGCACGGCACGCACCAGGTCGTCGAGGTCCTGGTAGATGAGCCAGTCGGTGCCGATGATGCGCGCGACCTCCTGCTCGGTGCGGCCCGCCGCCACCAGCTCGGACGCCGCCGGCATGTCGATGCCGTACACGTTCGGATGACGCACCGGCGGGGCGGCCGAGGCGAAATACACGCGCCTCGCGCCGGCCTCGCGCGCGACCTCGATGATCTGCGCGGAGGTCGTGCCGCGCACGATCGAGTCATCCACCAGCAGCACGTTGCGGCCGCGGAACTCGAGGTCGATCGGGTTCAGCTTGCTGCGCACCGACTTCGCCCGCTGCTCCTGGCCCGGCATGATGAAGGTGCGGCCGATGTAGCGGTTCTTGATGAAGCCCTCGCGGTACTTGACCCCCAGCAGCTGCGCCACCTGCAGCGCACTGGTGCGGCTGGTGTCGGGCACCGGGATCACGACGTCGATGTCGTGGTCCGGCCGCTCGCGGCGGATCTTGTCCGCCAGCAGCTCGCCCATGCGCATGCGGGCCTTGTACACGGAAATGTTGTCGATGATCGAGTCGGGCCGCGCGAAATAGACGTACTCGAAGATGCAGGGCGTGTGGCGCGGCGCCTCGATGCACTGGTGCGTGTGCATGCGACCCTGCTCCTCGATGTACACGGCTTCGCCGGGACCGACGTCGCGCAGCAGCTTGAAGCCGCCCTGGTCGAGCGCGACGCTCTCGGAAGCGAGCATGTACTCGCGCCCGCGGACGCCTTCACGCGTGCCGATGACCAGCGGACGGATCCCGTTCGGGTCGCGGAAGCCCACCACTCCGTGTCCCAGGATCATGGCCACGACCGCGTATCCGCCACGGATGCGGCGGTACACCGCCGACAGCGCGGCGAAGATGTCGGCCGCCGTGGCCTTGGGCGTGCCGAAGCGCTGCAGCTCGCTCGC
>DAOMFD010000121.1:0-5836 GCA_035429605.1 Steroidobacteraceae bacterium | reverse complement strand
CGTGCCTGGCGCTGCTCGCAGCGCTCGCCGCTCCTGCGCACGCGCAGGTCGCGTCGCGGCTGGTCGACCAGGTCGAAGTGACCCAGGCGAAGGAGTACGCCACCGTCACCATCGTGTTCGGCTGCGAGGTTCGGTACCTGAGCCACGCGCCGGCGAGCAGCGGCGAGGCGGTGCGCATCCGCCTCGTTCCCGGCATCGACTGCGGCGCGCCGGCCGCTGGCTGGGTCGTCCCTCCCCCGCTCGACGACCGCGGCGTGATCCAGTCGATCAACGTCGTGCGCACGGTGGGTCGGGACGCCGACCTCACGATTCGCTGGTCGAAGGGCGAGCAGTTCGTGCTGGTGCCCGCAACCAACGGGCGCGGGCTGCGCATCCTGCTGTCGCGCGCGTCGCAGAAGCAGGCGTCGGTGACGGTGCGCGAGGTCACCGGTGGCGCCACGGCCTACGCGGTCAACCTCGACGTCTCCCAGGAGCCCTACAACGCGGCGGCGCTCGCAGCGGCGCAGCAGGCGACCGGAGTCCCGGTCTACGTGTCCGAGACGCTGCTCGACGGTCACAAGTGGTACCGGCTGCGCGCGGGGCCGTTCGTGTCGGAATCGGACGCGAAGCAGGTGCTGGCCAACGCCCGTGCCCGGTACCCGAAGGCATGGCTGGCCGTAGCCGACGATGCGCGCCTGACCGAGACCGGCCTGCCGGACGCGGTCGGCAGCGTGCAGGCGTCGGCGGCGCCGGCCGACGTCACGATGTCGCCGCAGGACATCGAGCGAACCATGAAGCGCGCGCAGGAGATGATGCGCCGCAAGGACTACGTCGTCGCGATCCAGTTGCTCACGAGCCTCACCGAGCAGCCCGAGTACCCGGGGCGCGCCGAAGCCGTGGAACTGCTTGGCCTGGCTCGCGAGCGCAACGGGCAGCTCGCCCACGCGAAGGCCGAGTACGAGGAGTACCTGCGTCGCTATCCCGACGGCGCGGGCGCGGAGCGGGTCAGCAAGCGGCTGCGCGCGATCACCTTCGAGTCGAGCCCAGCCGCCATGCAGGCGCGCGCGGCGGCCGCGAACCAGCCGCGCTGGAAGGTCTACGGCGGCGTGTCGCAGACCTACCAGCGTGACATGACCAGCTTCGACAACGGTACGGTCTCGAGGAACGCGACCACGCAGGACGCGGTGCTGACCGACGTCGCGCTGGCGACGCGGCGCACCGGGGAGCGCTACGACTTCACGGCCCGAACGAGCGGCACCTACGGCCTCGACCTGCTGGCCGACGGGCCGGGCAACCAGGGTACGTTGAACCTGCTGTACGCCGAACTGCGCGACCGGACGCTCGACTGGACGCTGCGCGGTGGCCGGCAGTCGGGCAGCCTCGGCGGGCTGATCGGCACGTTCGACGGCATCTACGGCGCCTACCAGGTCCTGCCGCAGATGCGACTCGATGCCTACTACGGCTACCCGGTGTATTCGACGCGCGCGTCGCCGTCGACGGACCGCAACTTCTACGCGGTGGCCGCCGACTTCGGCACGTTCGCGGAGACCTGGGACGTCACGGTCTACGCGCTGCAGCAGATGTACTCCGGGCTCACCGACCGCGAGGCCGTCGGCACGGAACTGCGCTACTTCCGGCCCGGCCTCACGGTGATCGGGCTCGTCGACTACGACATACACTTCGGCGACGTGAACGACGCGCTGCTGCTCGTCAATGCGGCGCTGCCCGCGGACTGGACGCTGAGCCTCAACCTCGACCATCGCAAGAGCCCGGGCTTGAGCGTAGGCAACGCGCTCATGGGGCAGTCGCTCACCTCGTTCGACCAGCTGTTCGACTCGTACTCGGCTGCCCAGATCGAGCAGCTGGCGGTCGACAGGACGGCGGATTCCGACACCTACACCGTGTCGCTGCAGCGCATGTTCGGTGAGCGTTGGCAGTGGTCGCTGGACGTGTCCGGCGTCACCATCGGGGCGACACCGGCCTCGGGCGGAGTCGAGGCGACGCCGGCGTCCGGCACGGACATGATCTATTCGTCACAGGCGGTGGCGTACGGCCTGTTCGGCGACCGTGACGTCGATTCGCTGGGGCTGCAGTACCAGACCGGAGACGCGTCCGACACGATGTCGCTGGGCCTGTTCGCGCAGCTGCCCGTGGGCGAGTCGTGGCTCATCACGCCGCGCCTGCGCATCGATCGGCGGCAGTTCCACGCCGATGGCTCGACGCAGCTGCTCTACGCGCCCGGTCTGCGCACGGAGTGGCGCTGGCGCAGGCTGTCGCTGGACTTCGAGGGCGGCGCCGAAATCGGGCAGCGCAGCGGCGGCATCGCGAACGAAGACACGACGCGCTACTACTTCAGCCTCGGCTATCGCTACGACATGTAGAAAATGGGGACATTCTCCTAATTTCCTCAGGAAATAGGAGAATGTCCCCGATTTTCTAGGCCGCTTCCTTCGGCGCGGCCGCCTTGCGCTCGGTGCCCGGCGCTTCGGGCAGATTCCTCTGCCAGTCGCGATAGCGAGGCGGGATCGGGTCGATCGCACCCTGCGCCAGCCAGTCCAGCTTCCCATCCATCAGCAGGCCGGACACCTTGTCGTAAGAGCGGTTGAAGTTGCTCTTCACGCTCCCGAAATGGCTCTCGATGCGACGACGCGCCTCGTTGCAGAAGAGGTCCGCGAGGTCGAGCGGGGACTTGTCGGCAGGGTTGGTCGCAACGAGGTGGTCCGCGTACGAGAGCGTCGCGCCCATCACGAACAGGTCGACGCCGATGTCCACGAAATTGCCGAGGATGACCTGCTCCTTCTCGAGCTTCGGCCCGAACTTCGCCATGGTCGCGAACAGCCGGCGGGCGAGGAGCTTCGAAGTCCTGGCGGCGTACGCGAGATGCGCGCGGTTCCGGTCGTCCAGGTGCGGAGCGTCGAGACGCGGGCCGCCCGGCAGGTACAGCTTCGGCAGCCAGCCCAGGTAGAAGCCGGCCGCCTTCATGGCCGCCTTGCCCTTCGAATCCGCCTGGCCCTTCTTCGGCTGCAGGATCGGCATCATCAGCTTGAAGTGCGTATCGAGCGCCTCGCGGGCCATGATCAGGTGCATGACCTGGGATGACCCCTCGAAGATGCGATTGATGCGCGCGTCGCGCAGTCCCATCTCCACGGCCGTCGGACGGTCACCTCGTGCGTACAGCGACGTGGCGCGCTCGTACCCGCGCCCTCCGCGGGCCTGCACGTAGTCGTCGTACATCTTCCAGAGTGCCTCGGAGCACCAGTACTTGGCGGCCGCCGCCTCGAGGCGGATGTCTGCGCTCTTGTGGTCGGCGAACGAGCAGGCCACGCCCACCATGGCTTTCATCGCGAAGAGCTGCGCCATGTAACCCGACACCAGCTTGGCCACCGCCTGGTGCTTGCCGACCGGCTGGCCCCACTGCTGCCGCGTGGTGGTCCACCACTTCGCGTCTTCAACCAGGGCCATTCCACCGCCGATCGCCGCGGCCGGGATGCCGAGCCGACCGACATTGAGCGTCGCGAGCGCGATCTTCAGTCCCTCGCCCGGCTTCCCGATCAGGTTCTCCGCCGGGACCTTGACGTCCTTCAGCGTCATGATGCCGTTGGCGAGGCCGCGCAGGCCCATGAAGCGGCAGCGCCGCGTGCGCTCGACGCCGGGCCACGCCGTCTCGACCACGAAGCAGGAGATCTGCGGCAGCTTGCGACCGTCGGGCAGCACCTTGTCGGGCGTGCGCGCGAGCACCGCGATCAGCGTGGTCTTCGGATCCGTGACGTTGGTGCACCACAGCTTGTCGCCGTTCAGCACGTAGTGCTTGCCGTCCGCGGTCGGCGTGGCCGTGGTGGCCATGCGCGCCGGGTCGGAGCCGACGCCGGGCTCGGTGAGTGCGAACGCCGAGATCTCGCCCTTCGCGAGGCGCGGCAGGTACTTGCGCTTCTGCTCCTCCGTCCCGAACTCGCGCAGCGGCTGCGGCACGCCGATGCTCTGGTGCGCCGACACGTATGCGACCGTCGTCGCGCAGTACCCGCCGAGGAATCCCAGCACCCTCGCGTAATTGGTGATCGACAGGCCCAGCCCGCCATACTCCTTCGGGATCTTCATGCCGAAGAGACCCACCTCGGCCATGGCCTCCAGCGCTTCGCGTGGATATTCACCCTCTTCGTCGATCTTCCAGGGGTCGATGAACTTCTCGATGACCGGCCGGATCTTCTCGATGTATGCATCGCCAATCTGTTGATCCGCCGCTGACTGCGCCGGGAACGGGTGCAGCAGGTCCCAGCGGAAGTTCCCCTTGAACACCTCGGCGGTGAAGCTCACGTTTTCCCATTCCGCCTGCCGCGCGTCCTCGGCCAGCTGCATCGCGACGTCTTTCGCCTTGGTGTCCATCGCCTTTCCTCCTGCTGTTCCGCCCACCCGACCAACGAGGTGTACCGCTGACTGCCGAATATCCCGCACCTGCCCGGCGGGCGGTATCGGTGTTTGTGCGGTGCAGCGTGTCTTGCAGCGCCATTGACCGGGTTCTGTCATTTCGCCGACGATTCCCCTACTTCCTGGAAGGTTCCAGCTGTTGTCGGCGAAGGATCGCCCCGTCGCTCGAAGCGTCACCACCGGGTGAGCGGGGTGCATCGGGCAGGCACCTCGTCGCTACGCCCTTCCACGATTGTGAGGCGACGGTCTCCCGTCCTAGGATGAAGCCGTTGGCGGCGAGGTGCAGAGCTTCGGGCCGCCGGTGCGCAGGAGGACGAGCCATGACCGATGCACAGCAGGTGACGATGGAACATCTCCGGGCCGACCTTGCGGCCGTCATGCGCGACGCCGAGGCGCTGCTCAAGGCGTCCGCGGACCAGGGCGGAGAGAAGGTCGACGCCGCGCGGACCAAGGTCCGCGAGTCCATGCAGCATGCGAAAGCACGCCTGCAGGAAGCGGAGCAGGCGGCGATCCGCCGTGGACAGGAGGCGAAGGCAGCGACGGAAGCCCACATCCGGGACAATCCCTGGCAGGCGGTCGGGATCGCCGCCGCTGCAGGCCTGGTGATCGGCGTGCTGCTGGCGCGTCGCTAGGCCAGCCATGAGCGAGACCGGGGGCGAGCCAACAGCCGGGCCAGCGACGCGCATGCTGCGGTCGCTGGTCCGCCTGGTCCACACGGCACTGTCGATCGCGCAGACGCGCATCGACCTGCTGATCACCGAGATCAGCGAGGATCTTGGGCGTGGCGTGCGGGTGCTGCTGTGGGGCGTGGTCGCCGTCGTGGCGGGCATCCTGGCTGCGCTGCTCGCCGGGGTCACGGCGATCATCTACTTCTGGGACACGCACCGCATGGCGGCTTCTGTCGGCGTGACGGGCGTGTTCCTGCTCATGGCGCTCGGTGCTGCCGGGATCGCGCGGGCGCGGCTGCGCGAGAAGCCCGGCCTGCTCTCCGCAACGCGCAGTGAGCTGGCGCGCGACGTCGCCGCATTGAGGGAGCAGCCGTGAGTTCGCGGCTAGCCTCGCTCACGGCGCGACGGATCGCGCTCCAGGCCGAATGTGCGCGGCAGCGCGCGGATGCGACCGAAGCCTACGGTGAGATCGCTGCGGGCGCGGAGCGTGCGGACCGCCTGCTCGATGTCGCGCGCCGGCTGACGCCGGTGCTGGTCGTCGCAGGCGTCGCGACCCTGGTTGCCCTGGGTCCGGCGCGGACGTTCGCGCTCGCGCGACGCGCGCTGACGATTGCGATCTACGTTCGTCAGGCGCGCGCCGTGCTTGGCTGAAACCGCCGCTTCGGTCGCCCGGCCTCGGGCGGCCCGGACCAGCGTTCAGCCGTCGCAGCGTTCGAGGATCGTCGCGATGCCCTGGCCGAGCCCGATGCACATCGTGGCGACGCCGA
>DAOMFD010000120.1:3360-5965 GCA_035429605.1 Steroidobacteraceae bacterium | reverse complement strand
CCGCGGCGCAGTCGCTGCTGCCGCCGGGCGGCGCGCGCAATGCGCTCGACTGCGCGCTCTGGGACCTCGAGGCGAAATCGTCCGGGCGCACCATCTGGCAGCTGACCGGTGTCGAGCCGCGCGAGGTCGAGACGGTGTACACGATCAGCATCGAATCCACGCCCGCCCTCATGGCGGAGCACGCGGCGTCGGCGCAAGACTGCCCGTTGCTCAAGGTCAAGCTCGACGGCCAGCAGCCGATCGAGCGCATGACCGCGATCCGCCGCACCCGTCCCGATGCCCGGCTGGTCGTCGACGCGAACCAGGGCTGGACATTCGATCAGCTGCAGAAGGTCGCACCCGCATTCGCGGAACTCGGCGTACTCATGATCGAGCAGCCACTGCCGCGCGGCGGCGACGCCGCACTCGAAGGGTATCGTTCGCCCGTTCCGCTGTGCGCCGACGAGTCGTGCCTTCATGCAGCGGAGCTCGATCTGGCGGCGCGTCGCTACCAGATGATCAACATCAAGCTCGACAAGACCGGCGGCCTGACCCACGCGCTCGAACTCGCGCGCGCGGCGCGCGCGCGCGGCCTGGGACTGATGGTGGGCAGCATGGGCGGGACGTCGCTTGCGATGGCGCCGTCGTTCGTCCTCGGTTGCCTCACGGACTTCGCGGACATCGACGGGCCGCTGCTGCTCAAGCGCGACCGCCTGCCCGGGATGCGCTACTCGGCGGGCAAGGTGTCGGTGTTCGGTCCGGAGGTCTGGGGCTGAGTCGGGGCGCTCGAGCTCCCGGGTCGGTCGACGACCAGGCGCACCCAGCCGGCGCCCGACCGCTCGCCGCGCCAGTTGTAGCCCTCGATGCGGATGCGGTACTCGCCCGGCCCGAACGCCGAGCTGTTGAGAGACAGCCGTAACTCCTTATTGGAGTCTGGCGTCATCCGTTGCACGATCATCACGCGGCCCTGGTCCACCTTGTCGACGGTGACGGCGAACGTCGTGTAATCCGAGTACGCCACGGGCAGGCGCAGGTCGAGCAGCTGTGGCGGCTCCGGCCAGCGCAGCGTCGCATCCGGCGTGGCCGACCAGCTGCGCGGATTGGGCGTGATGCGCAGCGCGTACTCGGCGGTGGACGCGCGCAGCGTCAGGGTCTTGACGCGGGACTCGAGTTCCGCCGCCAGCGCGCGGTCGCG
Source organism: Steroidobacteraceae bacterium (assembly GCA_035429605.1). Lineage (GTDB taxonomy): Bacteria > Pseudomonadota > Gammaproteobacteria > Steroidobacterales > Steroidobacteraceae > RPQJ01. Next base: position 4,791 of record DAOMFD010000120.1, on the reverse strand, counting down.
CCTTGCATGCACGCTCGACACGATCGCGAGGATCAGCAGCAGCACCGCCAACGCCGCGACCGCCGCGACCGCAACAGGCTGTTGCCACCAGCGGAGTTCAACTTCCTCCACGGGGAGTGGCGGGCCGGGCGGCGGCGGGAGTGGCAGCTCCTCCTGGATGGCCGGCCTGCGGAATCGCGGTTTGCTCATGGGCTCGCTGCTCACTCCGCCGTGCCGGGCTCGACGCCATCGCCGAATTCGAACGGATCGGGCGTCCGCGCAAGGACGCGCCGCATGGCGCGTACCTCGCGGTCGCGGATGATAGCGAGAAACTCATCCGACCCGTGCATGGTCTCGAACGCATCGAGACCCCGTTCAAGGAAATCCTGCAGCACGCCGAACCCCGCCGCATGGGCCGGGCCACGCACCAGCCTGACCAGCGCGTGGACCCAAGGTTTGCGAACGACGCCGTCGAGGTAGCCCCCAATGACGCCGAGCAGGTCGATCTGCCGCTGGCGGTCGTCCGCGCGATTGGCCCTCCGGTAACCCTCGGCGTAGGTCGCGACGGTGATCGGGCCCGGCGGCAGCGCGCGAACGACGTCCGCGTCGAGTTCCTGCGAAATGACCTCGAGCTCGATCGCCAGGCACAAGGCACGCAACGCCTGGCGCGGCAGCAACCGTTCCATCACCCGCTGCACGCGCGCCAGGTCGCGGTCGCGGCCGCGCGGGTCGCCGCCCCCGTAAAGTTCGCGAAAGAAGAACTCCACGGCCTTGCGGTAGCGCGGGTTCGCGCGCAGGTCGGCGTGTGTCGTGAGCAGGCGCCGCGATTGCCAATGCTGAAGCTCGACCAGCCGCGTGTGGGTGGCCGGATCGTCGGCGAAGACGTCGCGCAGCTCGGCGTCGCGCCCGAGCAGGTGCCCGAGTTCGCCGCGCGGCGCTCGTTCGCGGCCCGCCCCTCCGGTCTCGACGCCGAGGATCTTCGGGCCGGCGCCCGTGTCCCTGGAGCCTGCCAATGGTTAAGGCCGCGCGCGCGACGACTTGCGACGCGCACGGCCTCGCGACTTGCTCGCCGCGGCGCGGCCCTTCGGGCCGGCCTTGGCCGCCGCTTGCCGCCGGGTCGCGCCTTCCCGCCGCCGTCCACGCCCCAGCGCGGTGAGCTCCTTGCGCATCTCGGTGACGCGCGCCGCGAGCTGCTGGAATTCCTCGGCGCCTGGGATCCCGAGCCGCGTCATCGCCTTCTGGACACGGCTCTGGAACAGGGCCTCGAGGTTGTCCCAGGTCTCCTCGGCCTGTTCACGCGCGGTGTCGAGCCGCGCCTGCACCGATTCCTGCGCTGCCGAGAACGCATCGCGCACCTTGGCGCGAGCGGCAGTCACGGATTCCTCCGTTCGATTCTTTCTGCGGCGTGCGGGCATGTGACTCTCCTCGCGGCGTGAGCCGCAGCCAGATGGA
>DAOMFD010000120.1:0-3260 GCA_035429605.1 Steroidobacteraceae bacterium | reverse complement strand
GCCGCGAGCACGCCGACGGTCACCGACAGCAGCAGCTTCTCGAACTCCGGCCCGACCTGCGCCATGACCGCGCCCGGGTCGCTCACGAGATTGCGGTCCGAGATCATGCCGAAGAACACCTGACCGGCGTAGCTCAGGATGCTGATGCCGACGCCGATCGTTCCGCTCTGCGGAACCCAGAAGTACATCTCCGAGATCCGCTGGCCACACATCTGCAGCGGCGCCTGCGGTCCCGGCACGTTGGAGACCACGGCCGAGCCCTTGCGGCTGAAGATGTCGATCGCGGGCGCCTGCAGCGCAGCCGGCAGCAGGCCCATCAGGCCGAGCACCATGAGCGTCATCGGCGGTTGCATCGAGCCCTTGAGCGCGGTCATCGTCTCGTGCATGGCGTACAGCCGCTGCAGCGGATTGCGCGTGCCCACGGCCATGTCCACGAACACGAGCCCGAACTTGTTGCCGAGCGTGAGCGGCTCGTCCGCGGCACGCAGGTTGACGGGGACCGACGCGCGCAGCACCAGCCCGTCGGTGTCGAAGCCCTCGCGACGCAGGTAGGCGCCGAGCGCGCCGGCGACCGTGGACATCAGCACGTCGTTGATCGTGCAGCCCAGCGCCTTGCCGACGGTCTTCACGTCCTCGAGCGGGATGGGATCCGACCACGCGACAGCCTTGCGTCCCGAGAACTGGCCGCGCAGTGGCGTGTCCGGGTCGTCCGCGGACGTCAGGAGCCGGGCGAACTCGCCGATCATGCTGCCGGCGTGGCTCGCGACCGTGGCCACGTTGTCCGGGTGGAAGACCTGGTGGACGCCGCCTTCGAGGAGCTTCATGCCCTCGGCGAGCGCGTGCTCGAGGATGTCGCCGCCCGGCTGCGTGAACCGCCCGATCCAGCTCAGCACCGGCAGGACGTCCGGTCGACCCTTGCCGGACGCCTTCCCGCCCTGAGGCGGCGGGGCGCCTCCCATCGCCGGCGCGGGATCCTGCTCGGTCATCGACAGCAGCACCCGGATCATGGCGATGCCGTCGGCGTAGCAGTGATGCACGCGCGTGATCCAGGCGCTCCCGCCGAGGTAACGGTCCACGAAGTGCACCTGCCACATCGGCCGGGCCGGATCGAGGGTCGTGCCGGCGAGATCCGCTGCCAGCGCCTGCAGTTCGGCCTTGCCGCCCGGCGCGGGCAGCGTTACGTACTTGAGGTGGGCGTCGAGGTCGAAGTCCTCGTCCGTCACCCACGATGCGCCGAGCGCGTCGGCGACCGCGCGCTGCCGGAAGCGCCCGAAGCACAGCAGGCGCTGCTGGATCATGCGGCGGAACTGCGCGCGGCGGATCGGCGTCTCGGTGGCCGACACGCCCACGATCATCATCGAGTTGGCCGGCCCGTCCATGCGCAGCCACGCGGTGTCGACGCTCGACATGCGCTCGTGAGTGACCGTCATGCGGTGTCCCTCCGGTGCCAGGCACCGATTTTCACGATTTTCCCGGCAGGAATTCCAGACCAGGGCGCCGGGTACGTGACATTGACCTCGGCGGGTCCCACGCCTAAGGTAGCCCGAAAGAGCGGCGGACCGCGGTCCGTCGACGTTGCCTCAGTCGGGAGACCCCAATGACCTACTTCGTGACCGGCGCGACCGGTTTCATCGGCCGGTACCTGGTGCAGTCCCTGTTGCAGCGCGGCAAGGGCACGATCTACGTGCTGGTCCGCCCGAAATCCATCGGCAAGCTCGACGAGCTGCGCGAATTCTGGGGCAAGGAGAGCGTCAAGCGCGTCGTGCCGATCAAGGGTGACCTCGGCTCGCCGCGCCTCGGCGTGTCGAGGGGCGACGTCACGAAACTGCGCCGGGCAAGAATCCGGCACTTCTTCCATCTCGGCGCCGTCTACGACCTCGAGGCCAGCGCCGAGGCGATGGAGAAGGCGAACATCACGGGCACGCAGGGCGCGCTCGACCTCGCGGCGGCGGTGAATGCCGGGTGCTTCCATCTCGTGAGCTCGATCGCCGCGGCGGGCCTGTACCGCGGCACGTTCACCGAGGACATGTTCGAGGAGGCCGAGGACCTCGACCATCCGTATTTCCGCACCAAGCACGACTCCGAGGGCATGGTGCGGGCGAACGGGCGGGTGCCGTTCCGGATCTACCGCCCGGGCGCCGTGGTCGGCCACTCGAAGACCGGCTTCATCGACAAGATCGACGGCCCCTACTACTTCTTCAAGGCGTTGCAGAAGCTGCGCGAGTCCTGGCCGCGCTGGATCCCGCTCGTGGGCCTCGAGGGCGGCAACCTCAACCTCGTGCCGGTGGACTACGTCGTCGACGCCATGGTGCATCTCGCGCACCAGAAGGGCCTCGACGGCCGCTGCTTCCACCTGACGGACCCGAAGGCACGCCGCGTCGGCGAGGTCCTGAACATCTTCGCGCGCGCGGCGCACGCCCCCGAAATGGTGATGCGGCTCGACCCGAAGATCCTCGACATGGTGCCGGACAACCTGCGCAAGTCGGTGGAGCGCACCAAGCCGATCCAGAACGTGTACGAGCAGCTGCTGCGCGACCTGCAGGTGCCGAAGAGCGTGCTCGAGTTCGTCAATCACCCGACGCGCTTCGATTCGAGCGTCACGCAGAAGCTGCTCGCGAAGGCGCGCATTCACGTGCCGCCGCTCGAGGATTACGCCTGGCGCCTGTGGGACTACTGGGAGCGCCACCTCGACCCCGACCTCACCATCGACCGCAGCCTGCGCGGCGCGGTGCGCGGCAAGGTGGTCGTCATCACCGGCGGATCGTCCGGCATCGGCGAGGCCGCTGCGATCCGCATCGCCGAGGCCGGCGGCAAGGTCGTCGTCGTGGCGCGCGACGAGGAGAAGCTTGCGGAGGTCCGCGGGAAGATCGAGGCCGCTGGCGGCCACGTGAAGACCTATTCCTGCGACATCACGGACTACGCGGCGAACGACAAGCTCGCGAAGGACATCCTCAAGGAATACGGCCACGTCGACGTGCTGGTGAACAACGCCGGCCGCTCGATCCGCCGCTCGCTGGCGCTGTCCTACGACCGCTTCCACGACTTCGAGCGCACGATCCAGCTGAACTACTTCGCGTGCGTGCGCCTCACCATGAACCTGCTGCCGTCCATGACGGCGCGCAAGAGCGGGCACGTCATCAACGTCTCCTCGATCGGCGTGCTGACCAATGCGCCGAGGTTCTCCGCCTACGTCGCCTCGAAGGCCGCGCTCGAGTCGTTCGCGCGCTGCGCGGCCTCCGAGTTCCACGACGAGGGCGTGC
>DAOMFD010000119.1:0-6071 GCA_035429605.1 Steroidobacteraceae bacterium | reverse complement strand
CACCGGCACCAAGATCTTCATCACCGCCGGCGAGCACGACCTCACCGACAACATCGTCCACCTCGTACTCGCCCGCCTGCCGGATGCCCCGCCGGGGACCAAGGGCATCAGCCTGTTCGTGGTGCCGAAGATGCTCCCGGACGCCGACGGCAAGGTCGGTCCTGCGAATGGCGTCACCTGCGGCTCCATCGAGCACAAGATGGGCATCATCGCGTCGCCGACCTGCGTCATGAACTTCGACGAGTCCGTCGGCTGGCTGCTCGGCAAGGAGAACGAAGGCCTGTCGTGCATGTTCACGATGATGAACCACGCCCGCCTCGGCGTCGGACTGCAGGGCCAGGGACTCTCCGAGCTCGCCTGGCAAGCCGCGGCCGCCTACGCGAGCGAACGCATCCAGGGCCGCTCGCTGACCGGACCCAAGCAGAAGGAGAAGCCGGCTGACCCGATCATCGTGCATCCCGACGTGCGCCGGATGCTGCTCACGCAGAAGGCATTCGTCGAGGGTGGCCGCGTGCTCGCGTTCCTCACCGGGCGCGAGATCGACGGCTCGCACATGAATCCCGACCCGGACGCGCGCCGCCGCTCGAGCGACCTCGTCGCGTTCCTCACGCCGATCGTGAAGGCGTTCCTCACCGACATCGCGGTCGAGGTGGCGAGCCTCGGGATCCAGGTGCACGGGGGCCACGGCTACATTCGCGAGACGGGCGTCGAGCAGATCATGCGCGATGCGCGCATCACGCCGATCTACGAGGGGACGAACGGCATCCAGGCGCTCGACCTGCTCGGCCGCAAGGTGTTCGGGACGCAGGGCAAGAGCCAGCAGATGATGGTGGGCCGCATCAGGGAAACCATCGAGAAGTTTGCGCCGCTGCCCGAGGTGGCCCCGATGGCTGCGGAACTCGGCAAGCGGCTCGAGCAGTGGAACAAGCTCACGCTCGAGCTCGGCATGGCCGCGATGAAGAACCCGGACGAGGCGGGCGCCGCGGCGACCGACTACCTGGCGTTCGCCGGCTACGTGTGCATGGGCTGGTGCTGGCTCGCCTCCGCAGGCGTGGCCGCGAAGAAGCTCGCGGCCGGCGCGCCGGACGCGGACTTCTACAAGGCCAAGCTCGTGACCGCGCGCTTCTACTTCGACCGGTTGCTGCCGCGCGTCGACGCGCACGCGGCGGCCGCGCGCGCCGGTGCGGCAGGCGTCATGGGCTTGCCCGCCGAGCACTTCAACTTCGCATGACCCCGTCGGCCGTGGCCGGCCGCTCGCGCCTCGCCGCGGCCCGACGGGTGGTGGTCAAGGTCGGCTCCGCGCTGCTGGTCGAGCAGTCCTCGGGTCGCGTGAATCGCATCTGGCTCGAGTCGCTCGCCGAGGACATCGCACGGCTGCGCGCTCGCGGGCAGGAGGTCGTGCTCGTGTCGTCCGGCGCGATTGCGCTGGGGCGCCGGCAGCTGGGGCTGCCCGCCGGCAAGCTGGAACTCGAGCAGAGCCAGGCTGCGGCGGCCGTGGGCCAGATCCGCCTCGCACACGCATGGAAAGAGGTGCTCGAGCACCACGGCTGCACGGTCGCACAGGTGCTGCTCACTTTCGGCGACACCGAGCAGCGCCGGCGCTACCTCAACGCCCGCAACACGCTGACGACGCTGCTCAAGCTCGGGGCCATCCCGGTCATCAACGAGAACGACACCGTCGCCACGGCCGAGATCCGCTACGGCGACAACGATCGGCTCGCGGCGCGGGTCGCGCAGATGGCGAGCGCCGACTGCCTCGTGCTGCTGTCCGACGTCGACGGCCTGTACACGGCCGATCCGACGCGCGAGCCCGATGCGCGGTTCATCGCGGAAGTGCCGCGCATCACCGCCGACATCGAGGCCATGGCCGGCGGGTCGGCGTCGGACGTCGGCTCGGGCGGCATGACGACCAAGGTCCTGGCGGCCAAGATCGCGGTCGCTGCGGGCTGCCACATGTGCGTCGCGGCCGGGCGTGAGCCGCACCCGCTGCGCCGCATCGAGTCGGGCGCGCGCTGCACGTGGTTCGTGGCCGACGGTTCGCCGGTGGCGGCCCGCAAGCAGTGGATCGCCGGCATGCTGAAGCCGGCCGGTGAACTGAAGGTCGACGACGGAGCGGCGCGCGCGCTCCAGCAGGGGAAGAGCCTGCTGCCCGCGGGCGTCACCGCGGTCACCGGGCGCTTCGATCGCGGCGACGCCGTGGTGATCCGCGATGCCGAGGGGCGCGAGATCGCGCGCGGGCTGGCCGCCTATTCGAGCAGTGACGCCGAGCGCATGTGCGGCCGGCGCAGCGCCGAACTCGAGGAGTTGCTCGGTTACCGGGGGCGCGACGAGATGATCCACCGCGACGACCTGGTGCTCACGTGAGCGGCGGCCACCTTGCCGAGGTGATGGACGCCATGGGACGCGCCGCCGTGGATGCAGCGGCCGTCCTGGCGCTGTCGTCGCGACAGCAGAAGGATGCCGCGCTGCTCGCGACGGCGGGATCGCTGCGACGGCGCTCGGCGGAGATTCTCGCGGCCAATGCACGGGACATGGATGCCGCGCGTGGTGCCGGACTGGGTACGGCCGCGCTCGACCGCCTGAAACTCGATGCCGCGCGCGTCGAGGCGATGGCCGCGGGCGTCGAGCAGGTGGCCGCGCTGCCCGATCCCATCGGCACGGTGATCACCGAGTGGGAGAGGCCGAACGGCCTGCGTATCCAGCGGGTGCGCGTGCCTCTCGGCGTGATCGGCATCATCTACGAGAGCCGGCCCAACGTGACCTGCGATGCCGGCAGCCTGTGCGTCAAGTCCGGCAATGCGGCGATCCTGCGCGGCGGAAGCGAGAGCCGGCATTCGAATGCCGCGATCCACGCCTGCCTGCTCGACGGACTCCGCGAGGGCGGGCTGCCGGATGCCTGCATCCAGCTCGTCCCGACGACCGATCGCGCGGCCGTGGGCTACATGCTCGGCGCGATGACGGACTGGATCGACGTGGTGGTGCCGCGGGGCGGCAAGAGCCTCGTCGCGCGCGTGCAGCAGGAGGCGCGGGTGCCGGTCATCGGCCACCTGGAGGGCAACTGCCACGTGTATGTCGATCGCGGCGCCGACCTGCGCATGGCACGGGAAATCGTGCGCAATGCGAAGCTGCGGCGCACCGGTATCTGCGGTGCGGCCGAGACGCTGCTCGTGGACGAGGCCTGCGTCGCCACGCACCTCGCGCCCATCGTGAAGGACCTGCTCGATGCAGGCTGCGAAGTGCGCGGAGATGCGCGCGTGCAGGCCGTGGACGCGCGTGTCCGGCCGGCGAACGAGGACGACTGGTACACGGAATACCTCGATGCCGTCATCGCCGCACGCGTCGTCGACGGCGTGGACGAGGCGGTCCGTCACATCGCGAAGTACGGTTCCGCCCACACCGAGTCGATCGTCACCGACGATGCGGCCGCTGCCGAGGCGTTCCTCACGCGCGTCGACAGCGCGATCGTGCTGCACAACGCCTCGACCCAGTTCGCGGACGGCGGCGAGTTCGGGATGGGTGCGGAGATCGGCATCTCCACCGACCGTTTCCACGCGCGCGGGCCGGTCGGCGTCGAGCAGCTCACGAGCTACAAGTACGTCGTGCGCGGCTCGGGCCAGCTGCGGCCGTAACGACCACCCTGGACGCAAGTCCTCACCGGGGCGAGTTCACGCAGGGCGACGCGCCGACGCCGCGGCCTTCAATCGTCGATGGCCGCGATGCCGCCGCGCAGTGAATAGACCTCGGGGCGACCCTGCTCGCGCAGGTGCTCGGCGAGGGCGAGGCTGCGCACGCCATGCGCACAGACGATGAGGTGGCGCCCGACCGCCGGGAACGAGCGTCGACCGTCGAGCAGCTCGCTCAGCGGCAGGTGCAGGCCGGTGTCGCGCCCGGGACGGTCCATCCTGAGTTCCCACTCCTCGCGCACGTCCACCACCTCGAACCCGGCGGCGCGCGCGGCTGCGAGGTCCGCGAAAGCCACTTCGAGGTCCCCGGCCTCGGCGAGTCCGCCGGTCCCGGCGTGCGTCGCCGCTGCGCCCGCGGATCCATGATCGCAGTCGGGGTTCCTGGCAGCGGCGATACTGCGCGTCTCGAACGTGAGCAGGTCCATGACGACGAGCCCGCGCACGGGCCGCGGCTCGAGGTCGAGCAGGATGCGCAGCGCGAGCATCGCCTGCATCGAGCCCAGCGTCGCCGGCACCGGGCCCAGCACGCCGGCCTCGGCACAGTTTCCGACGAGGCCGTCCCTGGGTGCGTCGGGCCAGAGGCAACGCACGCATGGCCAGTCGGGCTCCGGCAGGTACGCCTGCAGCTGTCCCTCGTACTGGTACACGCTCGCGAAGATCGCAGGCCGTCCAGCACGAACCGCCGCATCGTTCACGACGAACTTGGTGCGCAGGTTGTCGGTGCACTCAACGGTGAGATCGTAGTGCCCGATGAGCTCCGCCAGATTGCCCGGCTCGGCGCGGGCGACGATGGCTTCGAAATGGACCTCGGTCGTGATGCGCGCCAGCCTCTCGGCGGCGACGAGCGCCTTCGGCTGCCCGATGTCGTCGATTCCGTACAGCGGCTGGCGATGCAGGTTGCTCGCCTCGACGCGGTCGTGATCCATGATCGCGATGCGGCCGACACCCGCAGCCGCGAGGTACTGCAGCACCGGCACGCCGAGTCCGCCGGCGCCGATCACGAGGACCGAAGCGGCGCGCAGCCTCCGCTGTCCTTCCTCACCGACCTCCGGCAGCACGGTCTGGCGGGAGTAATCGTGCCGGAAGCCGCCCGGCCCGGAGGACGCGTCATGCTCGTCGTGCGCGCCGTGTGCGCAGCGCTCGCAATTCACCCACCCCGAGTCGCCGTCCTCGTAGTGCTCCTTCTTCCAGATCGGGACCCGGTGCTTGACCTCGTCGATGATGTAGCGGCACGCGGCGAAGGCCTCGTCGCGATGGGCCGCGCTCACGCCGACCCAGACCGCCAGTTCGCCGATGGCCAGGTCTCCGACCCGGTGCACGCAGGCCGCACGCCGGACGCCGAACTTCTCGATGGCCGCGGCCACGATGCGTTCGCCCTCCTTGAGGGCGAGTGCTTCGAACGCCTCGTACTCGAGGCGGCTGACCCGGTGGCCCTCGTTGTGGTCGCGCACCCAGCCTTCGAAGCTTGCGTATCCGCCGCAGGCCGGATCGCCCAGCTCCGCGCGGTAGCGCTCCGGTTCGAGCGGCGCGCTGCTGAACGAGAACGCGCGCATCAGCCCCCCGCGACCGGCGGAAGGAACACGACACGGTCGCCGTCCGCGAGCGTGCGATCCCAGCTCGCGAACTCTTCGTTCACGGCGACCTTGAGCATGGAGCGTGGCAGGCGCAACCCGCGGTTCGCCCGAAGCTCGTCGTACAGCGCCGCAGCGTCGGGAGCCGTCGTCGCCACGGTCTCCGATCCCCGGCCCGCCTGCTCACGCAGCGCTGCGAAATACTGCACGTGGATCCGGCGCGTCATCGGTGTGCACCTCGCGGTGCGCTGGCGACGCGCGCAGCGGCCGACGCGAATTCCTCGGGTGTATTCACGTTGTCGAGCGACGCCGGGTCCGATTGCTCGAGCAGTGGCACGCCGCTCGCGATCACGAGCTTGCGCGGGCAGTTGCGGCCCTGGGCGATGGCCTCGAGGACCGATGCGCGCATCGCCGGCTCGTAGATCGCGCAGAGCGGCTCGGGCAGCCCGTCGTGCGCGCTGCGATACGCCGTCACGGGATGCGCGCCACGCCGCGCGATGAGCTCGGCAACGGTCCCGTCGGCGAGGAATGGCAGGTCGCAGGCGACGACGAGCCAGGCGACCTCGGGGTGCGCGGCCTGCGCGGCCGCGATGCCGGCGATCGGCCCGATGCCGTCGTGCACGTCGACGATCTGCGGCAGTGCGGCGCGCGCGGGCTCGCTCACCTGGTCACCGCGCACCGACACGAATGCGCGCTCGCAATGGCGCGCCACGAGCGAGTACGCGGTCTCGAGCTGCGTCCGGCCGCGATAGGCGAGGGTCGCCTTGTCGCGGCCCATGCGCCGGCTCTCGCCGCCCGCGAGCACCAGGCCGTACAG
>DAOMFD010000118.1:0-6075 GCA_035429605.1 Steroidobacteraceae bacterium | reverse complement strand
TCTCAGCTCCCCCAACGTCAGAACTGGTACAGCGCCTCGACGCCCCACTGGCGCGGCGCGGTGATGGACGCGAACGGCGTCCCGAACGTGCTGGTGGTCAGGTTGTTGACGCCGTCCACGTACTGGTCATCGAACACGTTCGTCACGAACACAGCGGCGCCCCAGCGCTCGCTGTCGCTCGTCCAGGCGGCACGCAGGTCCAGCCGCTGCTGCGACTCGCCCACCTTGAAGTTCGGGCTGACCTGGCAGGTGCCCTGCAGCGTCGCGCCGGCATTGCAGCGCGTCTCGCCGCGGTAACCCCACTGCGCCGAGAAGTCGGTGTGGCCGTACTCGCCGAGACTGACGACGTAGTCCGCGCCGAGCGACAGGGACCAGTAGGGCTCGCCGGTCGGGTCACCCGACAGATCCACCCCCTCGGCCGTCTTCTTGCTGGCGTAGGTGGCGTCGATCCAGGCGACGGTGCCGGTGAGCGTGAGGTCGGGGATCGGCTGCCAGCGCGCATCGAGGTCGACGCCCCAGGCCTGTTCGTCGCTGGTGTCGATCAGGTACTTCGGAACCCCTTCGGTCTGCGTGACGAGCGAGATCGCCTGCTTGTCCTTGTAGATGTAGTAGTACACCGACGAGTTGACGAGGAGGTTGATCTCCGGGAAGACACTCTTCACGCCCGCCTCGTAGTTCCACACGTCCTCGGGATCGAACACCGAGCCGATCTCGACGCTGTTGTAGCCGCCGGCCTTGTAGCCCTTGGCGATGGAGCCCCAGAACATCACGTTGTCCGTGTACTTGTAGTCCGCCACCAGGCGCGGGCTCCAGTCGCTCCAGGTGTCGTGCTTCTTGATCTTCTGGCCCTCGATGGCCGGATTGTTCACGAACACCAGGTCATTCTGGTACATGTCTGGCGTCAGCAGCGGCACGTTGTCCGGGTCCGCGGCGTGTGCCAGCGCGATCCAGTCGAAGAACCCGTAGGCCTCCATCTCGGCCAGCGCGGCGTCGGCGCCCGGCGCGACGCGCGGGCCGTTCAGCCAGCTGAAGTGCTTGTCGTCGCTCGTGTAGCGCAGGCCGAATGTCAGGTTCAGCCTGTCGGTCGCGTGCCAGATGGTGTCGCCGAACACCGCCACCGCCGAGTACTCGCCGTGGTTGTACATCGACTCGTCCCACGTCTGGCCGGTCGTGGCGAGCGCCGGAAGCTGCGTGCCGAAGTTGTCCAGCACGTACGGCACGAAGAAGTTGTTGTAGAGGAAATCCGTGCCTGCGAACAACCCGGGCGCACCGGCGTATCCGAGGTTCACCAATGCCCTGTCCACGCTGTCGGTGTACGTGTGCGCGGCGCTGGTCTGCTTCGCGTCCTCGGAGTAGTAGCTCACTCCGGCGACCCAGTCGAACTTCTCGTCGGAGTGCGAGAACTTGAACTCCTGGTACCAGCTCTGGTTGTGCTCGATGTTCGCGGTGTCGAAGTAGAGGTACGGCCTGAGGTTCGTGCCGTCCTCGTCCTCGCGGTTGTTCGTGTTGAACTTGGTGTACGACGTGGACGAGCGGAAGTTCGCCCAGCCGAAGTCGTGGTCGATGAACAGGTTGTAGCGATTGAGCAGGCGCGACTCGTCGTTCTTGACGACGTCGTTGTAGACCTTCGCCTTGAGCGGATTCACGTACGTGTCCGAGTAGTTCGCGGGCAGCTCGCCCGGCGGCGAGAAGAACGGGACGAACGGGTAGGTGTCCGACACCGGCACGATGCCGATCGCCGGGCGCGCCAGCTGGTCGAGGTTGTCGTAGTCCCAGGTCAGCGTGGCACTGGTGGCCTCGGCGATGTCCCAGCGCAGCGCCGTGCGGAACGAGTACTCCTCGGTCGGGTTGAGCTCCTTGTGCGTCGCCGCGTCCTTGATCCAGCCGTCGCTCGAGTTGTAGACGCCGGTCGTGCGCAGCGCGAGCCCGTCCGTAATCGGGGCGTTCAGCACGCCGCTGTAGAGCTGGGTCCCGTAGTCGCCCATGCGCGCGCGCACGTTGCCTTCCCACTTGTCGGTCGGCTGCTTCGTGTAGATCGACACGGCGCCCGCGGCGCTGTTGCGGCCAAGCAGCGTCCCCTGCGGGCCCTTGAGCACCTCGACGTGGTCGATGTCGTTGAACGTCGTCAGCGACGCGCCCGAGCGCGCCGAATAGATGCCGTCCAGGTATACGCCGACCGCCGGGTCCGTGCCGATCCCGAAGTCGCCGGTCTGGATGCCGCGCAGCTGGTACTTCGGCTGCGTCGGGCTGCCGCCGGACACGACGAGGCCGGGAATGAACCCGTTCAGGTCGTTCATGTTGGTCGCGGCGGTGTCGTTGATCAGGTCGCTGTCGACGACCTGGACGCTGATCGGCACGTCCTGCAGGGCCTGGTTACTGCGCTGCGCGTTGACGACCACTTCCTCGAGCACGCCCTGTGGCTGCTCGACTTCCTGTTGTGCCAGTGCGACACGCGGCGCCGCGAACGACCCGACGCCACCCGCAAGCGCGGCCATGACGGCCCGCGCGACCGTAGTCCTACGAAGGTTCATTATTCCACCCCATGCGGCGGCGCGGTCCAGTGCCGGTCGCCTGCGTTATTGACGATCCATGGCCGTCGCCGGCCGCCTGCTAAAGCGGCGCGATTCTAGCAGCGCGATTGTTGTTTTTTTGCAAAATTGTCGCTGCGGCGGCGGAAATGCCGCCTAACCCCTCGTCGCGAGGGGGCATCAATTGTTCTTCGCGCCCTGCTTCACCCAGCGGCGGATCGTCTTGATCTCATCCTTGGTGAGCGGCTGGGCCCCGCCGTGCGGCATCTTGAGCGACGGGTCAGCCCGGCCTTCGATCAGCATGACGAGAACGCTCGTGAGCGGGTCGCCCGGGATCACGACGGCGCCGAACTTCGTGCCTTTCATCAGCGAGTCGTAGCCGCTCAGGTCGAATCCGCTCGCAACGTAGCCCTGCTGTCCGGGCACATGGCAGGCCGCGCACTTCGCCTGGAGGATCGGCGCGACGTCCTTCTGGTAGCTGACCTGCTCCTGCTTGCGGGCACAACCAGCGGTGGAAGCCAATGCCAACGCAGTGAAGCACAGGCACACGAAGGTCATGGGACGCATGGCGGTCTCCGGTTCGTCGACGAACCCCGCGACGCTGATCCCGCCGGCGGGCAGCGACAATCCGCTGTTCTACCTAAGCCCGACCCGTCGAAAGGTCAGGTTGATGCGTTCCCCGACGGCACTCGCGGTCTTGGGCACGGCATGTACCCAGTGATGCTGCGTCGCACCCGACATCAGGAGCAGGCTGCCTTGCGGCAACCGGAGTTCGAGCTTCGCATCCTTGCGCCGGCGATGCCGCAGGCAGAAACGCCGCACGGCACCGAGCGACACCGACGCGATATTGGGGTCAGACCCCAATTCGGGCTCGTCGTCGGCGTGCCAGCCCATGCCGTCGCGCCCGTCGCGATACCGATTGAGCAGCACGGCGTTGAACTGCCGGCCGGCGAGTTCCTCGACCCGCCTACGAACCTGCAGGAGCGGTGGCGTCCAGCGCAAGGGCTCGTGCAGCGTGCCCGAGTACGTGTAGCTCGCGCCCGGGTCGCCGTGCCATGCCACGAGCCGCGGCACGCGGCGGCGCTGGCCGAAGATGACGACCTCCTCCTCCTGCCAGTCGATCCCGACCCTCAGCTCGTCGAACAGGTACGCCGCCTCGTCCGCCGCGAAGGCTGCCGGCCAGAGCGCCACCTCCGCGTCCGGCAGTTCGAACACCCGCGGTGTGACAGCGGCGGCAGGCTCGGTATTGCTCATCGCGGCAGCGTAACTCGGGGCCGGCTCCCGGCACGAGCAGCCGTGATATTCACGAACTGGCGCAACGGCGCCGCGGGCCGCAGAATGCCGCGCTGCAACATGCGATACGGGTGCCGACCATGCCGAGCTTGCGCGCCAGGCTGACGAACGCCTTCCTCCGCGTCACGACCAAGTCGATGTGGAAGCCCGGTCTCGACATCCACAAGATCCGCGTCCACTCGGCGAAGATGGACGCCCGCATCGCCCGCAAGCCGCTGCCGATCGCGACCGAGCCAGCGGAGGTCGCCGGCGTTAAGGCAACTTGGTACGGAGACCGCTCGCTCGAAGCGAACGGCACGATCCTGTACCTGCACGGTGGCGCGTGGTGCCTGCACCTGCCGGCGATCTTCAGCCGGCACGCGGCGCGGCTGTCGCAGCTCACCGGCATGCGCATCCTGCTGCCGGACTACCGGCTGGCGCCGGAGCATCCGTTCCCCGCCGGGGTCGACGACTGCTACACGGCGTATCGCTGGCTGGTGGAACACGGTTACGCGCAGCGACCGCTCGCCGTCGCCGGTGATTCGGCGGGCGGCAGCCTGACGCTCACGACGTTGATGCAGGCGCGGGACGCGGGGCTGCCGCTGCCGAATTGCGCGGTGATGCTCTCGCCGTCCACGGACCTGCTGCCATCGGCCCCGTCGTGGACGTACAACTCCGCCGCTGACCCGATGTTCGGACCAGGCGCGGTAGACCTGTTGCCGAAGATCTATTGCCCCGGCATGGACCGCACCAATCCGCTGCTGTCCCCGCTGTTCGGCAAGTGGCACGGCCTTCCGCCGCTGCTGTTCCACGCAGGCTCCACGGAGATGATCCTCGACGACTCGGTGCGCGCGCACGACCGCGCGCGCCAGGCGGGTGTGGCCGCCGAGATCGAGGTCTGGATCGAGATGCCGCATGTGTTCCAGGTGTTCAGCTGGCTGCCGGAATCGAAGCTCGCGATGCGCAGGATCGCGGACTTCATCGTGGCGCACGCGCGCAGGTCAGCGGCAGGCGTGGGCGCGAACGTGGGCGGCCGCCTCGTCGACGGCGCGGTGCGCGTCGCGCAGCAGGCCCCCGTGCAGCTGGAAATCGTGCCACCGGCGCGGATAGACGCTTAAGCACACGTCCACGCCGGCGGCGCGCATCCGTGCGTGCAGGCGTTCGGCATCCTCACGCAGTGTGTCGTCGCCACCGACCTGGATGAGAGTGGGTGGCAGTCCGGCCAGTTCGCCGTGCAGCGGCGACGCGTACGGATCCGTGGGGTCGTGTCCCGACAAATACATGTCTGCGCACGCATTGGTCCAGTCACGAGTGATCCAGTCGCGAGGGAATTCATCCGTCGCCGACAGCCCCGCGGCTGATTGCCGCGGGCGCAAGTCCGCCCAGGGACAGAAGAGCAGCAGCGCGGCGGGCGGCGGCCGACCCAGCGATCGCAACCTGAGCGCGGTGGCGACGCTCAGTCCGCCGCCCGCGGAATCGCCCGCAATGACGATGTCGGCAGGTTGCGAGCCGCTGGCGAGCAGTCCGTCGTAAGCAGCACACGCGTCCTCGAGCGCGGCCGGGAACGGATGCTCAGGGGCGAGGCGATAGTCCAGGGCCAGGACGCGCGCGCTGCTCGCGAGCGCGAGGCGGCCGGTCAGCGCGCGATGCGTCGCGGGCGAGCCGATGCAGTACGCCCCGCCGTGCAGGTACAGCACGATCCGCCGTTCAGACTGCTGACCGGATCTTGGCGCCGCCCATTCACCCGGCACGCCACCGACCGAGCCCGGGGCGAAGGTCGAGGCTCCTGGCACGATCGTCGCTTTCGCGAGCGTCCGGATGAGGCGGCGCTGGCGGCCGACGGGACTGTCGCCACGCAAGCCGGCACGACGGCTGAGCCGCAGGGAGCGGAGGATCAATGCGGCAACCAGCTTCTGGCCGAGGGTGTCGCCCTCGACCGGAGCGGTGCGCCGCGGCATCGCTGGGAGGTCGGCCAGGGTCAGTCCGTGATGGACTCGCCGTCGTCCAGGATCTCGATGCGGGCGTGGGCGACGCCGCGCTGCATCATGCCGAGCACCTGGGCGGCCCCCCGCGACAGGTCGGCGATCCGGTGCCCGATGAACGGGCCTCGATCGTTGACCCGAACGACCACGCTGCGGCCATTGCGCAGGTTCGTGACCTTCACCTTGGTGCCGAAAGGCAGCGTCGGGTGGGCCATCGTCAGGCCATTGGCATTGAAGATCTCGCCGCTGGCCGTCGGGCGGTGGTGGAACTGCCCGCCGTACCACGACACCGT
>DAOMFD010000117.1:0-6110 GCA_035429605.1 Steroidobacteraceae bacterium | reverse complement strand
CAGTGTTAACCATGTGTCCGGAATGAGGTGTAAACCATGTGATCGGAATACACCCCGTTTCACTGGCGCGGCCGGAGGGATTCGAACCCCCGACCCTCAGGTTCGAAGCCTGATGCTCTATCCAACTGAGCTACGGCCGCGCGGGAGGAAGTGAATTCTAGCGCAGTGCCGTTACTTCATCGTCGGCATCACGAACTGCGCGCCTTCACGCTGAGCGGTCGGCCATCTCTGGGTCACGGTCTTGAGCCGGGTGTAGAACCGCACCCCGTCCGGCCCGTGCACGTGCAGCGGCCCGAACAGCGAGCGCTTCCAGCCCCCGAACGAGTGGAACGCCATCGGCACGGGAATCGGCACGTTCACGCCCACCATGCCGCACTGCACGCCCTGGGTGTAGGTGCGCGCCGCCTCGCCGCTCGCCGTGAAGATCGCAGTGCCATTGCCGAACTCGTGCTCATTGACGAGCCGTGTCGCCGCCGCGAGGTCCGGCAAGCGCACCACGCACAGCACCGGCCCGAAGATCTCTTCCCGGTAGATGCGCATGTCGGGCTTAACGTGATCGAACAGGCATGGACCCAGGAAATACCCTCCCTCGTGGCCGGCAACGGTCCGCCCACGGCCATCCACGACCAGCGACGCGCCCTCGCTGACGCCCAGCTCCACGTACGTGCTTACACGCTCGAGGTGGTCGCGGGTCACCAGCGGCCCCATGTCCGCACCCGGCTCGACGCCCGATGCCACCTTGAGCTCGGCGACCTGGCGCTTCACTTCCTCGACGAGGCGATCACCCGCATCGCCCACCGCCACGGCCACCGAGATCGCCATGCAGCGCTCGCCGGCCGAGCCGTACGCGGCGCCCACGAGCGCGCTGGCGGCATTGCGCGTATCGGCGTCGGGCATCACGACCATGTGGTTCTTGGCGCCGCCGAGCGCCTGCACGCGCTTGCCGTGCGCGGACGCCGTCCGGTAGATGTACTCGGCCACCGGCGTCGAGCCGACGAAACTCACGGCCGCGACCCGCGGGTCGGTGAGCAGCGTGTCGACGGCCTCGCGGTCGCCGTTGACGACGTTGAACACCCCGTCGGGCAGTCCGGCTTCCTTCAGCAGCTCCGCGACGCGCATCGGCACGCTGGGGTCCTTCTCCGACGGCTTGAGCACGAACGTGTTGCCGCACGCGATCGCCACCGGGAACATCCACATCGGCACCATCGCCGGGAAATTGAACGGCGTGATGCCAGCGCACACGCCGACGGGCTGGCGGATCGACCAGCTGTCGATGTTGGTCCCGACATTCTCGGTGAACTCGCTTTTCAGCAGCTGCGGGATGCCGCAGGCGAACTCGACCACCTCGAGGCCACGCACGAGTTCGCCGCGCGCGTCCGACAGCACCTTGCCATGCTCGGACGTGAGCAGCGCCGCGATCTCGTCGGCGTGCTGCTCGAGCAGCGCCTTGAAGCGGAACATCACGCGCGCTCGCTGCAGCGGTGGTGTCGCAGACCAGCCGGCCAGCGCGGCGTCGGCCGACGCAATGGCGGCGCGGGTCTCGTCGGCACTGGCGAAGGCCACGCGACCGCGCAGCTCGCCGGTTGCCGGGTTGTAGACCGGCCCGGTGCGGCCGGACGCGCCGGCCACAGGCCGGCCGGTCACGAAATGTCCCAGTGAAAACGGCGCCGCGCCGGCACGGGCGGCGGAAATCGATGCGATCATCGTGAATCCTCTGCGGATGGACGCCGGGCCTGGCCCGGGGACGTCATTGGACACCATCCGGCCCCTGCCCGCCAGTCAGCTGTACACGCGGTCCCCGGGCAGCAGCGCATTGGCCGGAAGCTGCTCCAGGCGGGAGATCTCCTCGTACAGCGGCGTGAAATCGGGCGCCGTCTCGCGGAAGAGCTGCGCGAAGTCGTCGATCACGAAGTAGGTCTGCTGGTAGGTGTCGATCTTGTAGCGCGTGCGCATGACTCGCCTCAGGTCGAAGCCGATGCGCCGCGGCTCGGGACTGCCGATCGCGTACTCGACCTCGCCCGGTGACGAGAGGATCCCCGCGCCGTAGATCCGCAGCCCCTCGGTCGTGCGGATCAGCCCGAACTCGACCGTGTACCAGTAGAGCCGCGCCAGGTACTCGAGCGCGTGGAGCCCATCGGCCTTCAGTCCGCCGCGCCCATAGGCCTGCATGTAATCCGCGAAGACAGGGTCGAACAGCAGCGGCACGTGGCCGAAGAAGTCGTGGAAGACGTCGGGCTCGACGATGTACTCGAATTCGCTCTCCTCGCGCAGCCAGACGGTGACGGGAAATCGCCGCTCCGCGAGGTGCCCGAAGAAGACCTGCTCCGGGAGCAGGCCCGGCACGGCCACCACCTGCCAGTTCGTGGCGCGCGTGAGGCGTTCATTCACCTCGTCGAAGCGCGGGATGCCGGTGCCGTAGCCGAGCGTGTCGATCACGCGCAGGAACTCGGGGCAGGCGCGCCCCGGCACCAGTCGCATCTGCCGCGCGTGCAGGCGTCGCCAGCGGTCGTGCTGGGCCTCGTCGTAGGCCGAGTAGTCCTGGGTGACGGTGTAGTCCGGGCGCATGTCGGCATAGTCGCCGCGCACCCCGTGGGTACTGGCGCCGTAGGTCACGACCGGGTCCGGTCCTGTCATCCGGGTCTCCCCCCGTGATTGGGTGGCGCCAAGCATAGCCTCATGCCGAGTCGCGCGGGGCTCCCGGGCGCCGCTGGTGATCACGGGCGCGACCCGGACGAGCGCCCGGAGCCGGGGCACTTCCGCGCCAGATTGCGGTCCAACCTGACTGCTCGAGCACATGGGCGCTGCTCGGGCACCGCAGGTCCGTCTGCTATAGTTCCGCGCCCATGTGACCCAGCCGTTGAGCCGTTTGCTCCAGCTATCACCGCAAGAGGGACCGTGATGACGTTCGCCACCCGCCTCGCCACCGCCGCTGCGCTGCTCGTCACTGGCGTTGCCGCCCATGCCGCCTGCGTGTATCCGCAGGCGCCCCAGAACATCCCCAACGGCGCGACGGCGACCAAGGACCAGATGCTGGCCGCGCAGGCCCAGATCAAGGAGTACTCCAAGGCGGTCCAGGAGGTGTACCTCCCTTGCCTCGAGACCGAACGCAAGGCTGCGGAGGCTGCGCTCGACCCGGGTGACCCGGAGCTTGCGCAGAAGAAACTGGCCCTCCAGTCGATGGAGGCCAAGAAGCACAATGCCGCCCTCGATGAGCTGACCGCCGTCGCCGGCCGCTGGAGCGAAGAGATCAAGGCGTTCAACAACGCGAGCAAGAAGTAGCTTCGCCATGGGTCCGCTGCCGACGCCCGCCGAGGCCGAGGCGCGGGTCCTCGAGCGGGTGAAGCCACTGCCGATCGAGTCGCGTCCGCTCGCATCGCTCGCGGGTGCAGTCCTCGCCCAGTCGGTCCGCGCAGAGCGCGACCAGCCGCCGTTCGATCGGGTCACCATGGACGGCATCGCGCTGGCGTCGTCCGCGTGGCAGGCCGGCGTCCGACGTTTCCGCATCGCAGGGATCCAGGCGGCCGGAAGACGCCCTCTGGCAGTCGGCTCAGCGGCTGACTGCATCGAAGTAATGACCGGCGCGGTCCTGCCGCAGGGCTGCGACTGCGTGATCCCGGTCGAACTGCTGCGCCAGGCCGACGGCTGGGCCGAGGTGAGCGAGGACGCGTCGGTCGAGCCCTATGCAAACGTGCACACGCGGGGCCTCGACTGTCGCGAAGGCGACATGCTGCTCGAGCCCGGCACCCGGCTGGGCGCTCCCGAGATCGCGGTGCTCGCGTCGGCGGGCCTGCCACGCGCTGACGTCCGCGCCGATCCGCGCATCGTCATCGTCTCGACGGGCGACGAACTCGTGGACCCGGGCGAGCCCATCGAGAGCTGGCAGGTGCGCCGCTCGAACTCGAGCGCATTGCGCGCCGCGCTCGCGACGCGCGGGTTCCATCGTGTCGCCGAAGACCACCTGCCCGACGACGCCGGAGTGATGCGGGAGCGGCTCGCAGTGCACCTCGCGACCTACGACGTCGTCGTGCTGTCTGGGGGCGTGTCCATGGGGCGCTACGACCACGTGCCGGCCGCGCTGCGGGAGCTCGGCGTCCGCGAGGTGTTCCACAAGGTCGCCCAGCGTCCCGGGAAACCGCTGTGGTTCGGTGTCGCGCCCGGCGGCCAGGCAGTCTTCGGATTGCCGGGCAATCCCGTCTCCGCCCTCGTCTGCCTGGTCCGTTACGTGGTCCCCGGGCTGTTGGCCGCGATCGGCGCCGGGCCGCGACCCGTCGAGTCGGTGCCGCTCGGCGCAAGCTTCGTCGTCCGGCCCGCCCTCGCATACTTCCTGCCGGTGGCGCTCGAGCGCAGCCCGACGCAGGGCACGGTCGCCATGCCCAAGCCGACCCGCGGCTCGGGCGATTTCGTCTCCCTGCTCGGCACGGACGGATTTGTTGAACTTCCGCCCGGTCCGGCGGACTATCCCGCCGGGACGGTGGCGGCGTTCTACCGCTGGTGAGGGCTGCGCGATGGGACGAAATACCGGGGATGCCGGCGTGGCCGCCCTGCCGGGTCGAGGCCCGGTCGACCGGCTCGGGCGCCCGATGCGCGACCTGCGCATCTCGGTCATGGACCGCTGCAACTTCCGCTGCCCTTACTGCATGCCGCGCGAGACGTTCCACGACCGGTACCGGTTCCTGCGCGCGTCCGAACGGCTCGACTTCACGGAGATCGCGCGCGTCGCCCGGCTCGCCACGCGCCTCGGCGTGCGCAAGGTCCGCATCACCGGCGGCGAGCCGCTGCTGCGCTCGGGGCTGGCGGACCTCGTCGCGGAGGTCTCGAGCCTGGACGGTATCGAGGACGTCGCCCTCACCACGAACGGGGTGCTGCTCGCGCAGCATGCGGCCGAGCTCAAGGGTAACGGCCTGCACCGCGTCACGGTGAGCCTCGACTCGCTCGACCCGGAGGTCTTTGCGCGGATGAGCGGCGGGTTCGGCGGCCTCGAGCAGGTGCTCGAAGGCATCGACGCGGCAATCACCGCAGGTCTCGAGCCGGTCAAGGTCAATGCCGTCGTCAAGCGCGGCGTGAACGATCACACCGTGCTCGACCTGCTCGAGCGCTTCCGCGGCACGCCGGTCATCGTGCGCCTGATCGAATTCATGGACGTGGGGACGCGCAATGCCTGGCGCGCGCAGGACGTCGTCACGTCGGCCGAACTGCTGCGGCAGGTCCGCGCCCGCTGGCCGGTATCGCCCGTGGCGGGGCGCACGCGCGGGCAGGTGGCCGAGCGCTATCGCTACGACGATGGCGCGGGCGAGATCGGCTTCATATCCTCGGTTTCCGCGCCGTTCTGCGGGGACTGCAGCCGGGCGCGCCTGTCCTCCGAAGGCGTGCTCTACACGTGCCTGTTCGCGACCAGCGGGCTCGACCTCCGCTCGCCGCTCAGGGCCGGCGCGACGGACGACGACCTGCTTGCGCTGCTGCGCGGCGCGTGGTCGGGGCGCGCGGATCGCTACAGCGAGATCCGCGAGGTGGAACGCGCCGCGGGGCACGCGCTCCACAAGGTCGAGATGCACTACATCGGCGGATAGACGATGTTCAGCCACGTGGACGACGACGATCGGCCGGCGATGGTGGACGTGAGTGGCAAGGCCGTCACGAAGCGGACCGCCGTCGCCGAGGCGCGCGTGCGTTTTCCGTCGACGGTCGCCGATGCGCTGCGCGAGGCCGGATTCTCCACGAGCAAGGGGCCCGTGTTCCAGACCGCCATCATCGCGGGAGTGATGGCCGCGAAGCGCACGCACGAGCTGATCCCGTTCTGCCACCCGCTCGGCATCGAGAACTGCGGCGTCGAGATCGACATGGGCGACGGCGACGAGGCCGTGATCCGCTGCGCGGTCGCGGTCCACCATCGCACCGGCGTCGAGATGGAAGCGCTCACCGGCGCGTCGGTCGCCGCGCTGACGGTGTACGACATGTGCAAGTCGCTGTCGCACGAGATTGTGATCGCCTCGGTGCGGCTGCTGGAGAAGCACGGCGGCCGGCGCGACGTGTCGCAGCCATGAACTCGCTCGCACCACTGTACGGCCTGGTGCTCGCGGGCGGCGAGAGCCGGCGCATGGGCCGCGACAAGG
>DAOMFD010000116.1:0-6133 GCA_035429605.1 Steroidobacteraceae bacterium | reverse complement strand
TCCTCGAAGCACCACGTCGCGTTCGGCCCGCACTGGATGGTGCGGTCACGCTTGTGCGCCAGCACCTTGGGGCGGAATTCGGCGCGGCTCCTCGCGTACTGCTCGAGGCTCATGAGGTCAGCGGCGGTCAGCGGGCCGTTCACAGGCCGTACGCCATGCGCAGGAGCGTGAGCGGGTGCGTCGGGCCCGCCGCCTTTTCGAGTCCGGACTCGATCTGGTGCCCCGCCATCGGGCAGTCGCTCGCGTAGAAGTCGGCTGACGCCGCCTGCACGCGATTGATCACCGGCTTGCCGATCTTCATCGAGATGTCGCGGTACTCGCGCTTGACCCCGTAGGTGCCGTTGTGTCCCGAGCAGCGCTCGATGGCGTCGACTTCCGTGCCGGGAATGAGCGACAGCACCTCGCGTGTCTTGAGCCCCAGGTTCTGCACCCGCAGGTGGCACGGCACGTGGTAGCTCACCTTGCCGAGCTGCCGCACGAAGTCGGTGCGCAGCAGGCCCGCCTTGTGCCGCAGCATCAGGTATTCGAACGGATCGAACATCGCCGCCTTGACCTTGGCCACCAGCGGGTCGTCCGGGTAGAGCAACGGCAGCTCCTGCTTGAACATGAGCACGCACGAAGGGATCGGCGCCACCAGGTCGTGCCCCGAATCCACGAGCGCGGCCATGGCGGGCACGTTGACGTTCTTCGCCTGCTCGATCGCCTCGAGGTCGCCGAGCTCGAGCTTCGGCATGCCGCAGCAGCGCTCCCTGGCGATCACGCTCACGGGAATTCCGTTGTGCCGGAACACGGCCGCAAGGTCCGCGTCGATGTCGGGTTCGTTGCGGTTGCAGTAGCAGGTCGCGAACAGCGCGACGCGTCCCTTCGTCTCCGTGGTGGGCTTGACCTCGAGTCCCGCGTGGTCGCCGCGCGCCACCCGCTTGCGACCGGAGTTGCTGTGATAGTCGGGGACCGGTGCGCCCGGGTGCACGCCCATCGTCTTGTCCAGCACCGTGCGGCCGAACTTCGTGCGGTTCACGAGGTTCACGGCCTGGGCCACGACGGGGATGCCGGCGAGCGTGCCTACGGCGTCGGTCGAGGTGAGGATGCGGTCGCGCAGCCGCGCGCCCTGCTTGCGGAACCTCACCGCCTTGGCCCGCAGCATCAGGTGCGGGAAGTCGATGTTCCACGGGTGCGGCGGCACGTACGGACACTTCGTCATGTAGCACATGTCGCAGAGGTAGCAGTGATCGGCGACCTCCCAGTAGACCTTGCGGTCCACGCCGTCGAGCTCGCCCGTCGGGCTCGCGTCGATGGCATCGAACAGCAGCGGGAACGCATTGCACAGGCTGAAGCAGCGGCGACAGCCGTGGCACAGGTCGTAGACCCGGTGCAGTTCCTTGAAGAGCGACTCTTCGTCGTAGAAGTCCGGCTCGCGCCAGGCAATCGGGTGGCGCGTCGGCGCCGCGAGGCTGCCTTCGCCGGCAGCGGG
Organism: Steroidobacteraceae bacterium; assembly: GCA_035429605.1. GTDB lineage: Bacteria > Pseudomonadota > Gammaproteobacteria > Steroidobacterales > Steroidobacteraceae > RPQJ01. The sequence continues at coordinate 4,662 of DAOMFD010000116.1, read as the reverse complement.
TGTCCTGGTTCCTTCAGCCATCGATCGTCTCCTTGCCGTCGAGCGTGGCACGCCCCCCACGCGCGGCTGCCTCGCCCGTGACGAAAAAGGGCGGACCCGCCGGGCCCGCCCTCCTTCGACTCGTCAGCGGACAGGCCGGTCAGAGGGCGTCGAGCGCCTTCTGGAAGCGGTTCGCGTGCGAACGCTCTGCCTTGGCCAGCGTCTCGAACCAGTCGGCGATCTCGTCGAATCCCTCGTCGCGGGCCGACTTCGCCATGCCCGGGTACATGTCGGTGTACTCGTGCGTCTCGCCGGCGATGGACGCCTTGAGGTTGTTCGACGTGCTGCCGATCGGCAGACCGGTGGCCGGGTCGCCGACCTGCTCGAGGTACTCGAGGTGGCCGTGCGCATGGCCCGTCTCGCCTTCCGCCGTCGAGCGGAACACGGCGGCCACGTCGTTGAATCCCTCGACGTCCGCCTTCTGCGCGAAATACAGGTAACGACGGTTCGCCTGCGACTCGCCTGCGAATGCGTCCTTCAGGTTCTTTTCGGTCTTCGTTCCCTTCAAGTTCTTCATGCGTGCCTCCACGGATCTGGCGCTCGCCGGTGCGACGAGCCTCGTTTAGACTTGGTCTAACTGAAGGCAAATCTAGGCCGCAACCGGCATGCTGTCAACGCTAGCACGGGTCGCAGCCGCGCAGGATCCGGACAGGACGCTATTGTCCTTTCAGGACTTTGCGTTGCGTTGACCCGCCGCAACCCCTGTGCAAGTCTTGCGCGCCCCGGAGAACAGCGTGACCAGCAAGAAGCCCAAGTCGCCCGACTTCGAACAAGCGCTCGCGGATCTCGAGGCCGTCGTCGAGCGACTCGAACACGGCGAACTTCCGCTCGAAGACGCCCTGAAGCAGTTCGAACGCGGCATCGAACTCGCGCGCAGCTGCCAGGCGTCGCTCAAGGCCGCCGAGCAGCGCGTGGAAATCCTGCTCAAGAAGACTCCGGATGCGGAACCGGAACCCTTCGAGGAGGAGCCTTAGCCGGCCGCCCGATGGGCTCCCTGAGTTCGCGCCTCGACGAGTGGCGCAGCCGGGTCGAGCAGGAGCTCGAGCGCTGGCTGCCGCCCGACTCCGCAGTCCCGCAGCGCCTGCACGCCGCGCAGCGCTACGGCGTGCTCGGGCCGGGCAAGCGCATCCGCCCGGCGCTCGTCTACGCGACGGCCGAGACGCTCGGCGTGGCGCTTTCAACCGTGGACGCTGCAGCCTGCGCGGTGGAGCTGATCCACGCCTATTCACTCGTTCACGACGACCTGCCGGCGATGGACGACGACGACCTGCGCCGGGGTCGTCCCACCTGTCACAAGGCGTTCGACGAGGCCACGGCAATACTCGCCGGCGACTCGCTGCAGGTGCTCGCATTCCAGGTTCTCGCAAGTCACGCCGGTGTCCCGGACGACCGCATTCGAGTACGGATGATCGCCATCCTGGCCGAAGCGAGCGGCACGGCGGGCATGGCGGGTGGCCAGGCCCTGGACCTTGCCGCGGAAGGCCGGACCCTCGGCCTGGCCGAGATCGAACAGGTCCACGCCTTGAAGACGGGCGCGCTGATCCGCGCCAGCATCCTCATGGCGGCCCAGTGCGCAGGGGACCTCGGGCTCGCCCGGCTTGCCAGACTGGGTGAATTCGGCAGCCTCGTCGGCCTCGCCTTCCAGGTGCAGGACGACATCCTGGACATCGAGGGCGACGCGGCCCTGATCGGCAAGCCGGTGGGCAGCGACGAGGCGCGCGCGATGCCGACCTATCCGGCCGTCGCCGGCATCGCGCCGGCCAAGGCACGCGTGCGCGAACTGCACGAGGCGGCCGGGGCAATCCTCCGGCGCGAGGGCTGGGCGGGGAGCCCCCTGGCGGCCGTCGCGGACTGGCTGGTGACCCGCCGCCACTGAACCGGTCCGCCTTGCCGCGGTGCGGTAAACTTGCCGCCCTATGTCCCTGGCCGACCGATATCCCCTGCTCGCGGCGATCGAGTCGCCGGCGGACCTGCGACGCCTCCCGGAGTCGCAGCTCGTGCCCCTCACGCAGGAGCTGCGGGAATTCCTGGTCCACACGGTGAGCCAGATGGGCGGCCACTTCGCGGCCGGCCTGGGGACGGTCGAGCTCACGGTCGCGCTCCATTACGTGTACGACACGCCCCACGACCGGCTGGTCTGGGACGTGGGCCACCAGGCCTACCCCCACAAGGTGCTGACGGGCCGGCGCGACCGGCTGCAGACGATCAAGCTCAAGGACGGCCTCGCCCCGTTCCCGAGTCGCGCCGAGAGTGAGTACGACACGTTCGGCGTCGGGCACGCGAGCACCTCGATCGGCGCGGCGCTGGGCATGGCGCTCGCGTCGAAGCACACCGGCGAGACGCGCCGCATCGCCGCGGTGATCGGCGACGGCGCCATCAGCGGCGGCCAGGCGTTCGAGGCGATGAATCACGCGGGCCCCCTCGACCCGGACATGCTGGTCGTGCTGAACGACAACAAGATGTCCATTTCGGAGAACGTGGGTGCACTCGCCAAGTACCTCGCGCGCGTCCTGTCGGGGCGCACCTACACCGCGCTGCGCGAAAGCAGCAAGAAGATCCTCGACCGCATGCCGCGCATGAAGCGCTTCGCGCGCCGCTCCGAGGAGCACATGAAGGGCATGGTGCTCCCGGGCACGCTCTTCGAGGAGCTCGGCTTCAACTACAGCGGTCCGATCGACGGCCACGACGTGCTCGAGCTGGTCGCGGCGCTCCGCCAGCTGCGCGAGCGGCACGGGCTGCAGTTCCTGCACGTGGTGACGCAGAAGGGCAAGGGCTATGCGCCCGCGGAAGCCGATCCCATCAAGTGGCACGGGCCGGGCCCGTTCGACCCGACCAGCGGGACGATCTACAAGGACAAGGCCACCGGGCCGTCCTACTCGCAGGTGTTCGGCCAGTGGCTGTGCGACATGGCGGAGCGCGACCCGCGCGTCGTCGGCATCACGCCCGCGATGCGCGAAGGTTCCGGCCTCGTCGAGTTCTCCAGGCGTTTCCCCGACCGCTACTACGACGTCGCGATCGCCGAGCAACACGCCGTGACGCTCGCCGCCGGCATGGCCTGCGAAGGCGCGCGCCCGGTGGTGGCCATCTACTCGACGTTCCTGCAGCGCGGCTACGACCAGTTCATCCACGACGTCGCGCTGCAGAACCTCGCCGTCACGTTCGCGATCGACCGCGGCGGACTCGTGGGCGGCGACGGCGCCACGCACCAGGGCGCGTACGACCTGAGCTTCCTGCGCTGCATCCCGAACGTGGTCGTCATGGCGCCGGCCGACGAGAACGAGTGCCGGCAGATGCTCTATACCGCCGTCATGCACGGCGGGCCGGCGGCCGTGCGCTATCCGCGCGGCCAGGGCCCGGGCGTGCCGATCGTGGGCGAGATGACCGCGCTGCCCATCGGACGCGCCGAGGTCCGGCGCGAGGGACGCTCGGGCCTGCTGTTGCTCGCATTCGGCACCATGGTCGCGCCTTGCGAGCCGATCGCCGCGCGCCTCGACGCGACGCTCGTCAACATGCGCTTCGTCAAGCCGCTCGACGCCGAGCTGGTGCGCCGGCTGGCGGCGTCGCACGAGTGCATCGTGACCATCGAGGAGAACGCCGTCGCGGGCGGCGCCGGCAGCGCGGTGAGCGAATGCCTCGCCGCGACCGGGGTCGAGCGCATCGTGCACCACGTCGGCATCCCCGACCGGTTCATCGAGCACGGCTCGCGCGAGGACTGCCTCGCGGCCGCGGGCCTCGACGCGGCGGGCGTCGCACAGCAGATCGAGCGGCTCTGGCCCGCTCGCAACGGGATCCTGGCCGCCGTGGGCGGCCGGCCACTGGCGGTCTGATGATGGACGACGTGCAAGGCCGCGCGGACTCGCGGCAGATTCCCATCAACAAGGTCGGGGTCAAGGACATCTACCACCCGGTGCGGATCAGGGACCGCTCCGGCGACGAGCAGCACACGATCGCGAACTTCAACATGTACGTGGCCCTGCCGCACAACTTCAAGGGCACGCACATGTCGCGCTTCGTCGAGGTGCTGCACGGCCACGAGCGGGAGATCTCGGTGGACTCGTTCCGCCAGATGCTGAAGGAAGTCACCCGCCGGCTCGACGCGACGTCGGGACACGTGGAGATGAGCTTCCCCTACTTCATGATGAAGACGGCGCCGGTCTCGGGCGTGCCGAGCCTGATGAACTACCAGGCCAGCCTGGTCGGCGAGATCCACGACGGGCACGAGGAGATGTGGATCCACGTGGTGGTGCCGGTCACGAGCCTCTGCCCCTGCTCGAAGAAGATCTCCGAGTACGGCGCGCACAACCAGCGCTCGCACATCACGATCCGGGCCAGGGTCCGCGAGCACGTCTGGATCGAGGAACTGGTCGACATCGCCGAGCAGGAGGCGTCGAGCCAGCTCTACGGGATCCTGAAGCGCCCCGACGAGAAGTTCGTGACGGAGCGCGCCTACGACAACCCGAAGTTCGTCGAGGACATCGTGCGCGACGTCGCGGTGCGGCTCAACCGCGAGCCGCGCGTGCTCGCGTACGTGGTCGAGGCCGAGAACTTCGAGTCCATCCACAACCACTCGGCGTACGCGCTGATCGAGAAGGACAAGGAAGCCGGCTGAGTGCGCGGGCGCAC
>DAOMFD010000115.1:0-6254 GCA_035429605.1 Steroidobacteraceae bacterium | reverse complement strand
AGGTCACCAGCAGCGACAGCAGCGGGTTCACGCCCGGCGGCGTGAGCTTCAGCACCAGGTGATAACCGACGGTGCAGGCGATCGCGAGCGAGAGCCAGGCGAGGGGCATGGACTGCGTCCGAGGTGACGGCGATCCGCGGATGGTACGGGATCGGTCGCGCGCCAGTTCATCAAATCGCGCTGGAATTGCGTTCTACGGCGCCACGCTGGCGCTCGGCTACGGCCTTGGCGGCACCTGCCACACAATCACGCGCCGCACGGCGCTCTACACCGTCTGCCTCGCGTCCAGACCCACCTCAAGGTATTCCCAGCGCTGCGCGCCGCCGCCAACAAGTCGACGCGTGCAAAACCTGGCGAAGCAGGCGTAACCTCGGTGGTCGGTGTGGGGCTTCGCGTCGCCCGGCAACGCCGACGGGCGTACCGCGGCATCCGAGGGGGGGGTCATGTTCCTCAAGAAGCATTGCGGCACGTTGGGCCAGTGCAATCTGGCCATCTCCGGAACGCGCAAGAAGTTTGCGCAGATTCGCCTGGGGGATCGCACGTTGACCGACGTCGCGACCTACAGCGACGAATTGGCCGACGCGGAGTACCGGAATCGCGACATGTGCCTCTATCTTTTCCGCGTGCTAACGACGAACTACCTGATCGGTTGGAAACGGCGCGACACGGGCGACAAGCTGCTTCTGCCTGGGCCCATCGTACGGAATTGGTTTCTGCAGATAGCGGTGGTCTACGCGTTCGTGTACCTGTTCGCGGCTTTCTTCGGAGCGCTGCTCCTCCTCACGGTACTCGGAGTGAAGGGCAGCACTTCGCTCGGCGGGTACGCAGCCGTCGCTGGCGTACTGCTCGCCTGGTACTACGCCGTGACGATGCTGTTGGCCTATAGGGAAGCGAAGGCGGACTGAATTTCGTTGCGAGCGAGGTCCGGCGCTAGTTCTGTTGGGCGGCGGCTGGATTCGAGGAGCCCGAGCCGTGGGCCGCCGGGCCGGCTCATTTCGATGAGTTGACCTGTGCCGCCTTAGCCAGCCGTTCCTCGGCGGCGGTGACCATATCGTGATATCGCGATTCGCCGCGCAGCAACTCCAGATCCGGGTCTGCCTTGGCGTACGGCAGGAACGTATCGGTGATCGTGGCGAACAGCGGCTCGAGCATGTCCAGCGCGGCCTGCTTGTCCCTGAGATACACGCACAAGGCACAGGCAAAGTTGTAGCGCATGTTGAAGTTGTCCGGATCGATCAGCAGCGCACGCTCCATGCGCGCTTTCGCCCGCCCGCCTTCGCCGAGTGCCGCCAGCGCGTACGCGCTGTAGCCAGCCACCATCGAGTTGTTCTGGTCGTGCGCCAGAACGGCCTCGGCGCGTTTCAGGGTCAGTTGCGCAGCGCGTTTCATCGAGGCGTCATCGCCAAGAGCCGTATAGGTGCTGATCAGTATGGAGGCGGAGTTGAGGTCCGTCTCCATCAGCCCGGCGGACTTCTCATAGAAGCGGACCGCGTCCTGGTAGCGATGCAACTGGTAACTCAATCGGCCCGCCGACCGGTTGACCTCATAGGACTCGGGATTCAGACGCAGCGCGATGGCGACTTCCTCGGCGGCTTGCTCGGCCGCCCCATCCCCCAGCAGAAGTTGCGCCTTGACGGCATGCGCCTCAGCCAGATCGGGATCGAGCGCCAGGGCGCGCTCCGCCGCCGCCATGCCTTCGTCCGTCTTGCCACCGCTCGCCTCGCGCAGTTTTCAAAAGCCGATCGCCTTCAGTGTCCAAGCCTGAGCGTAGTTCGGGTCGATCTCGATCGCGCGATCACACAGTCGGACGATGGCCTCGGCCGCCCGACCGTCGATGTCGTGGCTGTTGACATAGGTCTGGCGCGCCATCAGGTACAGGTTGTGCGCGTCCGGGTTGTCCGTCCCGCGACGCTCGATCGCCTTTTTCTCCTTCGGCAGCAGGCGCAACCGCAAGGCCTTGACGATGGCTTCGGAAATCTCATCCTGGAGCGCGAAGATGTCGCTTGCTTCCCGATCGTAGCGTTCCGCCCAGATGTGATTGTTGGTCTGGGCATCGACGAGTTGCGCGCTGATGCGCACGCGGCCGCCCGCCTTCCGAACACTGCCCTCCAGCACGTGGCTGACCTTGAGTTCCGCCGCGACCTTCGGCACGTCGACAGGCTTGCCCTTGTACATGAAGGCGCTGTTGCGCGAGACGATGCCGAGCGCGGAGACCTTGCTGAGATCGGTGATCACGTCCTCGGTGATGCCGTCGCTGAAGTACTCCTGCTCCGGGTCACCGCTCATGTTGGTGAACGGCAGCACGCAGATGGTAAAGCGCGGCTCGGGCTTGTCCGGCGCGTCCTCCGCCGCTTCCGCGGCGTTCACTGCCCTGGTCGGAGCCCGCGCGATCATCGCGCCCAGCGCCTGCAGGAATTCGCGAGCCTGCGGGCTCTGTGGATCGTCTTTCCAGCCGTCGAGATCCGTGGTGTGAATGGCCCGCACGTCCATCGGCAGGCGCGCATTATCGAATCGCACCGGCACAAGCTTGTTGCTGTCGGCTGCCTCGCGTGCCTCGCCGCGCACCCATCGAGAGGTCACCGAGGTCGGCGTCCAAACGACCATCACGGCCTTGGCCGCCGCGATCTCGGCATCGATCATGTCGTCGAATTCCTGCCCCGGCGTGATCTCAGGGTCCCACCACACGGTCCAGCCTCTCGACACGATGGCCGCTACCAGCGGTGCGACGCGGGCCTTGTCGCTGCGAGCGTAGGAAATGAAGACGTCGGCCATGCAGTTGAAATCCCTGAGAATTCAAACGGTCGGCGCGGTGGAGCGACCAAGCATAACCCACGGACCAAAGCGGGTCAGGGCACTTTTTTGACCCGAGGCCATGCTCCGTGCGCGGACAGGAATTTCAGATCTCCGATCCGCGCAGGCGTGTTGGCGCGGTGGACTCGATGCGCAGCCAGAGCCTGCCGCGACCGTTGCCCGGACGCTCGGCAGCGGTTCACCTGTCGGCTGCAGTATCCGAGACCTTGCCGTCGGCCCACAACGACAGAGGCCCGGGAGTCGCCTCCCGGGCCTCGTTCATCGAGCCGTAAAGTCTCGCGACCTTACATGCCCATGTCGCCCATGCCGCCCATGTCCGGCATGCCGCCGCCGTGCTTGTGCTCCTCGTCCTTCGGAGCCTCGGCGACCATCACTTCCGTCGTGAGCAGCAGGCCCGCCACCGAGGAGGCGTTCTGCAGCGCGAGACGCGTGACCTTGGTCGGGTCCAGGATGCCCATGTCGAGCATGTCGCCATAGACGCCCGTCGCGGCGTTGTAGCCGTACGTGCCCTTGCCCTTCTTGACGTCGGCCAGCACGACCGCGGCGTCCTCGCCCGCGTTCGCGACGATCTGGCGCAGCGGCTCCTCGATCGAGCGGGCCAGGATCTTGATGCCGATCGCCTGGTCCTCGTTCGCGCCCTCGAGCTTCTCGAGCGCCTTCTGCGCGCGGATCAGCGCCACGCCGCCGCCCGGCACCACGCCTTCCTCGACGGCCGCACGGGTGGCGTGCAGCGCGTCCTCGACGCGGGCCTTCTTCTCCTTCATCTCGATCTCGGTCGCGGCACCGACCTTGATCACGGCGACGCCGCCGGAGAGCTTCGCCATGCGCTCCTGCAGCTTCTCCTTGTCGTAGTCGGAGGTGGCTTCCTCGATCTGCTGCTTGATCTGCGCGATGCGCGCCTTGATCTCGGCCGGCTTGCCGTGGCCGTCGATGATCGTGGTGTTCTCCTTCTCGACCACGACCTTCTTGGCCTGGCCCATGTCGGCGAGCGAGGCCTTCTCGAGCGAGAGGCCCACTTCCTCGGCGATCACGGTGCCGCCGGTGAGGACGGCGATGTCCTGCAGCATGGCCTTGCGGCGGTCGCCGAAGCCCGGGGCCTTCACGGCCGCGACCTTGACGATGCCGCGGATGGTGTTGACGACCAGCGTGGCGAGCGCCTCACCCTCGACGTCCTCGGCCACGACGAGCAGCGGACGGCCGGCCTTGGCGATGCCCTCGAGCAGCGGGAGCATCTCGCGGACGTTCGAGATCTTCTTGTCGTACAGCAGGATGTACGGGTTCTCGAGCTCGGCCGTCTGGTTGGCCTGGCTGTTGATGAAGTACGGCGAGAGGTAGCCGCGGTCGAACTGCATGCCCTCGACGACGTCGAGCTCGTTCTGCAGGCCCGAGCCCTCCTCGACCGTGATCACGCCTTCCTTGCCGACCTTCTCCATCGCGTCGGCGATGGTCTTGCCGATCGACTCGTCGCTGTTCGCCGAGATCGTGCCGACCTGCGCGATCGCCTTCTGGTCCTTGCAGGGCTTGGAGAGCTTCTTCAGCTCCTCGGTGGCCGTCTCGACGGCCTTGTCGATGCCCCGCTTGATGTCCATCGGGTTGGCGCCCGCCGCGACGGCCTTCAGGCCCTCGCGCACGATCGCCTGGGCGAGCACCGTGGCGGTCGTCGTGCCGTCACCGGCCTCGTCGGAGGTGTTGGAAGCGACTTCCTTCACCATCTGCGCGCCCATGTTCTCGAACTTGTCCTTGAGCTCGATCTCCTTCGCGACCGACACGCCGTCCTTGGTGACGGTGGGGGCGCCGAAGCTCTTCTCGAGCACCGCGTTGCGGCCCTTGGGACCCAGGGTCACCTTGACCGCATTCGCGAGGATGTTGACGCCGCGGAGCATCCGCGCGCGGGCGTCATCGCTGAAACGTACGTCTTTCGCTGCCATTGCAGTGTTCTCCGGAATTCGTTGCTGGTTGCGGGCGGGCGCTTACTTCTCGAGCACCGCCATCACGTCTTCTTCGCGCATGACGAGGTATTCCTCGCCATCGAGCTTCACTTCGGTGCCGCTGTACTTGCCGAAGAGGATGTGGTCGCCGACCTTGACGTCGAGCGGGCGGACCGTGCCGTCCTCGAGGATCTTGCCCTTGCCCACGGCGACGACCTTGCCGCGGACCGGCTTCTCGGCCGCGGTGTCCGGGATCACGATGCCGCCGGGAGACTTGGTCTCGGCGTCGAGCCGCTGGATGATGACGCGGTCGTGGAGCGGGCGAATCTTCAACTTGTCAGCCATTGCTGAAACTCCATTATTTGTTCAGCTGGGAGGGGAAATCGCGGGATGGTGTTAGCACTCACCCCAAGCGGCTGCTAATGATAGGCGGCGAAAGGCCGATTTCAAGCCCTGGGGTGGAACCGGGTCACATCCGGGTGGGTCCATGACGGTGCATGGGGTGGCCGGGCCTGATCCGGCCGCCGGTGCTGCCCCGACCGGGCGTCGACTCGAACAACCCTATGAACGGGAAAGATATTCCTGTGCGGCGATGCACTTTTCGGACACCCGAGGTCGCGGTCCGCGACGCGGATGGGCATGATGCGAACCTTTCTAAGGGTCGTCCCGGCGACCCGAGCCGGGGACCGATGATTCGCAAGATGCATATCGCCTGGGTCCAACTCGCACTGGTTGCGCTGGGCTGCCTGGGGGCGGGCCGGACGATTGCCCAGGACACCACGTCGTCTGGCTTCGACGTCCGGCGCATGCTCGGCGGCGAATCGCAGGAAGGCCAGCTCCTGCCGGCCGACAAGGCCTTTCAAGTCACTGTGTTCAGCGACCGCGCCGATCGCATCACGCTGCACTGGGACATCGCCAAGGGCTATTACCTCTATCGCGACAAGGTCAAGGTCGCTGCCACGAGTGGCAATGCACAGCTCGGTAATCCGTCCATTCCCGGCGGCAAGGTGAAGCACGACGACTATTTCGGCGACCAGGTCGTGTTCTTCGAGCAGATGGACGCGGAGGTGCCGGTCGCGGCGGCAGCCGGCACGCGCGAAGTCACGGTCGAAGTGCGCTACCAGGGATGCGCCGAAGCCGGGCTCTGCTACCCGCCAATCCGCAAGACGTTCCCGGTGCAGCTCGGGGCAATGGCAGGGATCGCCACTTCGACGGCGAAGAGCAGCGGAGCGCCCGTGCAGCGCTCGGAGCAGGACTTGCTGGCCGACCGCATTCGCAGCGGCAGCCTGCTCGCGGTGCTCGCGACGTTCTTCGGCGCGGGATTGCTGCTCGCGTTCACGCCCTGCGTCCTGCCGATGGTGCCGATCCTGTCGGGCATCATCGTGGGCGCGGGCCGCGACCGGCCCGTGTCGCGCGGCCGGGCATTTGCCCTGTCGCTCGCCTACGTGCTTGGCATGGCATTCACCTACACGGTCGCCGGCGCGGCCTTCGCGGCTGCCGGGCGCCAGGCGCAGG
>DAOMFD010000114.1:0-6294 GCA_035429605.1 Steroidobacteraceae bacterium | reverse complement strand
GCATGCCCATGTGCCCGCCCATCATCGGCATCTTCATCGCCGGGTTGCCGAGCGGGGACATCTTGAGGTCGAGGTCCTTGAGCAGCAGCGGCAGGCCGTAGAAGGTGAAGAACAGCGTCACGTCGAGGCCCATGGCAGCCGCCGTGGTCGACAGGATGAACGGCGGGTACGCCCAGTCGAGCGTGCCCTTGGTGACGATGATGGACATGCGCTTGGCGCCGGACGAATCGGACATACCGTGCCCCCCACGTTTGGTCTCTGCCTGCCGAGCGACGGCAACTTAACAGAGACGTCTTTATTAGCAAAGTCGAATTTATTACGCTCGGGTGGTGCAGATCCCCGGCGGCCAAGGGCAGGTCATGATGCAGCGCAGCGCAGGTGCGGTGCGTCGCGTCGCGCCCCCGCTCTTCGTCGGCAGCCACTTCTGCAGGCTGCCGTCGTTCGGCCGCAATCACCCGCTCGCCATCCCTCGCGTCGCCACCGTCATCGACCTGTGCACCTCGCTCGGCTGGCTCGACGGGCCGTCGTTCCGGACCGCGCCGGCCGCAAGCATCGAGCAGCTCGCGACATTCCACGACCCGGCCTACGTCGAGGCTCTGCGCGATGCCGATGCGCAGGGACACGTCGAGCCCGCAGTGCGCGAGCGGCACAACTTCGGCAACTTCGAGAACCCGCTGTTCGGCGGCGTGTTCGAGCGGGCCGCCACCGCCGTCGGCGGCTCGATCCTGGCCGCCGAACTCGCGCTCGAGGGCCGCGCGGTGTTCCACCCGGCCGGAGGGACCCACCACGGCCGCCGCCAGCGCGCCAGCGGGTTCTGCTACTTCAACGACCCGGTCTTCGCGATCCTGACCCTGCTCGGGAACGGCTGCGACCGCGTGCTTTACGTCGATCTCGACGCGCATCACTGCGACGGGGTGCAGGACGCGTTCCAGGACGAGGACCGGGTCCGGCTGGTCTCGATCCACGAGGCCGGACGCTGGCCCCACACCGGCTTGGCCGACGACGGCAGCAGCAACGCGATCAATCTTCCCGTACCGCGCGACTGCAACGACACGGAATTCCGCAGCCTGATGGACGGGATCGTATTGCCAGCGGCGGCGGCCTTTGCGCCGGATTCGGTGGTCGTGACCTGCGGAACGGACGCGCTCGCGGGCGACCCGCTGTCGCGCATGGCATTGAGCAACCTCGCGCTGTGGGACGCCGTGCTTGCGCTCACGAGCCTCGGGACGCCGGCGGTCGTGCTGGGCGGGGGTGGGTACAACCCGTGGACACTCGCTCGCTGCTGGACCGGCCTGTGGGGCCGCCTGCTCGGGCAGGACATCCCGCAACCCCTGCCGCCGCAGGCGCGGTTATGCTTGTCGGGCCTGCACTGCGACCTCGTCGAGGACGAGGCCATCCGGCCCGAATGGCTCACGACCCTCGCCGACACACCCCGCGAGGGCCCGGTACGCGACGAGATCCGCCAACTGGTCGACAGGCACGCGGGGAGGATGCATGAGCTGGCTTGAATCACTCGGCCGCATCGAGGACCTCGAGGACGTCGCATTCGACGCGGAGCTCGTGCGCGGCTTCGAAGCCACTGCGGCGACGACGGCTGCGCGACCCATCCGGTTCTCGACGCCGACGTTCAAGGACTACGCGAGCACCGAGCTCAAGGGCTGCTCGAAGAACAGCTTCCCGTCCTTCTCGATCACCGCCGGCGCCTGCGGATTGAATTGCGACCACTGCCGCGCCGAGATCCTGAAGCCGATGATCCCGGCGACCTCCCCCGAGATGCTCGACCAGAAGGTGCGCCGGCTGGTGGCGACACAGAACCTGCAGGGCTTCCTGCTGTCGGGTGGCTCGAACCGGCGCAACGAGATCCGCTACGAGCGCTATTACCCCGTGGTGGAGCGCCTGAAGCGGGATTTCCCGGCCATGAAGATCGCGATCCACACCGCGCTCACCGACGAGCGCGGCGCGAAGGCCATGGAATCCGCCGGCGTCGACACGGCGATGATGGACGTCATCGGCGCGGACGAGACCATCCGCGACGTGTACCACCTCGACCGCCCGGTGGCCGATTTCGAGGCCACGCTCGCGGCCCTGTGCTCCACGTCGATGGAGGTCAGCCCGCACATCGTGATCGGCCTGCACTACGGCCGCATCCTCGGCGAGCCGGATGCACTCGACATCGTGAGCCGCCATCCGGTCACGGCGCTCGTGCTCGTCGTCGTCATGCCCTTCTACGCCAGGCCCGACACCTACGCCGTGCCCGATCCTGATGACGTCGGACGCATTTTCGGCGAGGCACGGCGGCGTCTTGCGGACCGCCAGGTCCTGCTCGGCTGCGCGCGGCCGCCCGGCCTGCACAAGCGAGTCGTCGACGCCTATGCCGTGATGGCAGGGCTCGACGGCATCGCCTTCCCCGCCGACGGCGCGGTCGCGGTCGCGAACGCGATCGGCCGCCCCTTCCACCAGGAACACGCCTGTTGCTCGATCAAGGTCGGGGCCGCGCCGCGCGTGACCTCAGCCAGCACCTGCGCGGCCTGACAGGGCCGCAGGGCCAGGAGACTTCGTCGATGAGCTGCATCAACCAGGGCACCGAGTCCACCACCGCAGCCGCAGCGGACGGCCGGTCGTTCAATTCCTACGCGAGCATGGAGCCGCGCGCGCCGCTGCCCACGCCCGTCGAGGCGCGCAACGGCCGCCGCGTGAAGGACACGGCGGTCCCGCCGCTCGGCGTGTACCTGCCGAACAATAACGTCCTGACGCCCGACATGCGCTCGCCGGACTACGTGCAGATGTCCACGGCCGCGGCGATCACGCTCGGCGTGATGGCGGGCAGGATGCACCGCTGCGAGTGCACGCGCTGCCTGAACCTGCTGCTCACCTACCCCGAGGGCTGCCGCGCGAATTGCGCGTATTGCGGGCTCGCCCGCCATCGCGAGGCCGATCGCGACTACGCCGACCGCAACTTCATCCGCGTGGACTGGCCCGCGGTGCCGATGGCCGAGATCGTCGAGCGCGTGGCACGCGACGGGGAGCGGAGCCCCTTCCACCGCATGTGCATCTCGATGATCACGCATCCACGGTCGGACGCCGACACCGTCTCGGTGCTGAAGGCGTGGACCTCGCGCATCGACCCCGCGACCATCCCGGTGTCGATCCTCTCGAACCCGACCACCATGCAGCGAGATGACGTTGCCAGGCTCCGGGATCTTGGGGCCGACATCTTCACCGTGGCGCTCGACGCCGCCACGCCCGGGATCTTCGACCGCACGCGCGGCAAGGGCGTGCAGTCGCCGCACAAGTGGTCGAAGTACTGGGAAATCCTGCATCACGCGCGCGATGTGTTCGGGCCGCAGAAATTCGGCGCGCACATCATCGTGGGGATGGGAGAGACCGAGCGGGAACTGCTCACGCTCGTGCAGCAGCTCGTGGACCTCGGCGGGCACAGTCATCTCTTCAGCTTTTTTCCCGAGGCTGGCTCGCTCATGGACCACCTGCCGGCCACGCCGCGGGACCAGTGGCGCCGCGTGCAGCTCGCGCGCTACCTGATCGACTACGCGGGCGTGCGCGTCGAGCAGATGGGCTTCGACGCCGAAGGACGCGTCACCGGCTACGGCCTGCCGACAGCAGAGGTCGACCGCATCGTCGAGGAGGGCGTCGCATTCCGGACCTCGGGCTGCCCGGGCAAGTTCCGCGACGACGTGTCCGCGTGCGATCGACCTTACGGCGACTCGCCGCCCAGCAACATCGCGAGCTACCCGTTCCAGCCCGGCAAGCAGGACCTGCGGCGCATCCGCAGGCAGCTCAAGATCCCCGTCGTCCAGGGCTAGTGCCGTGGCCGGCGCGTTCCGCGTCGTCGATACCGGCGTGCGGGAGGGCCGCTACAACATCGCGCTCGACCAGGCCATGCTCGAGCTGCACCAGTCCGGGCAGATCGGCGACACGTTCCGCTTCATGCGCTTCCCGCCCACCGCGCTGATCGGGCGGCACCAGGCGCTGCGCCAGGAAGTCGACGTGGACCATTGCCGCAGCCACGGCGTCGGGATCGTGCGCCGCATCACCGGCGGCGGGGCGATCTATCTCGACGAGGGCCAGCTCGGCTGGGGGCTCATCTTCGGGCGCAGGGCGCTGCGGCCGGGTTCGCTGTCCGAGCTCGCGCGGGACATCTGCCTCGCCGTGGCGGCCGGGCTGCGGCGGGTCGGGGTCGACGCGCGCTACCGTCCTCGCAACGACATCGAGGTGGACGGCCGCAAGGTGAGCGGCACGGGCGGCTTCTTCGACGGCGACACGCTCATCTACCAGGGCACGGTGCTGGTCGACCTGAATCCCGCGGCGATGGTCGAGGCGCTGCGCGTGCCGCGCGCCAAGCTCGAGAAACGCCAGCTCGATTCCGCCGCGCAACGCGTCGTGACCCTGCGCGAGCTGCTCGGCCCGTCGACCCCGACCCTGCCGGCCATCCAGAAGGCGCTGCTCGAGGCATTCGCCGAGCGGTTCGGGCTGCAATGGACGGAAGAGCCGCTGTCGCCGGCGGAGGACAGCCTCGCGTGGCAGCGCTACCGCGAGGAGATCGGCACCGATCAATTCGTGGCCGAGGTGGACGACCCGGCGCGCGACGCGGATTTCCTGGCGGGCTCCCACACGGGCCCGGGCGGCACAGTGACGAGCTACGTGCGCCTCGAGGGTCCGGCCCGCAAGCGCATCGGCGTCGCGCTCATCACCGGCGACTTCTTCGTGGCGCCGCCGCGCACGATCCTCGACCTCGAGGCGGCGCTGCGCGGTGCCTACGTCGACGACGCGCCCGGGATCATCGAGCGGTTCTTCGTCGAGCACCCGATCAGCGCGCTGACGGTGAAGCCCGAGGATTTCCGCGCGTCCCTCGAAGCCGCGCTGGCCGGCGGGGCGCGCGGGTGAAGACGCTCAACGTCCTGCAGCACACGTCGGCCGAATACCTCGGGCTCATCGAGGACCATTTCGAGGGACGGCGTATCCGCTTCCGCTACTCGCGGCCATTTGCAACGGGAGGCCGGGTGCCAAAGGCTGGCCAGCTCCTCGACGGCCTCGTGATGCTCGGCGGCGGGCCGTGGGGCAGCGCCGGCGGCCGGAATGTCCCGACCCTGATCGAGGAACTCACCCTGGCCCGCGCCGCACTCGATCGCGGCCTGCCCATCCTCGGGATCGGGCTCGGCGCGCAGTTGCTCGCCATCGTCGCCGGTGGCGCCGTGGAGGATGCCCCGCTGGCCTTCGAGGTCGGCGAGGCCCGGCGCGTCGACCCGGGGGCGCTCGACGGCTACCTGCCGGAACGCTATCCGCTCGTCGTGTACGGTCGCGACCGGCCGATCCTGCCAGCGGCGGCGCGTGTCCTGTCGGTCGACGCGGCCGGGCGCCCCGCCCTGTTCCAGGTCGGCCCGCGGGCGCTCGGTTTCACCGGACATCCCGGCGTGAAACCCGCGATCGTCGAGGACCTGATCATGGAATTCGACGAGTCTCCGCCCGATCCGGGCCCGCGCCTCGTCGAGCTGCGCACGTTGCAGCGCAGCATCGAGGACGCGCTCGTGCCGATCATGACGGGCGTGGTGAAGGTGCTCGGCCTCATGGACTGAGCGGGCGCGTTTTTCCTGTTGCGACCCGGCTGCAACTATATTAGGGTGCGCTAATACTTTGGCGGCGCCGGGGCCGCCCCGGCGCGTTGCGCCGCAGCATCCGCCGACGGAGCGAACGGACATGGCCAAGAAGCTGATCATCGTCATGGCGAACACCGACACCCGCAACGGCGAGGAACTCGGTGCGCCGATCTTCCAGGCGACCGTCGCGGCGGCGATGGAGTACGAGGTCGAGGTGATATGCACCGCGACGGCCGGGCGACTGATGAAGAAGGGCGTGGCCGAGACGCTGCACGTGAAGCCGGGTTCGCCGAAGACCGTGTACGACTTCATCAAGGACGCGGCCGACGCCGGCGCGAAGTTCTACTGCTGCTCGCCGAACCTCGACCTCTTCGACATGAGCAAGGACGACCTGATCCCGGAGTGCGCCGGCATCATCGGCGGCGCGCACCTGATCGAGGAAGTCATGGAGAACGAGGACGCGAAGGTCCTGACGTACTGAGGCTTGAGCCGGCACGCCGGCCCGGGGGGAAGAGATGGAACACGCCGCCACGCGCGTCCAGGAATACATCGGCGACCCGGTCTCCGACGCGCCGCCGGTCCCGCGTGAGAAGCTCGAGGCGATCTTCGCGGACATCCAGTCCGACCTGCGCTTCGACCACGAGCTGAACGGGTGCCTCAACTGCGGCATCTGCACGGCCAC
>DAOMFD010000113.1:0-6383 GCA_035429605.1 Steroidobacteraceae bacterium | reverse complement strand
CACGACCCGATCGACCGCGAGATGGTGCGCTCGATCAACGAGATCGGGCACCTGACGGGCAAGCTCACCATCGCGGAGTTCGCCGAGAACACCGAGATCATCAACATGCTGCGCAGCCTCGGCGTCGATTACGCGCAGGGCTATGGCATCGCCTCGCCGCAGCGGATCATGAAGGTCGCCGCGAACGGCTGAGAAATAGGGGACATTCCCCTGTTTCCGCTTCGCGAAACAGGGGAATGTCCCCTATTTCTCAGCGGTGAATTCGAACCGCATCGACAGGTCGATCGCCCGCACGTGCTTGGTGAGTGAACCGACGGAGACGAAGTCGACGCCGGTCTCCGCGATGGACCGCAGTGTGTCGAACGTGACGCTGCCCGACGCCTCGAGCTTGATCGGGCCCCGAGGGTGCGAGCGGTTCAGTGCGACGGCGGCGCGGAGGTCATCGAGGCTGAATTCGTCGAGCAGCGCCATGTCGGCACCCGCATCGAGCGCCTGCTTGAGTTCATCCAGTGACTCGACTTCCACTTCGACCGGCACGGCAGCGCCTTGCTTGCGCGCGGTCGCCACCGCTGCCGCGATCGATCCGGCCGCCATGATGTGGTTCTCCTTGACGAGGATCCCGTCGTAGAGACCCATGCGGTGGTTGCTGCCGCCACCGCAGCGCACCGCGTACTTCTGCGCGCGCCTGAGGCCCGGGAGGGTCTTGCGCGTGTCGAGGACGCGGCAGGGCAGGCCGGCCAGCAGGTCGCTGTAACGGCGTGCCACCGTCGCCGTGCCGGAGAGCGTCTGCAGGAAATTGAGGGCAGTGCGCTCGCCTGTGAGGAGCGAGCGAGCCGGCCCCTCGAGTCTGCAGAGGCGCTGGTCGGTGGCCACGACCGAACCTTCGGCCGCGTCCCAGTGGACGCGCACCGAAGCGTCGAGCTGGCGGAAAACCTCTTCGAACCAAGGCTGCCCACAGAGCACCGCCGGTTCGCGCGTGACGACCGTGGCGCGTCCGGTGCGGCCAGGCGGGACGAGGGCGGCGGTCAGGTCGCCGGTGCCCACGTCCTCGGCGAGCGCACGTGCGACCTGGTCGTGCAGGTCGGGGGGCGGCGCGGTCGCGACTGCGCCAGTCATCGCCCCGGCACGTCCCGACGCCTCAGAACGGCAGCCCGTGCGTCGCCGACGCCATGCACATCAGCATCGGGATCGACAGGATGAAATTGGTGCGCGATGCATACAACGCCACCTTGCGCGCCTTGGCCTTCTCCTCGTCGGACGCCGGCACCAGCCCCAGCACCTTCTGCTGGTTCGGCCAGATGAGGACCCACACGTTGAACAGCATGATCGTGCCGAGCCACGCGCCGATGCCGATGACGAGTTGGTAGTAGTTCAGCGCTTCGCCGCTCATGCCGAGCGTGAATGCGCCGAGGAAGTTGCCGGAGCGCCCGAGGTACCACGCACCGGTGAGCCAGGTGGCGACCGCCGCCCAGCGGAACCACAGCAACGCCCTCGGAGCGACGTATTTCGAGATGCCCGCGCCGCCGGGACCACCCTTGTCGGCGGCCGCGACCGCGAGCGCCGGGACCTGGACGACGTTGAAGTACCAGAGCAGGCCGATCCACATGACGCCCGACAGGATGTGGAACCAGCGGGCGAGGCCGAGTTCCATGAATCCGGTGGGGGCGATCGCGAAAGTGATGACCAGCGCGACCACGAATCCGGTGATGATCGAGCCGCGAACCGAGGTAAGGGGGTTCATGGAATGTCCTCCGCTACTGGAAATCTCAATGGCGACAGGCGGTTAGGTTCGTTTGCGGCCCGCCGCGAGAGGTTTGAAGAATAGGCGACGCATCCGCATAATTCAACGCCTTCTGCGCTGCACGAGAGCTTGCGATTGATCGAGAAGGTCGCCCCGGGGTCTCCCTGCGTCAACGTCTGCGTGCTGGACGCCGCCGGCTGTTGCACGGGATGCGGCCGAACGCTCGACGAGATCGCCGGCTGGGGAGCAATGAGCGCAGGGGAACGGTGGGCCGTGATCGCACGGCTCGAGGCTGCGCGTGCCGCCAGGGCGCGCCCGACCATGGCCGCGAACGACGCGGCTGCGAGGTGAACAGGTGGACGTCATCGAGAGAATCCAGGGCCAGCTCAAGTCGAACCCGGTCGTGCTGTACATGAAGGGCACGCCGGACTTCCCGCAGTGCGGGTTCTCCGCGTCGGCGGTGCGCACGCTCGAGGCTTGCGGCGCGAAATTCGCGTCCTTCAACATCTTCGAGGACCCGGAGCTTCGCGACGCCCTGAAGCGCTATTCGAACTGGCCGACGTATCCGCAGCTGTACGTGAACGGCGAGCTGGTCGGCGGCTCCGACATCCTGACCGAGATGTACCAGAAGGGCGAGCTGCAGTCGCTGCTCGCCGAGGCCGGCGCCACGACCAGATAATTCCGCAATCGGTGCCAGGCACCGACCTGGATATTTATTCGTCGGCCGGCGGGGCCTCGCCGGCGTCCGTCACGGCGAGTTCGGGCGCGCGCTCGAGCGCCTCTTCGTACATGAAGCGGAAGCGATTGCAGATGGTGCAGAACAGCGCCGCGGTGCGTTCCGCATCGTAGATCGCCGAATGCGCCGAATCCGGGTGCCAGTCGAGGCCCGCGGCCGTGACCGCGCGCGACAACACCGTCTGTCCCAGCGCGACGCCGCCGAGCGTCGCCGTGTCGAAGCACGAGAAGGGATGGAACGGGTTGCGCTTGATTCCCGTGCGGGCCACCGCGGCATTCACGAATCCCAGGTCGAACGCGGCGTTGTGCCCGACCAGGATCGCGCGAGTGCACCCCGTGTCGCGCACGGCCTTGCGGATCTCGCGGAACAGCTGCGTGAGCGCTTCCTTCTCGGGCAGCGCCGGCCGCAGTGGATGGTGCGGGTCGATGCCGTTCACCGCGAGCGAGGCCGGGTCGATGCGCGAACCTTGGAACGGCTGCACGTGGTACCGGAAATTGGGCCCCGGCCTCAGTTCGCCGAACGGCGTCATCTCGATCACGACCGCGGCGATCTCGAGCAGCGCGTCCGTGCCGGCATTGAACCCGCCCGTCTCGACGTCGAGCGCGATCGGCAGGAATCCGCGGAACCGGCTCGCGATTCCGGGCGGCTCGAGGTCGCCGCTCACGCCTGCACCAGCCGCCAGCTGATTTCCGAGCCGGCGCGCAGCGGGACCAGCGTGTCGTCGCCGAAAGGATAGCGCTGCGGAACGGTCCACGACTCGCGCGTGAGCGTGATGCGTTCCGCATTGCGCGGCAGGCCGTAGAAATCGGCGCCACGCTCGGACGCGAAGGCCTCGAGCCGGTCGATGCGTCCGGCCTGGTCGAAGGCCTCCGCATACAGCTCGACCGCGGCGTGCGCCGAGAAGATGCCTGCACAGCCGCAGGCCGCCTCCTTGGTGTGCCGGGCGTGCGGCGCGCTGTCGGTGCCGAGGAAAAACCGCGGGTCGTCGCCCGTGGCGGCCGCCAGCAGCGCCTCGCGATCGCGCTCGCGCTTGAGCACCGGCAGGCAGTAATGGTGCGGGCGCAGGCCGCCCTCGAAGATCGCGTTGCGGTTCATGAGCAGGTGCTGCGGCGTGATCGTCGCCGAGACACCGGCCGGGGCTCCGCGCACGAACTCGACGGCGGCCGCGGTCGTGATGTGCTCGAACACGACGCGCAGGCCGGGCACGCGCTCGAGCACGCGGGCCAGTACGCGCTCGATGAACGCGTGCTCGCGGTCGAACACGTCCACGTCCGGGTCGGTGACCTCGCCGTGCACCTGCAGTACGAGCCCGTGTTCGGCCATCGCTTCGAGTGTCGCCCAGGTGTGCTCGATGGACGTCACGCCCGCGTCGGAGTGGGTGGTCGCACCGGCCGGGTAGAGCTTGGCGCCCAGCACGAATCCACTGCGCTTCGCGCGGACGATTTCCTCCGGCGGCGTGCGGTCCGTGAGGTACAGGGTCATCCACGGCTCGAAGCGCGCACCGCGCGGCAATGCCGAAAGTATTCGCGAGCGGTACTCGCCGAGGGCCTGTGTCGTCGTCATCGGCGGCCTCAGGTTCGGCATGACCAGCGCGCGCGCGAATTGCGCGGCCGACATCGGCAGGACGGCGGCCATGTGTGCGCCGTCTCGCAGGTGCAGGTGCCAGTCGTCCGGGCGGCGCAGCGTGAGCGTCGTCATGCCGTTCCGGGGAGCCGCGCGAGCAGCGCCGCGTCGCCCAGCAGCCGCGTGGCGAAGCGCACGCCGAAGCCGGTGAACTCGGTCGGTACGTGCGCGAGCCCGCCCTTGCGCTCGGACGACGACAGGTCCACGTGCACCCAGGGCACGTTCGGCTCGACGAAGTGCGCCAGGAACCGCGCGGCGAGGATGTGGTCGCCCTTCGAGTCCATGGTGCACTGCATGACGTCGGCGACGCTGCTGTCGATCTCCTCGTCGAAATCGCCGTCCATCGGGAAGCACCAGACGCGCTCGCCGCTGTCCCGACCCGCTTGCTGGACCGGCTGGTGCAGGTCGAGGCGATTGGTGAATGCGCCGCTGTAGCGCTCGGTGAGCGCGTTCACGCAGGCCCCCGTGAGCGTCGCGAAGTCCAGGAGCAGGCGAGGCCGCTCCCGCGAGGCCAGGACCAGCGTGTCGGCCAGCGCCATGCGACCTTCGGCATCGCTGTGCACCACCTGGATGGTGACCCCATTCGCGGCCCGCACGATGTCCTGCGGGCGATACGCGCGCGGGCCGATCTCGTTCTCCGTGAGCGCGAGCCAGCAGTCGATGTCGACTCGGGCCCGGCTTCGCGAGCACGCGAGCAGCGTGCCGACGGCGACGGCGCTGCCCTGCATGTCGCCGTGCATCATGAACATGCCCTTCTGGGCCTTGAGGTTGATGCCGCCGGTGTCGAAGCAGATGCCCTTGCCGACGAGGCCGATGCGAGGGCGCGGGCCGCGGCCTGCCGCACGGTAGCGCAGTCGCACGATCCCGGCGCCGCGATGTGCGTTGGCCCTCGCGACCGCGAGGAACGCGCCCGCGCCGAGGCGCGCGAGAGCGCGCTCGTCGTAGAAGCGGAACGACCAGCCCTCGCGCACCGCGAGATCGCGCAGCGCCCGACGGTAGGTCACGCAGTTCAGCTCGTTCGGCGGGAGTGCGGCCAG
Organism: Steroidobacteraceae bacterium; assembly: GCA_035429605.1. Taxonomy (GTDB): domain Bacteria; phylum Pseudomonadota; class Gammaproteobacteria; order Steroidobacterales; family Steroidobacteraceae; genus RPQJ01. The sequence goes on along the minus strand of DAOMFD010000113.1, from coordinate 1,246 downwards.
CCAGCGCGCGAGGTGATTGCCGGCCGCGACCGCTACGCTGTCGTCGAACTCGCCGGTCTTCGCGCCGTAGACCTCGACGCGGCGCAGGTCGCACGGGGGCGGTGCCTTGGACTTTCGCTGCGGCATCGGGGCCGCGACCGCCAGCGCCGCGCTGACCATTGCCTCGCGCCACGCGGCCGCCTCGTCGGTGCGCGGGACCGCGACGTGGCATTGCAGCCGGCCCACGCCCGACTGCAGCACCGTGGTCACCAAGCTGCGGCAAGCCTCGAGGCGGTCGAACGCACTCTCGCCGGACTTCGCGAACGACACCACCGCGAGCGTGTGACGCGCATTGGGCAGGCGCGTGACGAGCTGCATGGGCGCGCGGCCGGGGCGTGGCCGCGCCTTGCGGTGCAGCGCAAGCCACAGCTGGGCGTGCGGCAGCCGGGCCAGCGCCCGCTCCGGGTGAGCTGCGTCGACGAGCAGGATCACGCCGTCTGCGCGCGCGACACTGGCCTCCGTGGGCGAGCCCGCGCGCCCGCGAATCTCGACCGGTGTGTCCGGTGGTAGCAACGTGGTCACGAACCTGCCTTGACCCTGCGGGGACGTGCGCTGATCATTGCGCGTCGGCATGCTAGCAGGGCGTGCCGCGCAAATCATTATCGCGGGCGCGCACCATGTTCGAAGCCTCGAAGATCGAAGACACCGATCCGGCCGAGACGCGCGAGTGGCTGGAGTCGATCGACTCCGTCTTGCGGACGCAGGGCGCCGAGCGGGCGCACTACCTCCTCGAGCGCGTCATCGACTACACGCGCCGCTCCGGAGCCCACCTGCCGTTCACGCCGAACACGGCGTACGTCAACACGATCTCAGCGGGCCAGGAGAAGGAATACCCCGGCGACCGCGCGCTCGAGCGGCGCATCAAGGCCTACATCCGCTGGAACGCCATGGCGATGGTGGTGCAGGCCAACCGGCAGAGTTCCGAGTACGGCGGTCACATCGCGAGCTACGCCTCGGCGGCCACGCTGTACGAAGTCGGGTTCAACCACTTCTGGCGCGCGCCCGGCGATGCGCACCCGGGCGACATGGTCTTCATCCAGGGACACTCGTCGCCGGGCATCTACGCGCGCGCGTTCCTCGAGGGACGGCTCACCGAGGACCAGTTGCGCCGCTTCCGCGAGGAGGTGGGTGGTGGCGGGCTGTCATCGTATCCGCATCCGTGGCTGATGCCGGACTTCTGGCAGTTCCCGACGGTGTCGATGGGCCT
>DAOMFD010000112.1:0-6445 GCA_035429605.1 Steroidobacteraceae bacterium | reverse complement strand
TCTTGCGGCACGCGCGCGCGTTCTCGCGCAGCGGGATCGTGTCCGTCACCACCAGTTCGTCGAGCCCCGAGGCCTCGATCCGCTCCACCGCCGGGCCCGACAGCACCGGGTGGGTGATGTAGGCCGCGACGCGCCTCGCGCCGTGGTCCTTCAATGCCTTCGCCGCCTGGGCCAGCGTGCCGGCGGTATCGACCATGTCGTCGACGAGGACGCAGCTCTTGCCCTCGACCTCGCCGATGATGTTCATCACCTCGGACACGTTGGCCCGCGGCCGGCGCTTGTCGATGATCGCGAGGTCCGCGTCGTCGAGGCGCTTGGCGATCGCCCTCGCGCGCACCACGCCGCCCACGTCGGGCGACACGACCACGAGGTCCTCGTACTTCTGCTTCCACACCTCGCCGAGCAGCACCGGCGAGGAATACACGTTGTCCACGGGGATGTCGAAGAACCCCTGGATCTGGTCGGCGTGCAGGTCGACCGTGAGCACCCGGTGCACACCGGCTCCCGCGAGCATGTTCGCCACGACCTTCGCCGTGATCGCGACGCGCGTGGCGCGCGGTCGGCGATCCTGGCGCGCGTAGCCGAAATACGGCATCACGGCGGTGATCCGCCCCGCCGATGCGCGCCGGCAGGCGTCCACCATCACCAGCAGCTCCATGAGGTGGTCGTTGGCCGGAGGGCACGTGGACTGCACGACGAACACGTCGCGCCCGCGCACGTTCTCCATCAGCTCGACCGTCACCTCGCCGTCACTGAACCGCCCGACGTGCGCGCGCCCCAGCGGCACCTGCAGGTGGCGCGAGATGTCCTGCGCCAGCTGCGGGCACGCATTGCCGGTGAACACCGCTATCGTCGGGCGTTCCATGGGGACATTCTCCTTTTTCCGCTGGAAAAAGGAGAATGTCCCCTTTTTCCGGTGGCTGGGGTGGAAGGATTCGAACCTCCGAATGGCGGGATCAAAACCCGCTGCCTTACCGCTTGGCGACACCCCAGCGCATTCGTCGGCGGCCGGGCCTAATGCCCGCCCTGCTCCCGTTCGCATCGCTCGGCCAGCGGCGAGCGGTTCTGCCCGCGCACGACGTAACCCGTCCAGCGCGCCGGCAACCGCCCGAGCGCCGCGCGGGCCTCCAGCTCGCCCGGCATCGCCGCATATACGCAGGAGCCGGTGCCGGTCAGCCGCGCTGGCGCGATCCGCCCCAGCCATTCGAGCGCTTCCGCCACTGCCGGAAAGCGCCACCTGACGACCGGTTCGCAGTCGTTGCGCCCACCCGTCATCAGGAAATCGCGAATTGTGATTACCGGGGAATCCCTTGTCAATTCAGGTGCTTTGAACACCTCGGCGGTGCTGACCGTGGCGTCCGGGCGGACCAGCAGGTACCAGGTCTCGGGAAAATCCATTGGTGTCAGCCGTTCCCCAACGCCCTCGGCCCAGGATGCCTGGCCACGCACGAACACCGGGACGTCGGCGCCGAGTTCGAGCCCGATCTCCGCGAGTCGGTCCTGCGACAGCCCGAGTCGCCACAACTGGTTCAAGGCGACCAATGCGGTGGCGCAATCCGAACTTCCACCCCCCACCCCGGCCTGCATCGGCAGCCTCTTCTCGACCTGGATTGCCACCCCAAGCCCGGCAGCACCCGCATCGTCCGCGAGTCGGCGCGCCGCTCGAACCACGAGGTCCCCGTCGGCAGGGACGCCGGGCACATCGCCCAGTCGCTCTATGACCCCTGCCTGGCGTCGGAAGAAGCGCAGTTCGTCCGCCAGGCTGATGAACTGGTATGCCGTCTGAATCAGGTGGTACCCGTCGGCTCGCCGCCCCACGACGTGCAGGAACAGGTTGATCTTGCCGGGCGCCGGCCACGGCTCGTCCCGACCCAGCGGCTCGGCGCCTCGCGCTCCAGGCGGAGCGCTCACGGTCCCGCGTCCCCGGCGGGAGCAAGGTCCCATGCGTCGACGATCACCCTGACCCGCACGTCGGCCTGCGTTGCCGTGAATCGCGTCGGGAGCGACACCCCCGCCCTGGCATCGAATGCATCGTAGGCGATGCGCCAGCCAACCTGCTCGATCACGCGCAGCGGCGCCTGGCCCGCATCCACGACGCTCGACTGGCTGCCCGGCGCCGGCACGCCGAGCATCCAGTAGCGAAGATCGGTCCATGGCAGGTCGGCTCCGAGCCGCTCGCGCAGCAGCGACCGGGTCTCCGCGTCATCGAGCTTCCGGCCTTCGCTGTCCGAGACGCTGAGCACGCCCCCGGCGGATGTCACCTGCATCGCGCCGGCACCGAGCGGCCCGCGCAACGACAAGGACGTCGTCGACTCGGTTTGTCGCCACGTGAACGAGCCACTGCCACCCTGGCCGTGGGCGGCCAGCGCGAGCCGTCCGCTTGCCGTCCAATCGGTCGGCACCGATGCGCCGGCCGCGACGGACGGCGGGGGTGCGACCGGGGTGGCCGCGCAACCACCGAGCGTTGCCAGCACGACCAGGACGGCGACGCGACGCATCACTTCCCGGCGCTGGCGAGCCGTTTCTCGAGCGCCCTGGCCCCAGGATGGCGCTCGAGCGCCTCCCGCCACGTCTTGCGCGCGGCATCCTTGTCGCCCATCGCCCACTGGACTTCGCCGAGGTGCAGGCAGATCTCGGCATCGTCGTCACGTTCCTGGGCGCGCTGCAGGTAACCGAGCGCCTCGGCGTATTCCTTCTGCCGGTAGAGGACCCAGCCCATGCTGTCCATCACCGCCGGGCTGTCGGGCGTCTGCGCCAGTGACTCGGTGATCAGCGCACGGGCCTCGGCGAGCTCCCGGTCCTGGTCCGCGAGCGTGTAGCCGAGCGCGTTCTGCACGACCGGGTCGCCGGGCCGCTCCGCCAGCAGCGCCCTCAACTCGCGCACCGACGCGTCCCCTCGCCCGAGCCGCTCATAGGCAAACACGCGCGCCAGGCGCAGGTCCAGCACGTCCGGATACTTCTCGAGGCCGGCATCGAGCACGGCGAGCGCGCGCTTGTCGTCGCCGAGCGTCGACAGCAAGCCGGCACGCGCCGTCACGAGTTGTGGCCCGAGCGACGGTTGCGTGCGTCCGAACTGGTCGAGGTGCGCGAGACCTGCGTCCGCGCCGCCCGAGCGGGCCTTGGCGAGCGCCACGCGCTGCTGCGCGGCGAGCGCCTGGTCGCCACCGATCACGCGCGAGTAATAACGGACCGCGCCCGCCTCGTCGTTGCGCCGGTCCGCGACGACGCCCAGGAAGTACAAGGCGTCGTAAGACTGCGTCCCGGTCGACAGCAATTCCTCGAAGCGCGCGTTCGCCGCCTTCAGGTCGTCGCTCTGCAGATCGAGCATGCCGAGAGTCCGCACGGCGGCCGGCACGACGGTGTTCCCCGTTGCGTACGGCGTGAGCATCGCCCGCGCCTCCTCGTCGTGCCCGGTACTCGCGAGCATGAGCGCGTATTCCATGTGCGTCGCCACGTCGGAGTCGGGTGCCACCGCGAGGTCGCGCGCCATCGCGAGGCCTTCGTCCTCCTGGCCCGATGCGATCATTGCGCGGGCGAGGAGCAGCTTCGCCGGGATCCAGTACGGTGCAAGGCGCACGGCCTCGCCGGCGGAGCGGACCGCGAGCGCATAGTTCTCCGAGCGCAGCGCGGCGTTGCCGAGCGCATCGTGCCCTTCGGCGACCTTCGGATGCGACGCCGACAGCCGGCGGAACAGCTCGGTGACGTCGGCCGGCGTCGCCTCGTCCATGATGACCGGCAGCAACGCCACGAACCCCGCCGCCGGGCTGACGTACGCCGTCTCGACGAGTGTCCCGAAGTGCGACTCGGCCACGTCGAGACGATGCAGCGCGAGCGCGGCCACCCCGGCGTAGCGCTGGGCCTGCTCGCTGGACGGATTGATCTGGAGCCAGCGCTCCGCCGAACGCAGCGCCTCGCTCAGCTGGAAATTGTCGAACGCCACGCGACTCGCCTGCTCGGCGACCGCTTCGTCGTCGGAGGCCTCCGCCGCGAGCCGGTAGGCCCGGGCCGCCGCGGGCAGGTCGCCCCGGGCAAGTGCGGCATCGGCCTGGGCGACCAGTGTCGCGGGTCCGGGCTCGGCCGCAGAAGGACTGGAGGCCCCGAAGGCCGGGACCACGGCGCTCGGCGACAGCAGGACGGCCGCCACGAGCGTGCGCCGGGCGTGAATGAGGGCTTTCCGCATGGTCCGCGCACTATAGCGGAAGCGCCGCTGCGCTTGTGTTGCCACCGGTCATAACCCAGAATTTCGCGGTTTAAGCGACCGGAAGCCGGATGTCCCTCGTCGTCGTCGGCATCAATCACCGCACCGCGCCCGTCGAGGTGCGCGAGCGCGTGGTCTTCGAGCCGACGCGCCTGCCCGAGGCATTGCGTGAATTGAGGAGCCTGCCGGCCGTCAGCGAGTCGGTCATCGTCTCCACGTGCAACCGCACCGAGATCTACTGCATGACCGAGGCAGGCGCCGGCGAGCTGGGCGACTGGCTGCAGAGCTACCATCAGCTCGGGGCGAGCATCCACCACTGCCTCTACCGCCACGAGGACACCGAGGCCGTCAATCACGTCTTCTCGGTGGCGTCGGGCCTCGATTCACTGGTGCTCGGCGAGCCGCAGATCCTCGGGCAGCTCAAGGACGCTTATCGGGCGGCCCAGGAGGTCGGCACGACCGGCCCTGCGCTGAACCGCCTGTTCCAGGCGGCCTTCTCGGTCGCCAAGCGGGTCCGCACGCAGACCGAGATCGGCGCGAATGCGGTGTCGGTCGCGTACGCCGCCGTGCGCATGGCGAAGACCGTCTTCGCGAGCTTCGACACGCGCACCGCGCTGCTGGTCGGGGCGGGTGAAACGATTGCGCTCGCGGCGCGGCACCTGCACGCCGACGGCCTGCGCCGCATGATCGTCGCCAATCGCAGCATCGAGCGGGCGCGCGAACTGGCCGCCGAGTTCCAGGGATTCGCCATCGGGCTCGACGAGATCCCGTCGCACCTGCGCGAGGCCGACATCGTGGTCGCGTCCACCGCCAGCCCGAACGCCATCATCACGCACGCGATGGCCCGGGACGCGCTCCGCGCGCGCAAGCGCCGGCCGATGTTCATGGTGGACATCGCGGTGCCGCGCGACATCGAGCCCGAGGTCGCGGAACTCGAGGACGTGTATCTCTTCACGATCGACGACCTGCAGACCGTCGTGAACGAGAACATGGAGAGCCGGCGCCAGGCCGCGCGCGAGGCCACCCGGATGATCGCCTCCGAGGTCGATCGCTACGCGCTGCAACTCCGGACCCGCGAGGCAGCGCCCACCATCCGCAGGCTCCGGGAGCACGCCGAGCAGGCGCGGCGCCACACGCTGGACCAGGCGCGGCACATGCTCGCCGCCGGACGCAGCGCGGAAGACGTGATCGAATTCCTGTCGTCGACGCTCACCAACCGGCTGATCCACGCACCCAGTCAGCGGCTGCGCGACGCGGCGGAGTCGGGCGACGACTCCGTCATCGAGACCATCGCCGACATCTACCACCTCGACCGCGAGTGATGAAGGACTCCATCCGCCGCAGGCTCGAGAGGACGGTCGAGCGGTTCGAGGAAGTCGGTGCGCTCCTGGCCGAACCCGATGCGGCGGCGACGCCCGGCCGCTTTCGCGACCTGTCGGTCGAGTACTCGCGGCTCGAGCCCGTCGCGCGGCGATTCCGCGAATTCACGCGCCTCGAGGCCGAGCGCAGCACGGCCGCCGAGATGGCGGGCGGCGCGGATGTCGAGATGCGCGAGCTGGCCGAGGAGGAGCTGCGCAGCCTCGATGAGCGCATCGAGGCGGAATCCGGCGAGCTCGCCAAGCTGCTGCTGCCGAAGGATCCGCGCGACGAGAGCAACATCTTCCTCGAGGTGCGGGCCGGCACCGGCGGCGACGAGGCGGCGATCTTCGCCGGGGACCTGTTGCGCATGTACGCGCGTTATGCGGAGCGGCAGGGCTGGAAGGTCGAGATCCTGAGCGAGAGCCCGGGCGAGCACGGCGGCTATCGCGAGGTCATCAGCCGGGTGGTCGGCAAGGGCGTTTACTCGAGGCTCAAGTTCGAGTCCGGAACGCACCGCGTGCAGCGCGTGCCCGCAACCGAGGCGCAGGGACGCATCCACACCTCCGCGTGCACGGTCGCGATACTGCCGGAACTCGAGGAGGTCGACGAGGTCGCCTTGAATCCCGCCGACCTGCGCATCGACACGTACCGCGCATCCGGTGCCGGCGGCCAGCACGTCAACAAGACCGACTCCGCGATCCGCATCACGCACCTCCCGACCGGCATCGTCGTGGAGTGCCAGGACGAGCGCTCGCAGCACAAGAACCGGTCGCGCGCGATGTCCCTGCTGCGTGCACGACTGCTGGAGGCCGAGCAGAACAAGCAGGTCGCGCAGCAGGCCCAGGAGCGCAAGCTGCAGGTCGGCAGCGGCGACCGCTCCGAGCGCAT
>DAOMFD010000111.1:0-6474 GCA_035429605.1 Steroidobacteraceae bacterium | reverse complement strand
ATCAAGATCATCAACATCGTGGCACTGCTGCTGGTGCCGCTGCTCTAGGGACTGTCCCCCGGGACTGTCCCCGCATGGGGACTGTCCCGTTGCCCTGGCGAATCAGAAAGGCCCCGGCAATCCCGGGGCCTTTCTCGTTGCGCGCCATCGGCAGGCTATGATCCGCAGCCTGTACCACGAGGCAGGCACGGGTCACCGATGACGCTCACTGGCCAGGTCGCCGTGGTGCTCGCCGCCACGGTCATCGCGATTCCGCTGTTCCGCCGCCTCAAGCTGAGCGCGGTCCTCGGCTACATCGCCGCGGGCCTCGTCATCGGCCCATGGGTGCTGGGCGTGTTCACCGATGTCGAGAGGATCCTGAACTTCGCGGAGTTCGGCGTCGTGCTGCTGCTGTTCGTGATCGGGCTCGAATTGCAGCCATCGCGTCTCCGGGTGATGCGCCGCGCCGTCTTCGGCGGCGGCATCCTCCAGGTCGCGATCACCTCGGCCGGACTCGCCGTGATCGCACGCCTGGCCGGCCAGGACTGGGTCGCGTCGGCCATCATCGGCTTCGCCCTGTCGCTGTCGTCGACGGCGCTGATCCTGCAGGTGCTCGCCGAGCGCGGCGAACTGACGACTCGGCACGGCCGCTCGGCGTTTGCAATCCTGCTGTTCCAGGACCTGGCGATCATGCCGGTGCTGCTGATCCTGCCGCTCATCGCCGGCACCGCAGCCCAACACATTTCATGGCGCACGATCGTGCTGCCGGTGGCCACGCTGGCACTGGTGGTGGGTGCCGGCCGCTACCTGTTGCGACCGGTGCTGCGAGCCATTGCCGGGACGGGCGTGCAGGAAGCGTTTACCGCAGCCGCCCTGCTCGTCGTGATTGGCACGGCCGTGTTGTTCCAGGCGGCCGGCCTCTCGATGGCGCTGGGCGCATTCATCGCAGGAGTGCTGCTCGCCGACAGCGAATACCGGCACGAACTGGAGGCCGACATCGAGCCATTCAAGGGGCTGCTGCTCGGACTGTTCTTCATCGCGGTCGGCATGTCCGCCAACCTCGGCTTGCTGGTCGAACACCCGCTGCAGGTCGCTGCCCTGACTGTCGCGTTCCTGGGCGCGAAGACATTGCTGGTATGGCTCGCGGCGCGGATGGCACGCCACGATCACGCCACGGCCTGGCGCCTGGGCGTGGCCCTCGCCGGTGGTGGTGAGTTCGCTTTCGTGCTCTTTGCACTCGCCACCCGAAATCGCCTGATCGATCCCGACACATCCGACCTCCTGGTGCTGGTCGTCACGGCGTCGATGGGTCTCGCGCCGGTGCTGATGGCGCTCGCCGACCGTATCGCCGGCCGCTTCGCCGCGCCCGCACCCGCGCCCGTGTTCGACCAGATCGAGCCACAGGAACCGCGCGTGCTGATCGCGGGCTTCGGTCGCGTCGGCCAGATCGTCGCGCGAGTCCTGCGTGCCCGCCGCATACCGTTTACCGCGCTCGAGGTGAGTCCGGCGCAGGTCGATTTCGTGCGCCGTTTCGGCAACAAGCTGTATTACGGCGACGCCACCCGGCTGGAGATGCTGCGCGCCGCCGGGGCGGACCGCGCCGAGGTGCTCGTGCTCGCCATCGACGATGTCGAGGCGAGCGTGCGCACGGCCGAACTCGTGCGACGGCATTTTCCGCGGACACGGGTGATCGGCCGGGCACGCAACCGCCAGCACGCGTTCCGGCTGATGGATGCGGGCGTCGCGTCGATCACGCGCGAGACGTTCGCGTCGAGCCTGGAGATGGCGCAGTCGACGCTGGTGGCGCTGGGCACCGCTGCGGAGACCGCTGCGGCACAGGTGCGACGATTCCGCGAGCACGACGAGGAGACTCTGCGCGCGCAGGCTGCCGTCAAGGACGACGAGGAGAGGTTCGTCGCGACGACCCAGGCGTCGGCCAGGCAGCTCGAGACGCTCTTCGAAGCCGACGCAGCCACGTGACCATGAACGACCGGGTGACGCAACAGGATCCACGGGGCCGGTAATGACCGATTGGCTATTTCACCGGGACGCCTGCCTGAAGTGCTGCACGGCGCGCGTCGTCGACGCCTCGCCGGACGGAGTCGTCCTCGACCGGACGGTCTTCTATCCGCTGGGCGGCGGCCAGCCCGGGGACACGGGTGCGCTCAAGGCGATTGACGGTCGCGAGTGGCGTGTGACCGACACGCGCAAGGGCGACGCCGGCCGCATCCTGCACAGGATCGCGCAAGGCGCACCGCCACCGGCCCCCGGCATGGAACTGGAGGCGATCATCGACTGGGATCGTCGCTACCTTCACATGCGCATGCACACCGGCCTGCACCTGCTCGGCTCGATACTGCGCTTCGGCGTCACGGGCGGACAGATTGCTGCGGACCGGAGCCGTCTCGACTTCGACACGCAGGAGGAGATCGATCCGCAGCGCGTGAACGCGGCACTGCAGGATCTCGTATCCGCGGACCATTCGGTCAGCTGCCGCTGGATTACCGATCAGGAACTCGACCGCCAGCCGGAACTGGTGCGAACGTTGTCGGTCCAGCCGCCGCGCGGCGCCGGGCGGATCCGCCTCCTCGAGATTGCCGGAACGGACCTCCAGCCCTGCGGCGGGACGCACGTGCGCTCGACGGGAGAAGTCGGCCGACTCGTGGTGACCAGGGTCGAGAACAAGGGTCGACACAACAAGCGCGTCTACGTCGGGTTCAGCTGACGAGCAAGGTCACGAGCAACGCGTGCAGCATCCCCTTCACCCGATCGCATCGAGCAGGGGGTGGGGCCGACGGCCGGCGGGGCGGATCAGGTAGAGCGGTTGGCGAAGCTGCGGCACGCGCCCGAGCACGACGAGGTCGAACTGCCGGGCGACGTCCTTCTCGATCGAAGTCGGCACTCCGATCACGCCGAGTCCGCGCTGCGCCAGCACCTTCATGAGCGCGCTGTCGTCGCAGCGCCCGGCGACGCGGGGCTGCAGCGCATGATCCGCCAGCCACTGGTCGACCACGCTGCCCGCCGTCGTGTCGGCCGGCCAGTTGAGCAGCGGCAGTTCGGCCAGGCAGTCCGGAAACGGGACGCGCGACGCGGCCTTGAGCCGCCGCGTCGCCATGAAGCTGAGCCCCGACTCGAGCACGAGCCGGCTGCGCAGCGTCCGGGCCAGGTGCGGCGGCACTGGCACCTCGGCCAGCACTGCGTCGAGCTGGTGCGACGCCAGGCGACCGAGAAGATCGGCGGCCCCGGCCTCGGCGCAGCTGAGCTCGAGGCGGTCGCGATGCCGCTCGAACAGCGGGTCGAGCACGCGCGCCATGAGCAGCTTCGGCACGCTGTCGGTGACGCCCAGCCGCAGCACGAGTCGGCGCGGCTCCACGCGGCCGGCCATCACCCCTCGCAGCTCCTGGCCGAGCGTGAAGATCGAGTCCGCGTAATCGAGCGCGACCTCGCCGTCCGGCGTGAGCACCATCCTGCGCCCGACGCGCTCGAAGAGCTGGCGACCGAGCGAGCGCTCGAGGCTGCGGACCTGCGCGCTCACGGTCTGCGGCGCGACGTGAAGGCGACGCGCCGCCCCGCTCACCGACCCTTCCCGCACCACGGCGTGGAAGTACTGCAGGTGCTTGTAGTTGATCCGCACGGGCGCGCGGACGGCGGTTTGGGGTGATTCACTCATCAGGTTTTTTCGGATGATTGTTGCCGATAGTTCTTATTTTATTTGCACGCGAGCCTCGGCACCATCTGCCCCATCGATGCAGGAGGCGATGAACATGAAGATCGACGTTCAGGCCCGGAGATTCACCCTCACCCACGGATTGCGAGCCGCGGTGCAACGCGAGATCGAGCGCCTCGCGCAGGCCGCGGGTCCACGCATCACGCGCATCTCGGTGCGCCTCTTCGACGTGAACGGCACGCGTGGCGGCCTGGACAAGGGCTGCCTCGTGCACGCGCACTTCGACGACGGCCGGTCGATCGTGGGCACGGACGTCGACTCGGATCTCTACCGCTCGGTGAACTCGGCCTTCGACAAGCTGCTGCGCAGCCATCGCTCCAGCGTGTCGCGTCGCCAGGCCCGGCGTCGCACCCTGCTGCGCCCGACGCTCGTCACGGCCTGATCGACCATCGGGTCGCGCCCCCACCGGATCATCGTCATCACCCACCGGGCGGTGCGACCCGGTGGTCCCCTTTCCACGCAGCCTCGCGCGCGGCGACATCGAGGTGGCACCATTGCGGCATGGACCCGCGTGATGGTGAGTCGGAGGCAGTGGCGGCGCCGGAGCTGCTGGCGGGCGGACTCGAGGCCTATGGGCGCATGTGGCGCATGATCGAAGGCGCCCGGCATTGCGTCGATCTCGAGACCTACATCTACAGGCAGGGCGCGGTCGGCGACCGGTTCCGTCAACTGCTGGCAGCGGCGGCGGCGCGGGGCGTCCGCGTCCGCGTGCTCATCGACGCCTACGGCTCGAACGAGCTGCCGGACCGGTATTTCGACGCGCTCGAGCGGGCCGGCGGCGAAGTCCGTCGATTCAACCCGAGGCGGATGCTGCGGTTCAGCTTTCGCAACCACCGCAAGCTGCTGCGCTGCGACGCAGGCGCGGTGGTCGGCGGCCTCAACGTCGGCGACGAATACGACGGTGACGGGGTCAGCCAGGGGTGGCGCGACTTCGCCGTTGCGGTCGAGGGCCCGGTGGTCGGCCCACTGGCCGACAGCTTCGAGCGCATGTGGCAACTCGCCTCGTTCGGCCGGGAGTCGGTGCGCAGCTTCTGGCGGAACCGGCCCCGCTGGATCCCGGTGGGATCCAGGAGCGAGCAGTTGCTGCTCTCGGGTCCCGGCTGCCCGACGTCCGAGCTGCGACGGACGCTGGCGACCGACATCCGCGGCGCGCGCAGCTTCCGCGCCTGGGCAGCGTACTTCGTGCCGTCGCGACGCATCGCCGTGGCGATCCGCTCGGTCGCCCGCCGCGGCGACGCCCAGGTCGTGCTCGGTGCCCGCAGCGACGTCCCCGTGTCTCGCTGGGCCAGCGAACGGCTTTTCGCGCGGTTCCTGCGGGCGGGCGTGCGCATCCACGACTACTTGCCGCAGATCATGCACGCCAAGGTGCTCATCGTCGACGATCTCGTCTACGTCGGGTCGGCCAACCTCGACGTGCGCAGCCTGCGCATCAACTACGAGCTGTTGCTTCGCGTCCGCTCCTCGACGCTCGCGGAGCGGCTGCGCGAGCAGTTCGGGCTCGACGTGGCGCGGTCCGAAGAGGTGCTGCTGGCCGAGTGGCGGCGCCGGCGGCGCTGGTGGCGCGTGCTCCGCTCATACCTGGCGTGGCTGCTGATCGTCCGCGTCGACCCCTACGTCGCGACCCGCAAGCTGCAGTCGCTCGGGTAGACCGGACGCCGCTAGAATTCGCGCTGGCCCTCCGGACACCGCCGTCGCTGCAATGCTCACCCACGTCCTGTTCTTCCTGCTCGGCCTGGGGGCGCTGGTGGTCGGCGCCGAGGCGCTGGTGCGCGGCGCCGCGAAGATCGCCCTGTCGCTCGGCATCTCGCCGCTGGTCGTGGGCCTCACCATCGTCGCGATGGGAACCAGCTCACCCGAGATCGCGGTCTCCGTGGGCGCGGTGATGAACGGCAGCACCGACCTCGCGGTCGGCAACGTGGTCGGCAGCAACATCTTCAACGTGCTGTTCATCCTCGGCGTCAGCGCCGTGATCACGCCGCTGGTCGTGCACTCGCAGATCATCCGCCAGGAGGTGCCGATCATGATCGGCGCCTCGGTGATCCTCGCGGTGATGACGCTCGACGGCTTGCTGGGTCGGGTCGATTCCGCGCTGCTGCTGGCGCTGATGGTGGGCTACGTCGTGTTCCTGGTCCGGCAATCGCGCGCCGAGACTGCCGAGATCCGCGACGAGTTCGAGGGCGCCGCGGAGCGACGCGACGGCGGCTGGGACGACCACTGGGCGGTGCAACTGCTGCTGATCGTGGCCGGGCTCGCGCTGCTGGTGCTGGGCTCGGACTGGCTGGTGGACGCGGCGGTGGCCTTCGCGCGCGCAGTGGGCGTGAGCGACCTGGTCATCGGCCTCACCATCGTCGCCGCGGGCACCTCGATGCCCGAGGTGGCGACCTCGATCATGGCCGCGGTGCGAGGCGAGCGCGACATCGCCGTCGGCAACGTGATCGGCAGCAACACCTTCAACATCCTCGGCTGCCTCGGGATCTCGGGCGTGGTGAGCTCCAGCGGCCTCGGCATCGCGCCCGCGGTGCTCAACTTCGACCTCTGGGTGATGCTGGCGGTGGCCATCTCCTGCCTGCCGGTGTTCCTGTTCGGCCGGCAGATCGGCCGCCGCCGCGGCCTGCTGTTCCTCGCCTACTACGCGGCCTATGCGGCGTACCTGGTCATGGGCGCGCAGCAGCACGATGCGCTCGACGAGTTCTCCGCCGTGATGCTGGGCTTCGTGCTTCCGATCACCGTCGTCACGCTGGTGGCAATGGTGGTGCGCGACCAGGCGC
>DAOMFD010000110.1:0-6516 GCA_035429605.1 Steroidobacteraceae bacterium | reverse complement strand
GCCGCCGACACGATCCGCCTCGAGATCGACGGCGTCGACCGCGCGATGGCCGACAACGTCCGCGCCTATCTCTCGCTCAGCCGCTACCTGCAGCGTACGGACCTCACGGACGACCAGGTCCGCCGGCTCGCCGACCGGGCGGTCGACGAAGCGAGCGACGCCTTGCGCCCATACGGGTACTACGACCCTCAGGTGCGCAGCCGGACAGTGCGCGACGCACCTGGCTGGGTCGTGCGCCTGAAGGTCAAGCCGGGCGAGCCGGTCGTGATGCGCGAGGTGCAGGTCGACATCGTCGGAGCCGGGCAGGACGACACCGAGATCCGCAACGTCGTCACCAGCGATCCGCTGCGCACCGGGGTTCGCCTCGATCACCCGGCCTACGAGAAGTTCAAGACGGACCTGGTCCGCACCGCGCTCGAGCAGGGTTACCTCGACGCCAAACTGACCCGGCACGAGCTGGACGTCGATCCGCAGGAGCACGCTGCGGATGTGCGGCTCGTGCTCGACACCGGCGGCCGCTACCGCTTCGGCAAGGTGACCATCGAGCAGGACGCGATCGATCCGGAGCACCTGCAGGGCTTCATCCGCTTCACCGAAGGCAAGCCTTTCTCCGCGACGCTGGTGCGCAGCACGCAGTTCGCGCTGGAGGACAGCTTCTACTTCTCGAGCGTCACGGTGACGCCGGGCCCCCGCGACCCCGAGACGCTCACCGTGCCGATCACGATCCGCGCCGAGCGCATCAAGCGCGACCGCTACGCGGCGAGCGTCGGCTTCGGCACGGACACCGGGCCGCGCGGCCAGTTCGCGTGGGACCGGCGGCTCGTGAACGAAGCGGGCCATCGCTGGCGGCTGCAGACGACGCTGTCGAAGGTGCTGCAGGACGTCACCGCCAGCTACATCATCCCGATCGGCGACCCCTCGCTCGAAAAGCTGGAATTTTCGGCTGGGTACGTCAGCGAGACGCTCGGCGGGCTCGAGAGCGAGCGCTACGAGGTCGCGGCGGGGATCACGCAGGTGATGGGCAGCTGGCAGCGGGTGCTGTTCGCGCAGCTGAGCCAGGAACTCACCAAGTATCCCGGCAACCAGGACACGCGCTCGCTGCTGCTGATCCCCGGCATCAGCTTCGCCACCCAGCCGCCGAACTTCCTGACCGGCTGGGATCGCAACGCAGCGTATTACTTCGAGCTGTCCGGCAGCCCGGCATCGCTCGGATCCGATGCCTCGTGGCTGCGATTCTATGCGCGCGGCGAGCGCGTCTGGGCGATCGACCAGGGCCCGTGGTTCCTGCGGTTGCGCGGCGAGTTCGGCACGACCTGGACCACCAACTTCTCGCAGGTGCCGGGTTCGCAGCGCTTCTTCGCCGGCGGCGACAACAGTGTCCGCGGCTTCGCGCTCGATTCACTGAGCCCCAGGGACCCCGACGCCCCGCCTGGCAGCGGCAACAAGGGCGTCGGCGGCAAGAACCTGGTCGTCGCCAGCATTGGAGTCGAGCGCGACCTGCCGCACGACCTGCGCGGCGCGCTGT
This sequence comes from Steroidobacteraceae bacterium, assembly GCA_035429605.1. Classification (GTDB taxonomy): domain Bacteria; phylum Pseudomonadota; class Gammaproteobacteria; order Steroidobacterales; family Steroidobacteraceae; genus RPQJ01. The sequence goes on along the minus strand of DAOMFD010000110.1, from coordinate 4,991 downwards.
TCTTCGACACCGGCAACGCGTTCGACGACTGGAACACGCCGCTCGAGTACTCGGTCGGCGTCGGGCTGCGCTACCGGCTGCCGATGCTGATGATCGGATTCGACGTCGCGCAGGCGCTGTCGGAGCCCGACAAGCGGCCGCGGCTGCACCTCAACATCACGCAGGTGTTGTGATGAAGCGCCGCCACGTCGCGTTCTACCTGGTCGCCGCGCTGCTGCTCGCGGCGCCGGTCGTGCTGGTGCGCCACCTGCTGTACACCCAGCGGGGACTCGAGCAGGTGCTCGCGGCGCTCGCTCACATCGAGGACGTGCACATCGAGGTGAAAGGCGCGAGGGGCGTGATCGCCGGCCCGCTCGAGTTCGACTACGTCGTCGTGGATCATGCGGCGGTGCACGTCGACGCCTACGGTGTCCGCGGCACGCCCGCGGTCCTGAGCCTGCTCGCGGGTCGGCTCGCAATCCGCGACGCCAGCGTCGATCGAGTCGAAGTGACGATCAAGGAGCGCGGGCCCCAGCCCGACACGCCGGTCCATTTCCTGCCGGCGTGGCTCGGCATCGTCGCCCCCGAGGCAGTCATCCGGCAGGTCGGCGTGACGCTGAAGGACGGCACGCGCCTCCACGTGGCGAGCGTACGCGCCGACCTGCGGATGACGCGCTGGCGCATCGACGTCGCGCCGTTCGTGCTGCAGGACCCGGCCGGTCGCGTGGACGGCGAGATCTTCCTGCGCGCCGGGATGCCACTGGGCCTGCGGGGCAAGCTGGCCGGCCGCTGGAAGCTGCCGGACGACCACCTCTACCGCGTCTCGCTCGTCATGAACGGGAGGCTGGACCGGCTCGGCGTCGAGGCGGCGCTCACGGAGCCGGCGCAAATCGCCTTCGCGGGCAGCGCCCTGGACCTCGAGCACGTTCCCCGCATCGTGGGCACCCTGCGCATCACCGATTTCGACGGTTCGCCCTGGCTGCCGGCAGGTCGCCTGCCCGCGAGCAGCGGATCGATCGCGGTGGACGCAAGCGAGCGCGGCATCGGTTTCGACGGCACGCTGGCATCGCACGCGGTGGGCCACGAGCTGGTCCGCGTGCGCGGCTCGGCGACCTATGGCGACGATATCCTCCATGTCGCTTCACTGCGCACGTGGCTGCCGAAGTCGGGCGCGTCGATCGACGCGTCCGGGGCGGTCGAGTTCGCCGGCGAGGCGCCGCGCGTCGACATGCGGGGCGAATGGACATCGCTGCGGTGGCCACTCGCGGGCGAACCGCTCGTCGTGAGCCCGGCAGGCTCGCTGCGGCTCGCGGGCGCGATGCCGTACGAGTTCGACCTGCGCGCTCGAGCCAGCGGCCCGCAACTGCCCGCGGCGGATTTCACCGCGCAGGGGAGCATCGATCGCGAGGAGTTGCGCGTGCAGCACCTCGACGCAAACATGCTGCAAGGGCAGGTGTCGGGATCAGGCCGCGTCTCCCTGGGCACGGACGAATCCTGGGAAGCGACGGTGGACGGCCGCGGCCTCGACCCGTCGACGCTGCGCAGGGACCTGAGCGGTCGCGTCGACGTCGCGGCCGGGATCAGCGGTCGCGGATTCTCCGCCACGGCACCGTGGACCGTGCGCCTGGCGAAGCTGTCGGGCACGCTGAATGGACGGGCATTGACGGGTCGCGGCGAGATCTCCCACCACGACGGCACGTACGACCTGACGAACGTGCGCGTCGCCAACGCGGGCTCGCACGTGGACGTGGACGGCCGCTACGGCCCGACACTCGACCTGCGCTTCGATGCGGACCTGAAGTCCCTCGCGCTGCTGGACGCCTCGCTGCAGGGCGAACTCTCCGGCAGTGGCACGCTGCGAGGCGACAGGACCCGCCCGGCCGCGAAAGCCCAGCTGCGGGGGCGTCGACTGAAGGTCGGCGACTTCGCCGCGGGCTCCGCCAGCGTCGACGTGGACGTGGACCTCGCCGACCACCGGCCGTCGAGCATTCTCGTCAGATCCAGCGGCGTGACCGCTGGCCGGATCCAGTTCGACTCCGTGCGCCTCGAGGCCAGTGGACTCATGGGCGAGCATCGCGTCGCGCTCGCGCTGATCTCCCCGGGCAGCGAGGGCGGGCAAGTCCCCGGTTTCGAAGCCGCGCTCGCCGCGACCGGGAGCGTCGACGTCGCGGGGCGTTCCTGGCACGGCACGCTCGAGCAGGCGTCATTCGACTTCACCGACGGCAGCGCCCGGCTCGCCCAGCCCGTGACGCTAAGCGTCGGACCCGAGCTTGCCAGCGCGACCCCGCTCTGCCTCGTGACCGGCGATGCGCGCTTGTGCGCGGAAGGCGAATGGCACGCGACGCCGGGGTCGTGGCGGGTGCTCTACAGCGCCCAGGACTGGCCGCTGCGCCGGCTGCTCACGTCGCTGCTGGGGCGCAGGGAGTTCGACGGCCTGTTGCAGCTGAGTGGCTGGGCCGAGCAGCAACCGGGGCACGACTGGGTCGGCGGGACCGCGGTCGTGATCGACCATCCCACCGTGGACATCCGCCGCAATCGCTTCCGGTCGGACCGCGTGGAGATCGGCGGCGGGCGCCTGGACCTGTATGCCGACGAGAGCCGGGTGCGCGCGACCGCCGATCTCGAGATGGCGGCCGGCACGCGGCTGCAGGGCGAGGTGTCGGCGCCGCGCGAACGCGGCCGGCCGCTCGCCGACTCGCCGCTCACGGGCGAGGTGCGCGCCGAGTCGTCCGTGCTCACGGTCATGCCGCTGTTCGTCCCGGAGATCGACCACTCCGAAGGCCGCCTCGACGCGGACGTGCACGTCGGCGGCACGCTCGGCGACCCGCGGTTCGACGGCGAATTTCACCTCCGCGACGGGCGGCTCGACCTGTACCGGACCAACCTGTCGCTGACGCAGGCCAATGTCGACGGGCAGTTCGCCGGCGACACGCTGACGTTCGAAGGTCGCGCGACGACGCCGAAGGGTCCGGTGTCGCTCTCCGGCCGGTTCACCTGGCCGGATGGAGTCATGACGGGAAGCATGCGGCTGACGGGCCAGGACCTGCTCGTCGCCGACACGCCGGAGTACCGCGTGCAGGCGTCCCCGGACCTCACGATCAGGGCTGGGCGCGACGGCTTCGACGTGACGGGCCAGATCGTGATCCCCTGGGCCCGGATCTCGCCGAAGGACCTGAGCACGTCCGTGGCCACCTCGCCGGACGAGCGCATCGTGGGCGCTCGTGCAGAGGAAGCTTCCGCGCCGTCGACGAAGCGACGCGTGCACGCCTCCGTCAAGGTCACGCTCGGCGACGACGTGCGCGTCGAGACCTATGGGCTCAAGGCGCACCTCGGCGGCGAGGTGCTGGTCACCTCCGATCCGGGCGAGGAACCACGCGGCGAGGGTGCGATCCGCGTGCTCGAGGGGGAATACAAGGCGTTCGGCGTGTACGTCAAGATCACCAAGGGAGTGCTTTCGTACCACGACGCCCCGCTCGCGCTGCCGACGCTCGACCTCGTCGCCGAGCGCGAGATCAAGGACGAGGACGTGAAGGTGGCAGTCAACGTGCGCGGGCGCATCGACAAGCCGTTCGTCACGGTGTCGTCGCAGCCCGCCATGCCGAGCAACGAGGCGCTCTCCTACCTGCTCACCGGGCGCTCGATCAACACCCTGCAGTCGAACGAGGCCGTGTCGGTCAACAAGGCGGCCGAGAGCCTCGCCGTGAGCGGCGGCGGCCTGCTGCTGGGAGGCCTCGGCTCGCGGCTCGGGCTCGACGAGGTGTCCGTGGAGGGCACCAGGGACAAGGACACCCAGGTCGTGCTCGGGAAATTCCTCTCGCCGAAGCTCTTCGTGAGCTACGGGGTCTCGATCGCGGAGGCGATCAACACGATCAAGCTGCGCTACACCATGAATCCGCGCTGGGCGCTCAAGGCCGAGGCCGGCCTCGCGCAGAGCGCGGACGTGGAGTTCAAGATCGAGCGTTGATCCCTCGGGCTGCGCAGCCCGCTCGCCTAGTCGAAGTCGGCCGGGAGCGAAGCGTAGAGCCAGTGCTCGCGCATGCGCAGGACCTGGGCCGGGGTGCTGCGCCCCAGTGACATCGGCGGCAACGCGTCGGGCGGGAAGAACTCCGCCGCATCGGTCTCGAGGCTGCCGCGCAACTCCCCGCCGAGGATCTCGCAGACGAAGAAGGCCTTCCACGAATGGAAGAGCGACGTGCCGTGCCCGTGGCGGCTGCGGTCGTACAGGGCCGCGAGCTTCACCGCGCGCACCGCGAGCCCGGACTCCTGCTCGACTTCCTTCTCGACGGCCTGCGCAGGGCCCTCGTTGACGTCGGCCCAGCCGCCGGGCAGGGTCCACAGGCCGTCGGCGACCTCGCGGACCAGCAGCACGCGCCCCTCGCTGAAGACCGCGGCCCGCACTTCCACCTTGGGCGTGACGTAGCCACGCTCCTGGGCCCACAACTGCAGGAGCCGTTCGAGCTGCGGCTCCGAGTCGCCCGCCAGCAGCTCGCCCGCGATCCGCTCGATTTCCGCGTATCGCTCGCGGTCGTACCCGTCGCGGCAGAAGTGCAGGCCGGTGCGGGCCAGCGCGTGCAGGCGGCGGGCGCTCTCGAGCAGGCGGTCGGTCATGGCGTGTCCCCGGGCGGTCGGCGGCGGTGCCCGCCATTCTCGCCCAGCCTGCGGCGCTGCGCCTCCCTGCCCGGCCGGAGCGCGCGGCGCGGCCCCGCCCGCGGCACTTGACATGTTTTGCATATTTATGCACATTGCGCTCGTTTTTATTCACGAACATGGAAGCCCGACCTTGTCCAGCGAACCGGACGCGCAGGCCCTGCGGCGGGACGCCATCGTCCGCATCCTCCGGCAGACCGCGGTCGGCCGGCAGGCGGAGCTGGTGCGCCTGCTGCACAAGGAGGGCCTCGACGCCACGCAGTCGAGCGTGAGCCGCGACCTGCGCGAGATCGGCGTGGTCAAGGGCGCGGACCGCTACCTGCTGCCCGCCGCCGAGGACGCGCTCACGCCGAGCCATTTCGAGG
>DAOMFD010000109.1:0-6580 GCA_035429605.1 Steroidobacteraceae bacterium | reverse complement strand
GCAGGACGTGGTTCAGCGCCTCGTTGTCCTGCGCCGACTGCAGCGCCTCCGCGAGTCGTATCTCGAATTCCCGGCGATTGATGAGCCCGGTGAGCGCGTCGTGGGTCGCCTGGTAGGTCAGCGCGCGCTGCAGCCGCCGCTCCTGGCTCACGTCGTGGAAGACCATGACCGCGCCAATCACCCGGCCGCTGCGGTCGCGGATGGGAGCCGCCGAGTCCTGGATCGAGATCTCCTGGGCGCGACGGTTCACGAGCAGTGCGGGCTCGGGCAGGTCCACGACCCGGTCCTCGCGCAGGCAGCGCACGATCGGACTGTCGATCGGCACGCGCGTCGATTCGTTGAGCAGCTGGAACACCTCGGCAACGGGCCGCCCGATCGCCTCGGCCGTCGTCCAGCCCGTGAGCTGCTCGGCGACCGGATTCAGGTACTCGACGCGCTCATGGGCGTCGGCCGTGAGCACGGCGTCGCCGATGCACTGCAGGGTCACCTGCGCCTTTTCCTTCTCCTCGGCGAGCTGCAGCTCGGCCAGCTTGCGCGTGCTGATGTCGGCGAGGGTCCCCTCGTACCCGGCGACCGAGCCGTCGGGGTCGCGCACCATCCGGGCGTTCTCGAGCACGGTGATGACGCGACCGTCACGCCTCCGCAGCTGGTACTCGGCGTTGTGGACCTTGCCGTCGCGGTGGAGCATCCCCACGACGCGCTCGCGGTCGGCCGGATCCACGTACAGGGTCTCGGTCGAGGAGATCGCGAGCAGGTCCTCGGCCCGTTCGAAGCCCAGCATCTCGACGAGCGCGGGATTGACCGTCTCGAGCCGGCCGTGCACGTCGGTGCGATACACGCCCTCGATGACGTTCTCGAAGAGTTCCCGATACCGCGACTCGCTGCGGCGCAGGGCCTCTTCCGCACGCCGGCGCTCGATGGCGATGCCGGCCAGCGCGGTGAGGCGGCTCATGAGGTCGAAGTCCCGGCGCAGCGGGCTGCGTGGCTGGCGGAAGTACAGCGCCACGGTGCCGAGCATGCGCCCGTCCGAGGAGCGGATCGGCGTGGACCAGCAGGCCCGCATGCCTGCGGCCAATGCGCTAGGGCGCAGGTGCTCCCAGAGCGCGTCGCGCGCGATCTCCGCGACCAGCACCTGCCGCTGCAGGAATATCGCCGCCGCACAGGATCCGTTGCGGGGTCCGACCTCGACTCGCGCCAGCACGTCGAGCAACTCCTCCGGCATGCGCCGGCCCGCGACGCAACGCAGCACGTTCGGAGCGGGGTCGTACAGGCTGACCGTGCACAGCGCCTCCGGCGTGACCCGCTCGGCGGTCTCGGCGATCGCTTCCAGCGTCACGCCGAGGTCCGCATGACCGGTGATGCGCTCGAAGACGCGCCGCTCGCCCGCGGACAGCAGTTCGCTGCGCTTGCGCTCGGTGATGTCGGTGATGCTGCCGCGGATCAGCCGGCGCCCGGAGGAGGGCAGGCGCACCAGCCGCACTTCGCAGGGTATGTCGTGGCCCAGCGAGTCGCGGTGCATCCACTCGAAGCAGGGCGCTTCGCCGGACAGGGCGCGGTCGACGTAGCCGCGCGACATGCCTGCGGTCGGCGTGCCGTCCGCCTGCGTCGGCGCGCTGATCTCCTCGGGTCCGACGCGCAGCAGCTCCTCGCGCGTCATCTTGAAGAACCGCACGGCGTTCTCGTTGCATTCGACGAAGCGCCCGAGGTCGGTGTCGAGGACGACGATCGCTTCCGGCGCGTTCTCGACCAGCGTGCGATAGCGCGCCTCGCTCTCCCGGATGGACGCTTCGGCGAGCTTCCGCTCCGTCGTGTCGCGCAGGCAGACGATGAAGACGTTGCGCAGGTCGAGCTCGACCTTGCTCACGCCGAGCTCGGCGTCGAACAGCGTGCCGTCGTGGCGGCGGCCCCGGGTCTCGCGGGGCGCGAGGTCGCACTGGGTGTTCTCGAGGGACTCGGCCAGTTCGTCCAGGGCCTCGCGCAGGCTCGTGTGCTGGGCGAGCGACGGGATCAGGACGTCGAGCCGGCGGCCGCGAACGGTGTCCTCTTCGTGACCGAAGACGCGCTCGGCGGTGCTGTTCAGCGTCTCGATGCGACCGCTGTCGTCGACCGTCAGGATCGCGTCCTTGACGTGGTCCACGATCGCCTGCAGCTGCGTGGCGGTGCTGCCGCGCAGGTCGCGGCCGGTCGTCGCGGTGTGGCTCGCGAGCACGTCGGTGCCCCCGGGCGCATCCTCGTGCTGCCCGTGCGGCGGCGACCCTGGTTCCTTGCTGCGATCCATGACCCGATGCGTGCCCCGAGACACCCACGCCCAACGCGGCCGCTGCCCGGGTGCAGGGGCAGGCCGTACCGGATACTAGGCGCCCGCCCGGTTGCGCCGGTGTGACATAGGTCGCATTCGGCCCGGGCCTCGAGGGCCATCCGGTACAATCCGGACGCTGCGCAAAGCCGTTCCATGCCCACCGACCACACCGACCACCCGCCGGCCAGCATTCCGCTCATCGGCCGCGACGATCCGCCGCCATTCGTCGTCCTTCACGAACATGGTGCGGCACCGGCTTTGGTCGTCTGCGACCACGCGAGCCGGGCATTTCCGCGTCGCATGGAGCGGCTCGGCCTGCCGGTCCTGCAGACGTGGGAGCACATCGCCTGGGACCTCGGCGCGGGCGAGATCACGCGCGGGGTGTCCCATGCGCTCGACGCGCCGGCCGTGCTGGCGGGCTATTCGCGCCTGGTCGTGGACTGCAATCGCCGGCCCGACGACCCGGAGGCGTTCCGCCGCGAGAGCGACGGCTGGATCATTCCGGGCAACCAGTCGCTGGACGAGATCGAGCGCCGCGTCCGACTCGGGTGCTTCTACGATCCGTACCACGAGGCGATCGCCGCCATGCTGGGCGGATTCCGGGCGCGGTCGATCGTGCCGCTGTTCGTGTCGGTGCACACCTTCACGCCGCAACTGGCCGGGCAGGCCCGGCCGTGGCACGTCGGCGTGCTGTGGGACAAGGACGAGGAGACGGCGCGCCATATGCTCGGGGGATTGCGCGCGATCGAGGGCCTGGTGGTCGGCGACAACGAGCCGTACAGCGGACGGCACCCGGGCGACTACACCGTCGATCACCACGCGGAGAGCGCGGGATTGCCGCACGTGTGCATCGAGGTGAGGCAGGACCTGCTCGAGTCGCCGGCCGGTGTCGAGCGGTGGGTGCGGATCCTCGCGCGGCTGATCGGCGGTCTGCTCGCGGAGCGGGCAGGATGAGTCCGGGCGAGCCGCCGCTGACCCTCGGCATCGAGGAGGAGTACCTGCTCGTGGACCGCGAGACGCGGGCCGTCGCGAGCGATCCGCCGCCGCAGTTCTTCGCGGACCTGCACGAACGCACGGGCGGCCGGGCATTCCCCGAGTTCCTGCGATCGCAGGTCGAGGTCGCCACTCCCGTCTGCCGTTCGGTCGGCGAGGCGCGTGCCCAGCTCCGCGATCTGAGGCGTGCCGTCGTCGAGGAGGGCGCCAAGCACGGGCTCGCGCCGATCGCGGCGTCGAGCCACCCGTTCTCGCTCACGTCCAAGCAGAAGCGCACGGACAAGGAGCGCTACGTCGCGCTGCTCGAGGAAATGCAGGGGGCGGCGCGCCGGCTGATGGTGTGCGGGCTGCACGTGCACGTCGGCTTCGACGACGACGACATGCGCATCGACCTGCTGAACCAGCTGACGTACTTCCTGCCGCACCTGCTCGCGCTGTCGTGCAGTTCGCCGTTCTGGGAGGGCGAGCGGACCGGGCTCATGTCGTTCCGGCTCATGATCTTCAACGGCGTGCCGCGCACCGGGCTGCCCGAGCACTTCACGAGCTGGGGCGAGTATCGCCGGCACACCGACATCCTGGTCGAGACCGGCATCATCGCCGACACGTCGCGCATCTGGTGGGACCTGCGCCCGAGCCTGCGCTACCCGACGATCGAGACGCGGGTGATGGACTGCTGCACCACGCTCGAGGACGCGATTTCGCTTGCGGCGCTCAACCAGTGCCTGCTGCGCATGCTGTACCGGCTGCGGCGCGCGAACCAGCGCTGGCGGATGTATTCGCACCTGCTGCTCGGCGAGAACCGCTGGCGTGCGATGCGCTACTCGTACGACGCGGGACTGCTCGACCTCGGTCGCAAGCGCATCGTGCCGTTCGCTGAATTGCTGGACGAGATCATCGGGCTGGTGCGCGAGGATGCCGAGGCTCTCGGCTGCGTGGCGGAGGTCGACAGCTTGCGGACGATCCTGAGGCGCGGCACGAGCGCGCATCGGCAGCTTGCCGTGTACGAGGGCGCTCTCGCGGCGGGCGCGTCCGATGAGGAAGCCTTGCGCGCGGTCGTGGACTGGCTGGTCGCCGAGACGGCACACCCATGACCGACAACAAAGAAATTGGGGACATTCACCATTTTTCGGCGAGAAATGGTGAATGTCCCCAATTTCCGGATCGGCGGATTTGCGTCGCGCCGATGATGGACTACACGGACCGCCACTGCCGCTACCTGCACCGGCTGGTGAGCCCGGCGGTGCTGCTGTACACCGAGATGGTGACCGCGCAGGCGGTGCGTCACGGGCACGTCGAGCGACTGCTCGGATTCGACCCGGCGGAGTCGCCCGTCGCGCTGCAGGTCGGCGGCTCCGACCCGGCCCTGCTCGCACACGCCGCGAAGCTCGGCGAGCAGCGTGGCTATGCGGAGATCAACCTCAACGTCGGCTGCCCGAGCGACCGCGTGCAGGAAGGCAATTTCGGCGCGTGCCTGATGGCCGAGCCGCAGCTCGTGAGCGACTGCCTGCGTGCGATGCTCGATGCGGTGAGCATCCCCGTCACGGTGAAGTGCCGCATCGGCATCGACGAGCTCGACGACTACGGCTTCTTCGACCACTTCGTGCAGACGGTGCGGCGTTCCGGCGTCGACGTGTTCATCGTCCACGCGCGCAAGGCGATCCTGCAGGGACTCACGCCGAAGGAGAACCGGGAAATCCCGCCGCTGCGCTACGAGACGGTCGCGCGGCTCAAGCGCGAGCACCCGGAACTCACGGTGATCCTGAACGGGGGGCTCAAGACCGTCGCGCAGGTGCGCGAGTGGTGGGACCGATGCGACGGCGTGATGCTCGGCCGACAGGCGTACCAGGAGCCTTACCTGCTCGCGGACCTGCACCGCGAGTTCATCGATCGCGCGTGGACGCCGCCGTGCCGCGAGGAGATCGTCGAGAGGTATGCCGCTTACGTCGAACGCATGCTGCACGATGGGCATCGATTGCCGCTGCTGCTGCGGCCGATCCACGGCTTGTACGCAGGCTTCCCGGGCGCGCGCTCGTGGCGGCGCTTCCTGGCCGAGCAGGGCAACGTGGCCGGCGCCGACGCGCAAGTCCTGCGGGATTCGCTGCGCATCGTGCGTGGCGCTTCTTTGGGACGGGTCAACCCGCCTCTGTATAATCCCGCGCAACCCGTCGCAGCCCGCGACGGCGCAGCCGGGGCCTGATCCGACCGCCGATGAGCAACGAGACCGAAGTTGCCGTCCTGTTCGCCGACGTCGTGGGGAGCACGCGCCTCTACGAGTTGCTCGGCGACCTCAAGGCGCGCGACATGGTGGTCACGTGCGTGGACCTGATGCGCGCGGCGACCGAGCGCAACCGCGGCTCGGTGATCAAGACGATCGGCGACGAGATCCTCGCGATCTTTCCGACGGCGAACGACGCCGTGAACGCGGCCGGCGAGATGCAGCAGGACATCGGTGCGCACCCCGGCCTCTCCGTCCAGGGCCAGCACGTGGCGATCCGGATCGGCTGCCACTTCGGGCCGGTGGTGCTCGAGAACCGCGACATCTTCGGCGCCTCGGTCCACACCGCGAACCGCATGACCAGCCAGGCGAAAGCCGGGCAGATCATCCTGACTTCGGAGATGGTCGGACGCCTGTCGCCGGAGTGGCGAGCGGTGACGCGCCAGATCGACGTCACCCCGTTGCGCGGCCGCACCGAGGAGGTGGAACTCTTCGAGGTGATGTGGCAGCAGGAGGACGCGACCAGCATGCTGCCGTCGATCGAGGTCGAGGCGCGCACCGGGCACCGGCCGAAGCGCGTGCGGCTGCGATTCAAGGGCCGGGACCTCGTGCTCGGCGAGGGCAAGGAAAGCCTGACGATGGGCCGCGCCGAGGAGAACGACATCGTCGTGCAGGGCAGCCCGATCTCGCGCATCCACGCCAAGATCGAGATCGCGCGCAACAGGGTGATGCTCGTCGACCAGAGTACGAACGGCACGTTCGTGGTGGCGCAGGACGGCAAGGAGTCCTTCGTCCGGCGCGACTCGCTGCACCTCGTGGGGCAGGGCATGATCGGGCTCGGCAAGCTGCCGGACTCGAGCGCGCCGGACGCAATCCGCTACCAGGTCGAGGACTGAGAAAATGGGGACATTCTCCTATTTCGCATTCGCGAAATAGGAGAATGTCCCCATTTTCCGTTCAGCCGAGCGCGTGCTTCACGCGCTGGTACTCGGCGCGCAACGCAGCCGGCAGTCGGCCACCGTACTCCTCGAGGTACTTGCCGACCTCGTCGATCTCGCGATGCCAGGCCTTGA
>DAOMFD010000108.1:0-6595 GCA_035429605.1 Steroidobacteraceae bacterium | reverse complement strand
CGCCTCGTCGAACTCGTCGCGCAGCACATGCGCGAGGGGCGCAACCAGTACGCGCCCATGGCGGGATGGCCTGCGCTGGTCGAAGCGATCGCCGCCAAGGTGCGTGCGCTGTACGGTCGCACCGTGTCGCCCGGTGACGAGGTGACCGTCACCTCCGGCGGCACCGAGGCGCTTTTCTGCGCGGTGCAGGCCGTCGTGCGGACGGGCGACGAGGTGATCCTGCTCGAGCCGGCGTACGATTCCTACGAACCCGCGGTGCAGCTGGCGGGTGGACGCGCGGTCCGCGTCCCGCTCGAGCCGCCGACGTTTGCGGTGGACTGGGAACGGGTGCGGGCAGCCATCTCGCGTCGCACGCGGCTCGTCATCGTCAATTCGCCGCACAATCCGAGCGGTGCCGTCTGGTCCCGGGCGGACCTCGACGCGCTGGCCGCTGCCTTGCGCGGTACGGATGCGCTGGTGCTGTCCGACGAGGTGTACGAGCACATGGTGTTCGACGGCCGCAGCCACGAGAGCGTGCTCGAACACGAGGAGCTCGCCGCGCGCAGCTTCGTCGTGTCGTCGTTCGGCAAGACCTATCATGCGACCGGCTGGAAGGTCGGCTATTGCATCGCACCGGCGGCGCTCACCGCCGAGTTCCGCAAGGTGCACCAGTTCGTGCAGTTCGCGGTCGCCACGCCGATGCAGGCGGCGCTGGCCGGGTTCCTGCGCGAATGCCCGCAGCACTACCTCGAGCTTGCCGGGTTCTACCAGGGCAAGCGCGACCACTTCTGCCAGCAGCTGGAGGGCACGGCGCTGCGGTTCACGCCCTCGGCGGGCACCTATTTCCAGCTCGCGGACTATTCCCGCGTCAGCGTACTGCCGGACGTGGAGTTTGCCCGGTGGCTCACCCGGGAAATCGGCGTGGCCGCGATCCCGATCTCGGTATTCTCGAGCCGACCATTGAACATGTCGCTGGTGCGATTCTGCTTCGCCAAGAGTGCAGAGACCATCGAGGCAGCTGGTGAACGCCTGAGGAGATTGCAGTGATGAACCAGCACTTGCGCGTCACGCTGGTGCAGGCGGACCTCGCCTGGCGTGACCCGGAGGCGAACCGGCACCGACTGGCGGCGCACTTCCGGGGCCTGGCGGGGCACACGGACCTCGTCGTGCTGCCCGAGATGTTCTCGACGGGCTTCAGCATGGACGCCGCGGCCCTCGCCGAGCCGATGGACGGTCCGACCGTCGGGTGGATGCGGGAGGAAGCGGCGGCGGTGGGCTGCGTCATCACCGGCAGCCTGATCGTGCGTGACGGGGACCGGCACGTGAACCGGCTCGTCTGGGCGCGACCGGACGGGTCGCTCGAGCACTACGACAAGCGCCACCTGTTCCGGATGGCCGGCGAGCACGAGCACTACCGGCCGGGCGACCGGCGCATCGTCGTCAACGTGAAGGGCTGGAAAGTCTGCCCGCTCGTCTGCTACGACCTGCGCTTCCCGGTCTGGAGCCGGAACCGCGGCGACTACGACCTGCTGCTGTACGTCGCGAACTGGCCGGCGCGCCGCGCGCACGCGTGGTCGGCGCTGCTCCGCGCGCGCGCGATCGAGAACCTCTGCTACGTGGCGGGCGTGAATCGCATCGGCCGCGACGGCAACGGAGTCGCCTACGCCGGTGACAGCGTCGTCCTCGACTTCCTGGGCCAGCCCGTCTCGAGCGAGGGCGCCGGGGACCGCGTCGAGACGGCGGTGCTCGACCTGCAGTCGCTGCGCGCGTGGCGCGAGAGCTTCCCGGCTCACCTCGACGCAGACGGGTTCGAGCTGACATGAAGAAGCGCACGCGCGTCACGCACCTGCCTGACGTGCCGGTGCCGCCGGACAACCGGGCCCTCGTCGCGCCGATTTACCAGTCCGTGAAGTTCACGTTCGACGACGTGGCGGAGACCCGCAAGGCGTGGTCCGGCCAGAGGGATGGCTTCTACTATTCGCGCGACGGGAACCCCACGCTGCGGCAGCTCGAGCTCGTGCTCGCGGAGTTGCAGCAGCGCGACGCATGCCTGCTCACGGCTTCGGGCATCGCGTCGATCACCACGACGCTGCTCGCGCTGCTGAAGTCGGGCGACCACGTCGTGTATTTCGCGGAATCCTACTCACCGACGCGGTCGTTCGTGCGCCGGGTGCTCGGTCGTTACGGCGTCTCCGCGACGATGCTGTCGGTGACCGACCATGACGCGCTCGAGCGCACGCTGGCCGCCACGCCGACGCGACTCATCGTGTTCGAGTCGCCCACCAATCCGGTGCTGAAAGTCGCCGATCTCGAGCGCGTTACCGCGGTGGCGCGCAGGCACGGGGCGCTGACGCTGCTCGACAATACGCTCGCAGGGCTGCATAACCACGGGCAGTACGACGTGGACCTGTTTGCCCACAGCCTGACCAAGTACGCGTCGGGGCACGGCGACGTGATGGGTGGCGCAGTGATCGGACGGCGGGAACTCATCGATGCGATGCGCGAAGACTTCGTCCAGCTCGGTCCGACACTCGACCCGCACGCGGCTTACCTGATGCTGCGAGGGCTCAAGACCTATTTCGTTCGCTGGGAGGTCCAATGCCGCAATGCCGCGGTCGTGGCCGAATTCCTGGCTTCACATGAGGCGGTCGCAAGAGTGCGATATCCCGGCCTCGCGTCGGATCCGGGCCACGATCTTGCGACACGGCAGATGGACGGCTTCGGCACGATCGTCACGTTCGACATCGCGGCCGGTCTCGAGGCAGGCACCCGGTTCGCCGAAGCACTCGAGCTGTTCGCAATCGCGTCGAGCCTGGGCTCGACGGAGTCGCTGGTCATCCCACCGGCACTGCAGCAGCCGCGCGGCTTCACCCCGCAGCAACTGGCGTGGTCGGACATCGGTCCGGGCACCGTGCGCCTGTCGGTCGGAGTCGAGGACCCCGATGACCTCGTGGAAGACCTGCGACGCGCACTGGCGCGGTCGACCGGGTAAACCCGATGCTGATCGATCAGTCCGGACTCAGCCGCTTCGAGCGATTCCTGTCGCTGTTCACGCGCGTGCGGCCCGGCGAGGGACCAGGCGTGCTGATGTTCGCGGCGCACGCGTTCCTGATGCTGTTCTCCTACCAGGTGATGAAGGCGCTGCGCGAGGCGCTGGTGCTCGCGAAGTACTCGGCGGAGATGCGGTCGTACGGCGTCGCGATCACGGCGCTGGTGCTCATGCTGGTGGTGCCACTCTACGGGGTGGTACGCCGCAGGTTCGACGGCGCACGCCTGCTGCGCGGGGTGACGGTGTTCTTCGCGGTCAACCTGTGGATCTTCGCGGCCGCCGTCTGGGCCGGCGTGTCCGTCGCCTTCGTGTTCTTCGTCTGGGCGAGCATCTACGGGATCATGGTCGTTTCGCAGCTGTGGGCTTTTGCGGCCGACTGCATGAACGTCAAGAGCGGCCAGCGCCTGTTCCCGGTGATCATGGTCGGCGCCAACCTGGGTGCACTGGCCGGCGCCAAGACCGCTCAGCTGGCGGTGGCCGCGCTGACGCCCGTGGGGCTGATCATCGCGTCGTCGCTGCTGCTGCTGGCGACGCTGTGGCTCATCGGTCCTGAGCGCGCGGCGATTCCCGAGGGTTCGCGTGCGATCGCACCCGAGCACGGCGCGTCCACCCCGAGGCTGCTCGGCGGCATCGGCCTCGTGCTGAGGGACCGTTACCTGCTGCTGGTCGCGCTGCTCGTCGTGCTGCTCAACTGGATCAACACCACCGGCGAATTCATCCTCGCCGATTTCGTGCAGCACGACGCAGCCGCGCGCGCGACGGCGAGTGGCGGGGCGCTGGACCCCAGCGTCCTGATCGCGGAGTTCTACGGCAGCTACCAGTTCTGGGTCACGGTCGTTGGCCTCGCGATCCAGCTGTTCCTCGTGGCGCGCATCTACCGCGCCGTCGGGGTCAAGGGCGCGCTCGTGATCCACCCGTCGGTCGTGGCGATCGGTTACGGACTGCTGACGTTCTCGACCATGCTCGTGGGTTTCATCCCGGTCTTCACGCTGATCCGGCTGGTGAAGATCACGGAAAACGCGACCGACTACTCGCTGATGAATACGACGCGCCAGGCCCTGTTCCTCCCGGTGGACCGCGACGCGAAGTACGAGGGCAAGACCGCGATCGACACGTTCTACTGGCGCATCGGCGACGTGATCCAGGCGGGCGTACTGTACGTCGGGCTCAACCTGCTCGGCTGGCATGCGCCGGCGTTCGCCGCGGTCAACCTGGTGCTGGCGCTCGCGTGGATCGGGCTGGCGGTCGCGATCGGCCGCGAATTCGGGCGCAAGGCGCAGGAGTGCGTCACCAACGTCGCGCCCGAGGCCCGGCAGCCCATCGCGGACCTGCTGTACGTGCCGGGCAGCCCGGTCGAGCACTTCGTGCTCGAGGACGCATTCGTCGACGCCGATCCGGGCGACGTGCTGCGCCTGACTGCGCGACTCGCGGACGGGAAGGCCCTGCCGGGCTGGCTGCGTTTCGACGCGCCGCGTCGACGCTTCCATGGCACGGCTCCGGATGGCCATGTGGAGGAATTCATGGTGGTCGTCGTCGCATGCGACGTGGACGGACTCGAAGCCACCAGCTCGTTCGTGGTGCGCAGGGCCATGCTGCGCGATTGACGCGCGCCCCGGCCGTGGCTGCGTTCGCAGTTCAGGCCTCGCCGCGCGCTCAGTTCGCAGCCGGCGCGCGCGTGATCTCGAGGATCCGGTCGCGGCGGGCCATCAGCGCCTTTATCTCCGCGTCGCTCACCCACTGGCCGATCGCCGCCTTGACCGCGGCTGCATCGAGCTTGCGCAGGCGAGACTGCATCTCGGGGCCGGTGCCGGCCAGTGGCCCCTGGATGGCGGAGGGGAGCTGCACCTGGCTGCCGAATGCCGATCCGTGCCCGCTCAGGATCAACGACAGTCCCCGGGCTTGCATGGAGGGGTCGAGGTCGTACAGGTAGCGGTCGAACGTGCGCGCCTGGTTGCCGATCAGCGCGTCGAACGCGTACGCAAGCTGGTATTGCGCCTTGATGTCGCAGTATCCGCCCGACGGCAGGCGCGCGGGCACGGCTGCCGTGGCCAGTGGTCGCCTGATCGGCTGGACGCGCGGGTCATTGGAGATGACCTGGCAGGCGAGCCCGGCTCGGGCGCCGTTCGCGAGATTCTGCCGGTCCTGCTCGGTCGCCCAGCTCGCCGGTCGGCCCTGCAGCACACCGGCGGCGCCGCCATAGGTGCGCGCCACCGTCGCCGGGACCAGGCCGAGCCCGAGCAGCTGGTCGAGGCGCCACGCCGCAAGCTCGTGACCGACCGTCTTCGCGGGTGCTGCCTCGAAGACCGCATCGACGCTCTTGCCTTCCTGCGTCACGCGGACCCGCACGATGCCCGGCCCGCAGGTCTCGGTGGGCTCGATCGAGCCAGCCGCAAGCACCGCCGCGACGGTATTCTCGTCCATGGTCGGTGACGACAGGTACAGCGTCTCGCGAGGGACGTCGGCCGGCGGCACCGTCGGATTCGCATAGGCAACCCTGATGCCGCTCGAATCGAGGATCAGCGCCGCCGGCCTTCCATGGTAGATCGCCTTGTTCATCCCGGCGTCGAGCTTGATCAGCGCGCCGTCGAAGCGCGCGACGGCGGTGCCGTCACGCGCCACGGTGTGGCCGACCACGACGCGCCTGGCGCCCGCTGCGGCCAGGAACGGTCGCAGCACGTCCGCTTCGGCGCATTCGTTGCAGAGGGCTGCACCGCGATACCAGTTGGGTCCGTCGGGCCCTAGCAGGGGGTTCTCGTCGGCCCGTGCGAACTGTGCGACCAGCGGTGCCAGCGCCCCCCGCCGTTCGTCCGCTGGCATCGCGCCGAGCCTTGCCTGGGCCAGGTCCGGGCGACGGCCGTACGGGTCCTCGGGCTCGAGCAGTCCTGCATCGCGCAGCGCCGCCTCGCTCGCGAGGTAGGTCTCGAGCGCGGCGTCGTAGTCGCGATCGAGCTGCGCGATGCTGCGGCCGCCGAGTGCCAGCGACGGTCCGCCGTGCATGAACACGGTGTCGTTGACCACGATGATCGCGGGCTGCGCGAGGATCCATCGTCCGTACTTGCCGCCGGGACCGAGCAGTTTGCGCTGCCCGAAATAGCCCGGCGGGAAGACCCTGTCGAAGTACGCATCCGACTTCCCGGGATTGCGCGCCAGGAATTGCCTGCGCTGCTCGTCGCGTGACGCGGCGTCCTCGTCCTCGACATACTGAGCGTAGTCCCCGCGACTCACGTAGCGGAGGTCGCCGAGCACGTTCATGGCCTCGTGGTTGCCGACCACGACGTGGACCTGGCCGCCGGCCGCCGCGGCCTCCCGCTGCAGGCGCATCAGCAGGTCCATGACCTTGCGGCAGTCGTCGCCGCGATCGAGGAGATCACCGAGGCTCACGAGGTGCGTCTTGCCGGCCGACCAGTTCAGGCGGGCGTCGACGACGCCGGCAGACTGGAGCAATGCCACGAGTTCATCGTAAGCGCCGTGCACGTCCGCGAATGCCACGACGCGCTCGACGTTCTTCCACTCGAACGGCGGCGCGGTCGAAGGCGCACTCGCCGCGGGACCGGAGGCGTCGCCTGC
>DAOMFD010000107.1:0-6601 GCA_035429605.1 Steroidobacteraceae bacterium | reverse complement strand
TGCCGTTGATCGTCAGATGGATCCCGCGCCGGCTGCGCTCCTCGCGGTCGCCGGACCGGTAGCGGCGCAGCAGCTCGATCTGGATGTGATTGAGGGGGTCGAGGTACGGAAACCGGTAGCGGATCGATTCGGCCAGACTCTGGTTTCCTGCCAGTAGACTGTTCGCGCCCAGGATTCGCAGCAGTACCTCGGTGGTCCGCTCGAATTCGGCGCGGATCCTGCGGAAGATGGCCTCGCGCAGCGTCGCGTCGTTGACCAGCGCCGCATAGCGGGAGGCGATGGCGAGGTCCGCCTTGGCGAGGACCATTTCCATGTTGGACAGGACGGAAGCGAAGAACGGCCAGGTCCGGTTCATCTCGTTGAGCAGTGCGAGCCCGTCGGCGCGATTCGCGAGCCACTCGGTGACTGCAGTGCCGAACCCGTACCAGCCCGGGAGCATCAACCGGCACTGCGACCACGAGAACACCCAGGGGATGGCACGCAGCGTTTCGATCGAGCGCGACTGGGTGCGCGAGGCGGGGCGGCTGCCGATGTTGAGTTCCGCGATCTCGCTGATGACGGTCGATTCCCAGAAGTAGTCCTCGAATCCCGGCGTCTCGTAGACGAGGCCACGGTAAGCCGCGAGCGCCAGCGTCGAGAGCGACTCGAGGGCTTCGTGGTACGCGGGCGGCGGAGCCTCGCCACGGCCGCCGAGCAGGGTGGCCTCGAGCGTCGCCGCGGCGAGGATCTCGAGGTTGTGCCGCCCGACCTCCGGGTTCGAGTACTTCACGCCGATGACTTCGCCCTGCTCGGTGATGCGAATCTGTCCCTGCACCGTTCCTTGCGGCTGCGCGACGATCGCCTCGTAGCTCGGCCCGCCGCCGCGCCCCACCGAGCCGCCGCGGCCGTGGAACAGGCGCAACCGTACTCCGTGCCGCCGGAACGTCCCGACCAGCCCGGTCTGCGCCTTGAACAATTCCCAGCGTGACGTGAGGTAACCACCGTCCTTGTTGCTGTCGGAGTAGCCGAGCATGACCTCCTGCGCGGAGCCGCGGCCCGCGAGCATGCGGGCGTAGACCGGGATGGCCATCAGCCGGTCCATCGTGCGGGCCGCCCCCTGCAGGTCCGTGATGGTCTCGAACAGCGGGACAACGTTGCATTGCAGGCGCGCGTCGGCCGCGCGGAACAGCCCGGCCTCGCGCAACAGGACCACGACCTCGAGCACGTCGGACACGCCGTCGCACTTCGAGATGACGTAGTTCGGGATGCATTCGGGTCCGTAGCGCCGATGCATGTCGGCCGCGGCCCGCAGGATCTCGAGCTCGCTGCGCGTCTCTGCGGAATAGTCCAGGTACGGCGAAGCAAGCAGGCGGGGCGAGGCCAGCTCCTCGACCAGCAGGCGGATGCGGGCGTCTTCGTCGAGGCGTGAATAGTCCACCTCCGGCCTCGCTGCCGTAAGCAACTCAGCGACGACGCGGGCGTGAACGTCGGAATTCTGTCGCAGGTCAACCGCGGCGAGATGAAACCCGAATACGCCGACCGCGCGCCGCAGGCGGCGCAGCCTGCCGCGGGCAATCAACGACGAGCCGTGTGCCACGAGCGAGCGGTGGATGACGTCGAGATCCGCCGCCAGTTCGCCGGCACGGGCATAGGGAGGCGCGTCGCCCACCGCATGGCGCAGCGGCTCGTGCTGCTCGAGCGCGCGGGTCGTCGCGGCGACTCGCGCGTACAGGCCGGTCAGCGCCCGACGGTAGGGCTCATCGCGGCGATGAGGGCTCGTGTCCGGGGACCGCTCGGCCAGCGCGAGGAGCTCCGGCGTGACCCCGGTCGCCAGTGTCGTCAGTGAAAGTTCGGCGCCCAGGGCGTGCAGCTCATCCAGGTAGAACTCGAAGACCCGCGAGGACTGCATGCGCAAGGTGTGTCGCAGCACCTCCGCAGTGACGAACGGATTGCCGTCGCGGTCCCCCCCGATCCACGAGCCGATGCGCAGGAACGACGGCAGTTCGTCCCACGCCCGGGCCGGCTCCCGGCGCTGCAGTTCGTCCTCGAGGGCGCCGTAGAGGCGAGGGACCTCGGGCAGGAAGGTCTGCTCGAAGAACGACAGGCCGTTGGCGACCTCGTCGATCACGCCCAGCTTCTCCAGCCGCAGGATCCGTGTCTGCCACAAAGCGAGGACCGCGCGCCGGACCTCCTCGTCGTTGGCGTCGGCCTCCGCGGGGGTCACTCGTGTGCGATCGCGCGCGCGGAGCAAGCGCTCGATGTTCATTTCCAGGTCGCGCACGCTCTTGCGCTGAACCTCGGTCGGATGCGCAGTGAGCACCGGGACGACCAGCGCATCGGCGAAGAACGCCGCGAGCGCATCCGGCCCGAACCCGGCCGTCGAGACGCGGTCGAGTGCCCGCACCATGCTGCCTTCCGGCGGCGGGTCGCCATCGATCGCCGAACGTCGGCTGCGGCGGATCGTGTCGACGTCCTCCGCGAGATTGGCGAGGTGCGAGAAGTAGCTGAATGCGCGCGCGACCACCATCGTCTGTTCGCGGCTCAGGCCGTCTAGGATGCGTTCCAGTTCCCGTCGCGCCTCGACGTCGTCGTCACGGCGGAAGGCGATCGAGCTCTGGCGGATGTGCTCGACAAGTTCGAAGGCGCCGTCACCTACTTGCTCGCGAACCGTGTCGCCGAGCAGGCGCCCGAGCAGGCGGATGTCCTCGCGCAGGGGGCGATCTGAGTCCGAGGCGGGGTCCATGCCCTAGCTTAGCCCAGCCGTGCCGGCCGGCGCTTCGGCCCCGGGGAGGGCCGGGACGCCCGGGGTTGCCTACGGTCCGAGGCCCGGCCTGATTGCCGCCACCATCGCCGACTGCAGCGCCTGGCCGTACTTCGTCACGAGATCCGAGTAGGCCTCCGGCGTGGTCACGGCGTCGTAGTTCTTGGTGCCGCGAAAGCCGGTCAGGATCGCGAAGCCTTCCTTCTTGGTGGTGCGCAGGTCGAAGATCTCGCTGCCCATCACCACGCTCTCGTCGAGCGTCGCGCGCGTCTTGCCCGAGGCCGGCGTGATGACGAGCATCCCGGTGATCTCGGGCACGATCGTCAGCCCGAGCTCGGTCTTGACCGACGAACCGGAGTGGAACAGTCCGCCGCTGGTTTTCTGGTCCGCGAAGGCGACCATCACCGTCACGCGCAGCACGGCGGCGTCGAGCTGCTTCGCGATCGAGGGCTCGATGTTCTGCGGCTGCGTCGTGCTGAAGGCACCGAGCATCGTGCCGAGGCCGAGATGCTTGTCGTCGTTGGTCAGGTAGTAGGGCGTCCCGTGCCCGCCGACGAAGATGGACTCGCCGGTCTGCGTGCCGAGCGGCTCGTTCGACGTGCGCAGCACGGGCGCGAGCGACTTGTAGGCCGCGTCCTCCTTGAGCACGTCGTAGGGGACGACCTCCAGTCCCGCCTTGCCGAGTTCCTCGACGAAGCGGTCCTCCATGGCGTCGGCGACCTGTTGCAGTGTCTCGGTGGGAACGCCGACGAGCTTCACGTCCGAACTGGTGGAGGTCCACCCGGCGCTGCTGGACGACGTCGCCTTGGCGGAATTCTCGACCGCGAACTCGACGCGGAACTGCGAGACGGCCACCTTCTTCGTGCCGGCGAGCGCCTTGATGTTGCTCACCTCGACGAAGCTCGCCGCCAGCGCGGCGGGATCGGCGGCCGGGTCGAAGACCGGTGCATCCTTGGCGAACGCGGCGGAGCAGACCGATAGCAGGATCAGCGTGACGGTGCGTTTCATGTGTGGGCCCCCTTTGCCCGGCGGGGGCGCCTCATTGTGGCTCGTCGCGAGCGAGCGTCCCCCTGTCGCGGCCAAGCCTACCGGCGCGCGCCGCGGGTTGACAACAGGGGGGGGCGGGAATCCCGACGCCCCTCGGCGTTCCGGTGGGCGGGAGCGAGGCGTGCGGCGCGATCAGCCCCTGAGCGCAGCGAGGACCTCTTCGAGCATCTTCTTCGCGTCGCCGAACAGCATCCGGTTGTTCTCCTTGTAGAACAGCGGATTGTCGACGCCGGCGTAGCCCGAGGCCATCGAGCGCTTCATCACGATCGAGGTCTTCGCCTTCCACACCTGCAGCACCGGCATGCCGGCGATCGGGCTGGTCGGGTCATCCTCCGCCGCCGGATTCACGATGTCGTTGGCGCCGATCACCATCGAGACGTCGGTGTCGGGGAAATCGTCGTTGATCTCGTCCATCTCCATCACGATGTCGTACGGCACCTTCGCCTCGGCGAGCAGCACGTTCATGTGGCCTGGCATGCGGCCCGCGACCGGGTGGATGCCGAAGCGCACGTTCACGCCTTTCTCCCGCAGCAGCTTCGTGATCTCGTACACGGTGTGCTGCGCCTGCGCGACCGCCATGCCGTAGCCCGGCACGATGATCACGTTCTTCGCATCGCGCAGCAGCTCGGCGGTCTCCACGGCGCTGATCGCCGTCACCTCGCCGGCCGGCTGCGCACCCGCTGCCGCCGGCGCCGCGCCCTCGCCCGTGCCGAAGCCGCCCGCGATGACGCTGATGAAATTGCGGTTCATCGCGCGGCACATGATGTACGACAGGATGGCGCCCGACGATCCGACCAGCGCTCCGGTCACGATCAGCAGGTCGTTCGACAGCATGAACCCGGTGGCCGCCGCAGCCCACCCCGAGTAGCTGTTCAGCATCGACACGACCACCGGCATGTCCGCGCCGCCGATCGCCATCACCATGTGCACGCCGAACAGGAGCGCGATCGCGGTCATCACGATGAGGGGCGTCATGCCGGTCTCGATGTCCGGCGCCTGCAGGAACTTCACGCCGAACCAGATCACGACCAGCAGCCCGGCGAGGTTGAGCCAGTGCCGCGCCGGCAGCAGCAAGGGCTTGCCGCCGATCTTCGCGGAGAGCTTGCCGTACGCGATGACGGAGCCTGAGAACGTCACGGCGCCGATCAGCACGCCCAGGTAGATCTCGATCTCGTGGATGGACTTCTCGGCGGCCGTCGGGAACACCGTGGAGGTGTCGACGTAGCTCGCGTAGCCGACGAGGCACGCCGCGAGGCCGACGAGGCTGTGCATCACGGCGACCAGCTCCGGCATCTGCGTCATCTGCACCTTGCGCGCCAGGTACAGGCCGATCGAGCCGCCGACCAGCAGCGCGCCGACGATCCACGGGATGCCGGCCATGGTGACGCGCGGCCCGAACGCCGTCGCGAGCACGGCGATGGTCATGCCGATGATGCCGTACACGTTGCCGCGCCGGGACGTCTCGGGATTCGACAGCCCGCCGAGGCTCAGGATGAACAGGATGGTCGCGGCGATGTAGGCCACGGTTGCGATGTTTGCGGTCATGCCTGCGCTCCCCTTACTTCCGGAACATCGCGAGCATGCGACGCGTGACGGCGAAGCCGCCGAACATGTTGATGGCGGTGAGCGTGAGCGCGAGCACCGCGAGGCCGAGGATCAGCCTGTCGGGGCGACCCTCGGTTCCCTCGACGAGTGGCGGCGCCACCTGGATCAGCGCGCCGACGGCGATGATGCTCGAGATCGCGTTGGTCACGCTCATGAGCGGCGTGTGCAGCGAGGGCGTGACGTTCCAGATCACCATGTAGCCGACGAAGCACGCCAGCACGAAGACGGTGAAGTGCGCGAGGAACGTCGCCGGTGCAAAGGCACCGACCAGCCAGAAGAGCAGCGCGCCGACGCCGAACATCACGGCAACGCTCTTCACGGACGCCGGCTCGCCGGCGCCGCCGTGCCCATGGCCTGACTTCTTCGCCGGGGTCGGGGCCGCCGCCGCTGGCTTCGCCTGCGGCGGTGCAGCCGGCAGCTTGGGCGGCGGTGGAGGCCAGGTGATCGCGCCGTCTTTGATCACGGTCAGCCCGCGGATGGCATCGTCGTCCATGTTGACGTCGATGACGCCGTCCTTGGTCTTGCAGAGTTCCTCGGTGAGGCGCAGCAGGTTCGTCGAATAGAGCGTCGACGACTGCTTGGCGAGGCGGCTGGCGAGATCCGTGTAGCCGATGATGGTGACGCCGTGCCGCACGACGGCCTCGCCCGGCACCGTGAGCTCGCAGTTGCCGCCCTGCTCGGCCGCCATGTCCACGATGACGCTGCCCGGCTTCATGCTCTTCACCATGTCGGCGGTGATGAGCTTCGGCGCCGGCTTGCCGGGAATCAGCGCAGTCGTGATGATGATGTCGGAGTCCCTGGCCTGCTTCGCGTACATCGCGCGCTGGGCCTGCTGGAAGCCCTCGCTCATCACCTTGGCGTAGCCGCCGCCGCCGGAGCCTTCCTCCTCGTAATCCACCTTGACGAATTCGCCGCCCAGCGACACGACCTGGTCGGCGACTTCGGCGCGCGTGTCGTTCGCGCGCACGATGGCACCGAGGTTGGCGGCCGTGCCGATGGCGGCCAGGCCCGCGACGCCGGCGCCGGCGATGAAGACCTTGGCCGGCGGGATCTTGCCGGCGGCGGTGATCTGGCCGTTGAAGAAGCGGCCGAAGGCGTTGGCCGCCTCGATCACGGCGCGGTAGCCGCTGATGCTGGCCATGGAGGTGAGCGCGTCCATCTTCTGGGCGCGGGAGAGCTGGCGCGGCAGGGAGTCGATCGCGAGCACGG
>DAOMFD010000106.1:0-6714 GCA_035429605.1 Steroidobacteraceae bacterium | reverse complement strand
GTGGTGCTCGTGGTGCTGGTCGTGTTCGTGTTCCTGCACAGCATGCGGCTCACGATCATCCCGACGCTGGCGGTGCCGGTCTCGATCCTCGGCGCGCTGGTCGGCATGCTGCTGTTCGGCTTCTCGATCAACATGCTGACCCTGTTCGGCATGATTCTCGCGATCGGCCTCGTCGTGGACGACGCGATCGTCGTGGTCGAGAACACCGAGCGCAACATGGTGCAGTTCAACCTCTCCGCGAAGGAAGCGGCCAAGCGCGCCATGGACGAGGTGTCGGGCCCCGTGATCGCCGTGGTGCTGGTGCTGAACGCGGTGTTCATCCCGGTGGCGTTCCTCGGCGGCATCACCGGCGCGCTCTACAAGCAGTTCGCCGTCACCATCGCGATCTCCGTGGTGTTCTCGGGACTGGTGGCGCTCACGTTGTCGCCGGCGCTCGCCGCGATCCTGATCCAGGCGCGGCACGAGGAAAAGAAGGGATTCTTCAAGTGGTTCGACGACACGCTGACGAGTCTCACGGACTCCTACGTCGGCGGCGTCAAGTGGGTGACGCACAACTGGGTGCGTGGCCTCGGCGTGCTGGGCGCCGTGGTGCTGGGCTGCGTGGTGCTGTTCAAGTGGCTGCCCACGGCGTTCGTGCCGCAGGAAGACCAGGGCTACGTGTTCGTCGGCTACTTCCTGCCGGACTCGGCGAGCCTCGGCCGCACGCACGCGGTCGGCGACCAGGCGCGCACGATCGTGGCCAAGCACCCGGCGGTGGCCAATGTCGCCCAGGTGGACGGCTACAGCCTGATCGACTCGCAGTTGAAGACCAACTTCGGCGTGCTGTTCGTGTCGCTGAAGAACTACGAGGAGCGCAAGGGCAAGGCCCTGTCCGCCGACGCGCTGATCGCCGACACGGCCAGGGAATTCGGCGGAATCCAGGGCGGACTGGTGCGGGGCGTCAACCCCCCTGCCATCCCGGGCCTCGGTGTCACGGCCGGCTTCCAGATCTGGATCGAGCAGAAGGGCTCGGGCAACTACCAGCAGCTGGCCGACGTGGTCGGCAAGATCATCGCCGAGGCGAAGAAGCGCCCGGAGCTCGCGGGCGTGAACACCACGATCCGCACCGACGGCCAGCAGATGCTCGCGGAGGTCGACCGCGAGAAGGCCGAGGTGCTGGGCGTGCCGGTGCAGGACGTCTACAGCACGCTGCAGACGATGTTCGGCTCGCTGTACGTCAGCCAGTTTCCGAAGGACTCGCGCCTCTACCAGGTGGTGCTGCAGGCGGAGCCCAGGTTCCGCATGACGCCCGAGGACATCGGCCGGTTCTACGTCAGGAACCGCATGGGCGACATGGTGCCGCTGTCGGGGCTCGTCAATGCGCGCTGGGTGACGGGTGCCGACCTCATGACCCGCTTCAACAATTACCCGGCGATCGCGCTCAACGGCGCGCCGGCGCCCGGCGTCAGCTCCGGCGCGGCGCTCGCGGCAATCCGCGAGGTCGTGGAGCAACAGCTGCCCTCCGGCTACGGCTACGAGTGGGCCGGCGAGGCGCGCGAAGAGGTCTCGTCGGGCTCGACGTCGGCGATCGCATTCGTGTTCGGCCTGCTGTTCGTGTTCCTGATCCTCGCGGCCCAGTACGAGAGCTGGTCGCTGCCGGTCGCAGTCATGATGGCCGTGCCGTTCGCAATCCTGGGGGCACTGCTCGCCATCGCGCTGCGCGGCATCCCGAACGACATCTACTTCCAGATCGGCTTGCTCACGCTGGTGGGCCTCGCCGCGAAGAACGCCATCCTGATCATCGAGTTCGCGGTCGAGTTGAACCGCAAGGAAGGCATGTCGTTCTTCGACGCGGCAGCCGAGGCGGCGAAGCTGCGACTGCGGCCGATCATCATGACGTCCTTCGCGTTCGTGCTCGGCACCGTGCCGCTCGCCATCGCGACCGGCGCGTCGGCCAACAGCCGGCATTCGATCGGCACCGGCGTGATCGGCGGCACGCTCGCCGCGACGCTGATCGCGATCTTCTTCATCCCGATGTTCTTCTGGCTGCTCGAGACCATGAGTGCCAGGGTGTTCGGCGGCGAGGCGCGGCCGCAATCCGCGTTGCGTGCGCATGCCACCGGCGGCACCGCGCCGGCCGGCGGAGGGGATGCGCCGGCGGCCGCGGGATCGGCCGGGGAGGGGGGCTGACATGCGCGCCCGAACCGCGATCATCCTGGTGTCCCTCGCGCTGCCGGCGTGCATGGTCGGCCCCGACTACCACCGACCCGAAGTCAAGTCCCCGGACGCGTTCCGATTCGAACCGCAGCAGGCCACCGCTGACGCCGACGCGGAGTGGTGGAAGCAGTTCGGCGACCCGGTGCTCGACGCGCTGATCGCCGAGGCGCTGGCCAACAACTGGAACGTCAGGATCGCCACCGCCAACGTCGAGCAGGCGGCCGGCGTACTGACGACCACCCGGTCGCCGTTGTTCCCGCAGGTCGGTTACAGCGGCGTAGCCGCTCGCGACAAATTCTCGACGCACGGGACGACGGACCTCGCGTCCGGGATCGAGAATCCCACCGACGCCTACCAGGTGCTGGCGGGCGCGACGTGGGAGATCGACCTGTGGGGGCGCATTCGCCGCCTGACCGAGGCGGCTCAGGCGGACCTGCTCGCCACCCAGGAGGCGCGACGCGGCGTGATCCTGTCGCTGGTCGCGACCGTCGCGACCGGCTACCTGCAGCTCCGGGGGCTGGACGAGCAGCTCACGATGGCCGAGCGCACGCAGGCGACTTATGCCGAGTCGCTGCGGGTGATGGAACTGAAGTTCAAGTACGGCCGTGTCTCGCAGATGAACGTGGAGCAGGCGCGTGCGCGCTACCAGACGGCGACCGCGCAGATCCCGCGCATCCGCCGCGACATCGCGGTGCTCGAGAACGGGCTCTCGATAGCGCTCGGGCGCAACCCTGGGCCGATCGAGCGCGGCAAGTCGATCTTCGACATCACGCTGCCGCAGGTGCCCGCGGGCGTGCCTTCGGACCTGCTGCAGCGCCGGCCGGACGTGATGCAGGCCGAGCAGCTGCTCGTCGCCGCCAATGCGCAGATCGGCGCGGCGGAGGCGCAGTTCTTCCCGACGATCTCGTTGACCGGGGCGCTCGGCAGCGCAAGCACCGAACTCTCCGACCTGTTCAAGGGCCCGGCGGGCACCTGGAGCTACGCGGGCCAGGTCGCGGGTCCGATCTTCTCGGGTGGCGCGATCTACGGGCAGGTGAAGCAGGCCAAGGCGGCCGAACAGGCGGCGCTCGCCTCGTATCAGCTCGCCATCAAGAATGCGTTTGCGGACGTGGATAATGCGCTGGTGTCGCGGACGACACTCGCGGAGCAGGTCGCCGCGCAGGAGAAGCTGGTCGACGCACTGCGCGGGTATCAGCACATGGCGCAACTGCAGTTCGACGTCGGTCGCGCCCCGTACGCGACGGTGCTGCAGGCCGAGGAGCAGCTCTTCCCGCAGGAACTCGCCTGGGCAGCAGCCCGCGCGGATCTTTGTGCGTCGCTCGCAGGGATCTACAAGGCGATGGGCGGTGGCTGGGTCGCCAAGGCCGCGGACATGACCGAGTCGTCCGCAGCCGCCGGCGGAGCCGCGAAGTCGCCGTGAGCGGCTCGAGCCCCTGACACGACGGACCATGGCCAACAACGAGGAGTGACGACATGAGACATCGAATCGTGATCGCAGCGGCATGCCTGGCCGGGCTTGCGGGCTGCGAGTCGACCGACCAGCAGCTCGACGCGCAGCAGCAGCAGGCCGTCCAGACCGCGGTGCAGCGCGTGTCGTTCGACATGAACTGCCCGAGCGCCACGGGACAGGTGCTGTCGCGCGAGATGGTCGCCCCGGTCTCGATCCGCTTCGGCGTGTATCGCGCCGAATACACCGTCGGAGTGGAAGGCTGCGGCCAGAGACAGACCATCGTGGTGGTCTGCCCGCAGGACGGCAGCGGATGCTTTGCCGGAGGCGCACGGGAATAGGCGGCCTGGCACAGGCCGCAGGTCGCCACCCCCATGCAGGCGAAGAAAGCCGGACCGGGAGCCGAGCGCGCCCGGCTTGCCGCGAGCACTTCGCGGCAAGCCGGCGAGTGGAAGGCGTTCGGTCCGTGGCTCAGCGAGCGCGCGTGGGGCACGGTGCGCGAGGACTACAGCGCGGACGGTGATGCCTGGCGCTACTTTCCGCACGACCACGCGCGGTCGCGGGCCTACCGTTGGAGCGAGGACGGCCTCGCCGGACTCTGCGATGCCGGCCAGAACCTGTGCTTCGCGCTCGTATTCTGGAACGGCCGTGACCCGATCCTGAAGGAGCGGATCTTCGGGCTCACCGGGCACGAGGGCAACCACGGCGAGGACGCGAAGGAGTGCTGGTGGTACGAGGATGCGACGCCGACGGCGTCCTGGCTGCGCTGGCGCTACCACTACCCTCAGGCCGAGTTCCCGTACGCGCGACTTCGTGAGGAGAATGCGCGGCGCAACCGGGGCGACCGCGAATTCGAACTTGCCGACACCGGCATCTTCGACGACGGCCGGTACTGGGCCATCACCGCGGACTACGCGAAGGCGTCCCCGCGCGACGTGTGCATGCGCCTGACGATCCACAATGCCGGGCCCGACGCGGCGGAACTGCACGTGTTGCCGACCTTGTGGTTCCGCAACCGGTGGTCGTGGGGAGACGATGAGCCCCGCCCCTCGATCCACGCGGCAGGCCCGGACGTCGGGAATGCCGCCATCGCCGTGGTCGAAGATTCGCGCATCGGGAACTGGTCGCTCACGGCCGGCGCGCCATCGGGCGGCGCCCGGCCGACACTGCTGTTCTGCGAGAACGAGACCAATGCGCCACGCCTGTTCGGCGTGCCGGGATCGACCCCGTATCCCAAGGACGGGATCAACGACCACGTGATCCACGGGGCTGCAACGGTCAATCCCGCTCGCCGCGGGTCGAAGATGTCCTGCTGGTATCGGCTCGCCGTCCCGGCCGGTCAGTCCGTCGAGTTGCGACTGCGACTCGCGCGGCAGGAGCACATCGCGGAAGCTGACCTCGGCACCGAATTCGAGCAGGTGCTGGCGACGCGCGAGCGCGAGGCGGACGAGTTCTACGCCGAGCTGCGTCCCGCCGCGGCGACCGACGAGGAGGCGCGCATCATGCGCCAGGCATTCGCCGGGATGACCTGGGGCCAGCAGTTCTACCACTTCGACGTCGCGAAGTGGCTCGACGGCGACGCCGTGCCGCCGCCAGCGTCGCGGCTCACCGGGCGCAACGCCGACTGGCGCCACTTGAGCAACCACGACATCCTCGCGATGCCGGACAAGTGGGAGTACCCGTGGTTCGCAGCCTGGGACCTCGCGTTCCATTGCATCGTACTCGCGCACACGGATCCCGAGGCCGCCAAGCACCAGCTGCTGCTGCTCGGCCGCGAGTGGTACATGCATCCGAACGGCCAGCTGCCCGCGTACGAATGGAACTTCGGCGACGTCAACCCGCCGGTGCAGGCGTGGGCGGCGCTGCGCGTGTTCGCGATCGACGGCAGCCGGGACCTCGAGTTCCTCGCCCGCGCGTTCCAGAAGCTGCTGATCAACTTCACGTGGTGGGTCAACCGCAAGGACGTGCTCGGCGACAACATCTTCGAGGGCGGCTTCCTCGGCCTGGACAACATCGGCGCCTTCGACCGCTCCACGCCGCTGCCCGAGGGCTGGATCCTCGAGCAATCCGACGGCACGGCCTGGATGGCCAAGTACTGCCTCAACATGCTCGAGATCGCGCTGCGGCTCGCGAACCACGACCGCGCGTACGAGGACGTGGCGCTCAAGTTCTTCGAGCACTTCTGCTCGATCGCGCGCGCGACGCGCGAACTGTGGAGCGAGGACGACGGGTTCTTCTACGACCGGTTGCGCAAGCCGGACGGCACGACGATCCCGCTGCGCGCGCGTTCCATGGTCGGGCTGCTGCCCTTGTTCGCCGCGGTGCGCATCGATCCGCGGCTGTGGGAGCAGCTGTCGGATTTCCGGGCGCGTGCCCGCTGGTACATCGACCACAATCCCTGGGTCGGCGAGTTCCTGCACTTCGACCCGGACGACCGCCGCCCCGCGCTCCTGACCCTCGTGGACCACGATCGCCTTGTCCGTGTGCTGGCGCGCATGCTCGACGAGCAGGAATTCCTGTCGCCTTTCGGGCTGAGGTCGCTGTCGCGGTACCACCGTGACCACCCGCTCGTGGTCCCGCTGCCGGGCGGCGAGGCGCGACTCGACTACGAGCCCGCGGAATCCACCAGCGGACTGTTCGGCGGCAATTCGAACTGGCGGGGGCCGGTGTGGTTCCCGTTCAACTACCTCGCGCTCGAATCGTTGCGCCACCTGCACGAGTGCTTCGGAGCGGACTTTACCGTCGAGTTGCCCACCGGCTCCGGAGTCCATGTCCGACTCTGCGACGTCGCCGACGAGCTGGAGCGCCGGTTGCTGTCGCTGTTCGTGCGCGGTGCCGACGGGCGTCGGCCGTCCGACGACGCACCGGCGTCGTTCCGTCGGGATCCCGCGTGGCGCGATCCGATGCTGTTCCACGAATATTTCCACGGGGACACCGGCGCGGGGCTCGGTGCCTCGCACCAGACCGGTTGGACGGCGCTCGCCGGGGCGCTCATCGCAGACCGCCGCAGGAGGAAGGTGACATGAAGATCCTGGTCGTCGACGTCGGCGGCACGCACGTGAAGATCCTGG
>DAOMFD010000105.1:0-6771 GCA_035429605.1 Steroidobacteraceae bacterium | reverse complement strand
TGTCGCCACCGCCGGATTTTGAGTCCGGTGCGTCTACCAGTTCCGCCATCCCGGCACGGACCGCGAAGCTTACCCGATCGGCACCCGGGGACCCTAAACACTTTGTGCGTCAGTTACTTGCCGACGACATGCAAAGTGATGTCAAATTCCCGACGCGTGCGGTCCGGACGGCGTGGGAACCCATCGACGGCCGGCTGGTCTGAGGCTGCACCACGTCGCCTGCGGGCGGCACGCGCTCAATGCACGGAGAGTGCTCGCATGCGACGACGTCCCTGGCTGATTGCATGGCTGTTGCTGGCAGGTATCGCTCCCGCCCGGGCGGACGATGCGCTCGCGGCCGAGTTGGCCGCTGCAGCGCCGGCCGCCAATCCCAAGGTCCTTGCACTGGCGACGCGCGCCGCGGAATGTGCGCGGCAACGTGGCATGCTCGACGCCTTTCACCGCCTCGCGGTGATCGACTATTCCCTGCCCTCGACCCTGCCGCGCCTGTGGGTCTTCGACGTGGACCGCGGTCGGCTGCTGTTCCAGGAACTCGTCGCGCACGGTCGCAATACGGGTGAGCGGATCGCCGAGCATTTTTCGAATGCCGAGGGCAGCAAGATGTCGAGCCTGGGCCTGTTCCGGACGGCCGACACGTACTACGGCAACAACGGATATTCCCTGCGGCTCGACGGCCTGGAAGCTGGATTCAACGACAACGCGCTCGCGCGTGCGATCGTGATGCACGGCGCGCCGTACGTCAGCGAGGCCATCGCCGACCGACTGGGACGGCTCGGGCGCAGCTGGGGCTGCCCGGCCGTGCGACCGGAGGTCGCGCGCGTGATGATCGACACGCTGAAGGGCGGGGCGCTGCTGTTCGCCTACTACCCGGACAGCAAGTGGTTGAGCGAATCGCCGATGCTGACCTGCGCTCCCGCTCCTGCGACCACTGCCGCTGCTGCGGACCGCGTGGCCGCAAGTTCGCGCCTGGCGACTCCTTCCGGCTGAGGACCGGCTTAGCCCCACCGCCCGCCCGCGGGTGCCCCCCGCGCGCACGGGCCTTTCCGCGACCTTTTTCCGGCCTGGCGCATCTAACGGGGTGAATGACCCCGTTTCGCGACAGCGCACTGCCGCCCGGCACCCTCGAGCGCGCCCGCTCCGGCGATCCCGGTGCGCACGAGGCGATCTACCGGGTGTTCGAAGTGCCGGTCCGCACGCTCGCGCGGCGGCTCGTGCCGCGGCGCGCCGCGGCAGACGACCTCGCGCAGGACGTGTTCGTCGAGGTCCTCACGCGCCTCTCCCAGTTCGACGGACGCGGCTCGTTCGCCGGCTGGGTGCGCACAATCACCGTCAATCGCTGCCTCATGCACCTGCGCTCGCCATGGCAGCGCGCCCGGCACGCCCTCGATGTCGATGGTGCACACGCCTGGGTGGATCCAGCGGCGGAACAGGCCGCACAGGACCGAGGCCGACGGCTCGACCTGGAGCGTGCGCTGGCGCGCCTCGGGCCCACGCCGCGCGTCGTGGTCTGGCTGCACGACGTCGAGGGGTACACGCACGCCGAGATCGGCGCGCTGTTCGGCGCGACCGCGAGTTTTTCCAAGTCACAGCTGGCGCGCGCGCACGAGCGCCTGCGCGGCCTGCTCGAGCCCGACGGAGTGGCATCCACATGCATGCCCGTATCGACCAACTGCTGAGCATCCGCGACGGCGAGCCCGTCGACGCCGCCGTGCAGCGGCACGTCGAGTCCTGCCATACCTGCGGCAGCGAGATCGCAAGACTCGCGGCTGTCCGCGATGGCCTGGGCGTGCTGGCGGCAGCCGAGGCACGACCCGGGGAATGGATGGCAGTGCAGGCGCGCATCACCCGGCGCGCCCGTGCGATTCGGCAGGGTGCGCTGGCCTGGCGCGCCGTGGCTGCCGCGACCTTCATCGCGCTCGTCTTGTCGCTCGTCGCCAGCTTCGACCGCGAACCGGATGGTGGCGTGACCCTGGCGACGAATACCGCTGCGCCGATGCACACCTCCTCGGGCGACGTTGCGTCCCTGGTCGAGCGCTCGCGCCAGCTCGAGCAAGTGCTGGCGTCGATGCCGTCCCGCCCGGCCGTGGAGCGGGCCGACACCTCGATGCCGATCGACGCACTCGAGGCGCGCGTGCGGTGGCTGGACCACCAGTTGTCGCAGGGTGACGGGCTTGCACTGCCCGGGGGCGGTGCGGAGCGGCTGTGGAGGGAGCGAGTGGACATCATGAATTCGCTGGTGCGGCTGCGCTACGTCGAAGCGCAGCGGGTGGCACTGTAGTCGACGACAGGAGGCAGGACGGATGCTGACCAGAAATCTTGTGCAGCGACGATGGATCGGGACGCTCGCCGTCGCCTTGTCGATATGCGCGCCCGTTGCGATGGCTGCCGACGCTCCGCCCGACCAGGCGGCGCTGCAGAAGCAGCTCGACGAGGCGCGAACCAGGCTCGACGCCGCCGCGCGCGACGTGGCCCGACTGAGTACCGAGCTCTACGGGGACCGCGATGCGCAGTTCGCACGGATGATGCACGGCCCGCAAGGGGCGATGCTGGGGGTGAACATCGGCGGAAGCCGCGGGCTCGACACCGGTGTCGAGGTGGCGGGCGTGAGTCCGGGCGGCCCCGCGGAAGCGGCGGGGCTGCGCGCTGGCGACGTCATCGTCGCCGTCGACGCCACGCAGCTCAAGCAGGCCGACGGACGCTCGCCATCGGCACAGCTCGTGGGATACATGCGCAGCGTCGAGCCGGGCAAGACGGTGAGAGTGCAGTACCTGCGCGACGGCAAGCGACTGACCGCCGACGTGAAGACGATCGCGGCGGAACCGATGTTCTTCGGGCTGATGCGCGATCACATGCCGCGCGGCCCGCTGGGCATGGGACCGGGAGGCATGTCGCATCCGGGGTTCCACGGCATGCTGATGGGTCGACCGGGATTCGGATCGCTGGAGCTGGTCCCGATGACCCCGGGGCTGGGCCGCTACTTCGGCACGGACAAGGGTCTGCTCGTGGTCCGGGCGCCGCGCGAGGCAGGTGTCGGGCTGGAGGACGGCGACGTGCTCATGACGATCGGCGGCCGAACGCCGGACAGCGCGGGCCAGGCCTTCCGGATACTGCAGTCGTACGACGTGGGCGACAAGGTTCAGCTCGGCATCCTGCGCAATCGCAAGCGCATGGACGTCGACGCGACGATGCCGACCCCCGCGGCCGGTCGCCCGGTCGGGCCGCCGCCACCTTCACCAGCAGAGCCGCCGCGTCCCGCAGCACCACCGCCCCCGGCAGACGGCAAGGAGGGGTCTGCCTGACGGCGCGTTGCTGGCCGCGGGCCGGCGCGCGCCGGCCCTCTGCTAGCATGCGCGCCCCATGCTGCGCGCCGAGTTCCATTACGAATTGCCGGATGAGCTGATCGCCCGCCATCCGACCGCGAGGCGCAGCGACAGCCGACTGCTGCGCCTCGACGGAAGTAACGGCAGGGTGGCTGACCACAACGTCGCCGACCTGCCGCGTCTGCTGCGCGCGGGCGACCTGATGGTGTTCAACGACACGCGGGTCGTTCCAGCCCGCATGTTCGGACGCAAGGCCAGCGGCGGTCGCGTCGAGATGCTCCTCGAGCGCGTCCTCGGCAACAAGCGCGCGCTCGTGCAACTGCGCTCCAGCAAGCCGCCGGCGAGCGACTCCGCGATTCACCTCCCGGGCGATGTCGAGGCTCGCGTCGCCGGGCGATCCGGCGAGTTCTGGCTCGTGGAATTCGACTCCGACCCCGGCGCCGTCTTCGAGAGGCATGGCGAGATGCCACTGCCGCCCTACCTGCGCAGGCCCGTGGAGGACGACGACCGGGAGCGATACCAGACCGTCTACGCCCGCGAGCCCGGCGCCGTGGCGGCCCCGACCGCCGGACTGCATTTCGACGAGGGTCTGCTTGCGGCCTGCCGTGAGGCCGGCATCCACAGCGCCAGGGTCACCCTCCACGTCGGCGCGGGGACGTTCCAGCCGGTCCGGGTCGACGACGTCCGCGAGCATCGCATGCACGCGGAACGGGTCGACGTACCGGACGCGACGTGTGCAGCCGTTCGCGCATGCCGTGAGCGCGGCGGACGTGTCGTTGCGATCGGGACCACGTCGGTGCGCGCGCTCGAGTCGGCCGCCAGCGGCGGAGCCCTGGCTCCATTCCAGGGAGACACGCGTCTTTTCATCACCCCCGGCTTCCGCTTCCGGGTCGTGGACGCGCTCGTGACCAACTTCCACCTGCCGGAGTCCACGCTGCTCATGCTCGTCTGCGCGTTCGCGGGCCGCGAGCACGTGCTCGCGGCCTACCGGCACGCGGTCGCGGCGCGTTACCGCTTTTTCAGCTACGGTGATGCGATGCTGGTCGAGCCCGACCCCGCCGCGCTGGAGGCACGCGCGTGAGCGCCCGCTTCGAGCTCTTTGCGACCAGCGGCCGGGCGCGGCGCGGCCGCCTCGCGCTCAGGCGCGGCACCGTCGAGACGCCGGTGTTCATGCCGGTCGGGACTTACGGCACGGTCAAGGCCATGACGCCGGAGGAGCTGGCGGGTCTCGGGGCGGAGATCGTGCTCGGCAACACCTTCCACCTGATGCTGCGGCCCGGCACCGACGTGATCCGCGCGCACGGCGGGCTGCACGGGTTCATGCACTGGCCCGGTCCGATCCTGACGGACTCCGGCGGCTTCCAGGTCTTCAGCCTCAGCGAACTCAGGAAGCTCGACGAGGACGGCGTGCGGTTCCGTTCCCCGGTGAACGGCGATCCGGTGTTCCTGAGCCCCGAGATCTCGATGAGCGTGCAGACGGCGCTCGACTCGGACGTGGCGATGGCCTTCGACGAGTGCCCGCCGTACCCGGCGACGGAGCCCGAGGCGCGCCGCTCGATGGAACTCTCGATGCGGTGGGCACGACGCAGCCGCCACGCGTTCCAGTCGCTCGCCAATCCCAATGCGCTCTTCGGCATCGTCCAGGGTGGTACCCACCTGCCGCTGCGCATCGAGTCCGCGGGCATCCTGCGCGACATCGGCTTCGACGGTTACGCGATCGGCGGACTGGCGGTCGGCGAACCGGCGGCGGAACGAAACTCCGTGCTGGAGGCCCTCGAGCCGCACCTGCCGGCGGACCGGCCGCGCTACCTGATGGGCGTGGGCACGCCGGCCGACATCGTGCAGGCGGTATCGCGCGGCGTGGACATGTTCGATTGCGTGATGCCGACGCGCAACGCCCGCAACGGCCACCTGTTCACGAGCGCGGGGGTGGTGAAGATCCGCAACGCCGCGCACCACGACGACACGCGGCCGCTCGACCCGGAATGCGGCTGCTACACCTGCCGCAACTATTCGCGGGCCTACCTGCGCCACCTGGACCGCTGCAACGAGATCCTCGGCGCGCGCCTCAACACGATCCACAACCTGCATTACTACCTGGCGCTCATGGAGCGCATCCGGTCGGCCATCGGGCAGGGCAGGTTCGAAGCCTTTGCCGCCGCATTCCTGGCGGGTCCCGAGGGCGGAATCGTCCCGGGCGGCAGCCCGCGCGACCCTCGGGTATAATTCACGACCTTTTTTGGGTGGCCCGCTCACCCGGGCCCGGCACAGGAGTTCCCCTGATGGATTGGTTGATCCCGACTGCCTACGCGCAGGCCGCTGGCGGCGCGCAGCCGAACGCATTCATGTCGATGCTGCCGCTGGTCCTGATCTTCGTCGTCTTCTATTTCCTGCTGATCCGCCCGCAGACCAAGCGTGCCAAGGAGCACAAGGCGATGGTCGCGGCGCTCGCGGCCGGGGACGAGATCGTCACGAGCGGCGGCATCCTCGGCCGGATCACCGAGGCCGGCGAGCAGTTCCTCACGGTCGAGGTCGCGGAGGGCGTGCGCGTCAAGATCCAGCGTCACACCGTCTCGAGCGTCCTGCCCAAGGGCACCCTGAAGAGCGCCTGAGCGCCGGAAGCCGACCATGCACAGTTACCCGGCCTGGAAGATCTGGCTGGTCACCATCGTCATGCTGGTGGCCCTGCTGCTCGCGCTGCCGAACGTGTTCGGCGAGGCCCCCGCGCTGCAGCTGTCGCGCAACGACCGTACCGCGTTCAATGACCAGTCCCAGGCGACGGTAACCGGGATACTCTCGGCCAAGGGCGTCCCGGCCGAGGCCGCATACCGCGAGGGAGACCGCCTCGTGCTGCGCTTCGAGAGTGTCGATCGCCAGCTCAAGGCCCGTGACGTCATCCGCGAGGCCGCGCCGCGCGACTACCTGATTGCGCTGTCGCAGGTGCCGCGCACGCCGGCCTGGATGCGCGCGATCGGACTGAAGCCGATGAGCCTGGGCCTCGACCTGCGCGGCGGCGTCTACTTCATGTACGAGGTCGACGTGAAGGGTGCGGTGGCGCAGCTGCTGGCCAGCATGGAGCGCGACTACCGCACGCTGCTGCGCGACGAGCGCATCCCGTACAGCGGCATGTCGAACGACGGCGTGGACTCCGTGAAGATCCTGCTGCGCACCGGGGCGGACGCGCCGCGCGTCGCCTCCGCGCTGCGCAAGCGCGACCCGAATCTGCTGATCGAGACCGACACGCTCGGCGAGGGCGGCGCGGTGACCGTCACCCTGCGGCCCGAGCGCATCAAGGAACGGCAGGATTTCGCGATCCAGCAGAACATCACGACGCTGCGCAACCGCGTCGACGAGCTCGGCGTCACCGAACCGATCGTCGCGCGCCAGGGCGTCGACCGCATCGTCGTGCAGCTGCCGGGCGTGCAGGACCCGAACGAGGCGCTGCGCGTGC
>DAOMFD010000104.1:0-6781 GCA_035429605.1 Steroidobacteraceae bacterium | reverse complement strand
CCTGTCCCGGCGTGATGGCCGGATCCCACCACACCGTGCAGCCCTGGCCCTCGAGCGCCGCCACGAGCGGGGCCACCCGGGCCTTGTCGCCGCGCGAATACGACACGAACACGTCGGCCATCCCGCCGTTCTCCCCGCCGCGCCGGTCGCCTTGCCGACGCGGGCCTCGGTACTTTAACCGCTATCGGTCCGCACGGCCCGCGAGGGCGCGAAAGTGTCCGCAAAAGTGTCCGCCGTCCGGCCGCGGACACCAGCACCACCATCGATACAAACCTTTGTGCCCAGCAAACCGTCGAAGAATCATGTGCCTGCGCAAGTCCTGGGCGACTGGCACAAGAAGTGCAATGACATCCAGGGACCTAGTGCAACCGAGTGATCCATGCCCCTGGCCAGTATTTCCAAGATCCACCGCGGCGACGCGTCCGGCATGCGCAGCACGGAGGCGCAGGACCGCGCGGTCGAGCCGGGCCGACGCTGGCTGCGCGACCGACGGGTCTGGTGGGCCAGCGGTGTCTTGTTCGTCGTGCTACTGGCCGCCGGCGCCTGGGGGATTCGCGGTTGGGCAACCTCCGATGCGACGGTCGCGCGCGAGCGAGTGCGCATCGCGACGGTCACGCGCGGCAAGTTCGTGAACGACGTGGCGGCGCAGGCGACGGTGGTCGCTGCCGTGAGTCCCGAGCTGCACGCACCGGCGGCGGGCACCGTGACCCTGTCAGTGAAGGCGGGTGACGCCGTCAAGAAGGGCGGCGTCCTCGCGACGGTGGACAGTCCCGCGCTGAGGAACGAGTACGAGCGAGAGCGCGCGACGCTCGAGAGCCTGACGGTGGACCTGAAGCGCGAGGAGATCGACGTGCGCCGCCGCATCCTGCAGAGCCAGCAGGAGCGCGACATGGCGGCCGTGGCGATCCGCGCCGCCGAGCGCGAGTTCGCCCGCTCGCAGCTGGCCTGGGACCAGAAAGTGATCAGCGAGCGCGACTACCGGCGCGCGAAGGACGAACTCGACGAAGCGAAACTCACCCACGACCATGCGGTGCAGGCCTCGGCGCTCGACAAGGAAAGCCTCGAGTTCGAGCTGCAGACGCGTCGCCTGCAGCGCGAGCGCCAGCAGCTGGTGGTCGCCGACCTGGAGCGGCGCGTCGGCGAACTCGCGGTGCGCTCGCCGGTGGACGGCATGGTCGGCAGCGTGGCGGTCACGGACAAGGCGGCCGTCCAGCAGGACGCGGTGCTGCTCAACGTCGTGGACCTATCCGCGCTCGAGATCGAGTTCCGGGTCGCCGAGTCGTACGCGGGATCCCTCGGCACCGGCATGCCGGCCGAGATCAGCTACGGGGGCAAGACCTACGCGGGCGAGGTCGCCGCCCTGTCGCCGGAAGTGCGCCAGGGCGAGGTGACGGGTCGCGTGCGATTCAAGGGCGAGCCGCCCGCCGGGCTGCGACAGAACCAGCGCGTCTCGGTGCGCATCGTCATGGACGAGCGCGACGGCGTGCTGAAGGTCGAGCGCGGCGGCTTCTACGAAGCCGGCGGCGGCCGGCTGGCCTACGTCGTGCGCGATGGTGTCGCTGAGCGCGCGCCCATCCAGACCGGTGCCGCGAGCATCCGCGAGATCGAGATCACCGGCGGGCTCGCCGAGGGCGACCAGGTCGTCGTGTCCGACACCGAGCCATTCAAGAATGCAGCCCGGGTGCTGCTCCCCAACTGACCACGCCTACCCACGAGGAAACCCCATGGCCATGCTGGAAATGCGCAACGTCACCAAGGTCTACCGGACCGACCTGCTCGAGACGCACGCGCTGCGCGAATTCGGGCTCGACGTGGAGAAGGGCGAATTCGTCGCGGTGACCGGTCCATCGGGGTCGGGCAAGACGACCTTCCTCAACGTGGCCGGGCT
The DNA here is from genome assembly GCA_035429605.1 of Steroidobacteraceae bacterium. Classification (GTDB taxonomy): domain Bacteria; phylum Pseudomonadota; class Gammaproteobacteria; order Steroidobacterales; family Steroidobacteraceae; genus RPQJ01. The sequence continues at coordinate 4,893 of DAOMFD010000104.1, read as the reverse complement.
GCTCGAAGCCTTCGACGGCGGCACCTACCGCCTCGACGGCGACGACGTCGGCGGCCTCGACGACGACGCCCGCTCGCGGGTCCGCAACCGCAAGATCGGCTTCATCTTCCAGAGCTTCAACCTGATTCCCGACCTCGACGTGTACGACAATGTCGACGTGCCGCTGCGCTACCGGCGCATGCCCGCGGCCGAGCGACGCGAGCGGATCGGCGCCGCGCTCGACCTGGTCGGGCTGTCGTCCAGGACGAAGCACCTGCCGTCGCAACTGTCCGGCGGACAGCAGCAGCGCGTGGCGATCGCACGCGCGCTCGCGGGCGACCCGGCGCTGCTGCTCGCCGACGAGCCGACCGGCAACCTCGACTCGCTCATGGCGCGCCAGGTCCTCGACCTGCTCGAGCAGATCAACGACATGGGCACGACCATCGTCATGGTCACGCACGACCCGGAACTCGCGCGGCGCGCACACCGCAACGTGCAGGTCATCGACGGCCAGATCACCGACTTCAAGCCCTACGAGCCCGTGCCCGTCGAGGCGCGACTCGAGGCGACGGCCTACGCCTGAGGACGCCGCCATGATCGCCTACGATTTCCAGCTCGCGCTCGCGAGCCTCAGGCGCAACCCGGGCCTGTCCGCGCTGATGGTGCTCGCCGTGGCGCTCGGCATCGCCGTGTGCGCCGTGACGTTCACCATCTACCACGCGATGGCGACCAACCCGATCGAGTGGAAGAGCGACCAGCTCTACGAGGTCACGATCGACAGCTGGTCGCCCGACGAGCCCGCCGACACCGACCAGCCCGACATGCCGCCGCCCCTGCTCACCTACCGCGACGCGATGGCGATGAAGGATGCCGGAATCGCGCGCCACAACACCGTCATGTACAAGTCCGGCGCGGTGCTCGACGCGGGACGGACCGGCACGAAGCCGTTCGCGGCGTCGCTGCGCCTGACCACCGGCGATTTCTTCCCGATGTTCGACGTGCCGTTCCAGTACGGCGGCCCCTGGGACGCGGAGGCGGACCGTGCGGGCGACCCGGTCGTCGTGCTGAGTCACGAGTCCAACCAGAAGGCGTTCGGTGGCGAGAACAGCGTCGGCCGCACGGTGCGCATCGCCAACGTGGAGTTCCGGGTGACGGGCGTGCTCGAGCCGTGGTCGCCGAGCCCGAAGTTCTACGATCTCAACAACGGCTCGTTCGACGAGGCCGAGGACGCCTACCTGCCGTTCGCATTCGGCACGGCGCACGAGCTGCCCGTCTACGGCAATACCAACTGCTGGAAGAGCGAGAAGATCGAATCGGCCCGCGACTTCCTCAATTCCGAGTGCGTCTGGGTGCAGATGTGGACGGAGCTGCCGACCGCGGCCGAGCGCCAGCGCTACCAGGCAGCGCTCGACAACTACGCGCGGGCGCAGAAGGCGGCCGGCCGATTGCCGCGCCCGCTCAACAACCGCCTGTTCGACGTCGAGCAGTGGCTCGACTTCAACCACGTGGTCAAGAAGGACAACAAGGTGCTGGTCGGTATCGCGCTGCTGTTCCTCGGCGTGTGCCTGGTCAACGTCGTGGGATTGCTGCTCGCGAAGTTCCTGAACGGCGCCGGACTCACCGGACTGCGCCGTGCGCTCGGCGCCAGCCGCAAGGACATCGTCCGCCAGCATCTCGCGGAGGTCATGCTCGTCGGGACCGGCGGCGGGCTGCTCGGGCTGCTGCTCGCAGTGGCGGGGCTGGCCGGAATCCGGACCATCTACGAGCCGAACCACGATGCCTACGATCGACTCACCTCGATCGATCCGACGGTCGTGCTCGCAACGCTGGGACTGTCGCTCGCGGCGGGCCTCGTCGCGGGGCTGTACCCCGCGTGGCGGATCGGCCGCACCGCGCCTGCCGTCTACCTGAAGACCCAGTGAGGGCCGCCATGGAACTCCGACCCATCCTGAGCGCGATGCGCCGCAGCCCGACCGGGGCGATCCTCGTCGCCCTGCAGATCGCGCTCGCGCTCGCAATCACCGTCAATGCGTTCTACATCATCAGCCAGCGCCTCGAGCACATGGGACGCGACCCCGGGCTCGACGTGGCCAACACGTTCGTGGTGGTCTTCTATGCCAAGGGGCGCGACTTCGACGCCGGACCTGCGATGCGCGAAGACCTCGCAATCCTGCGCGGGCTGCCCGGCGTCGTAGCGGCCACGACCATCAATGCCGTGCCGCTCTCGGGTGGCGGCTCCGGCACGCGCTACTACGCCGAGCCGGGCGAGAAGGGCAAGTGGGCGCAGGTGAACTACTTCGAAGTCGACGAGCAGGGCGTCGACACGCTCGGACTGCAACTCGTCGAGGGGCGCAACTTCGACGCCAGCGTCGTGACCAGTGCGAACCGCAACAGTTCGGCGTTCGTGCCGGAAGTCATCCTGACGCGCGCTGTCGCGAACGAGTTGTTCCCGGGTGAGCACGCGGTCGGCAAGACGGTCTACGACAACCTCGGGCAGCCGGCGCGCGTGGTCGGCGTGGTCGACCACATGATCGGGTCCTGGCCGTCGTGGGACAAGGCTGGCCAGGTCACCCTGCACCCGGTCATCGCCGACGAGCAGCAGGCCCGGTACCTGGTGCGCGCGAAGCCGGGCCAGCGTGACGAGATGATGAAGCTCGCCGAGGACCGGCTCTCGGCGATCGACAACGGGCGCATCGTCACGAAGGTGCGCTCGCTCGAGTACGTGGCCGCCGGGACCTACGCCGACGACCGCGCCATGGCCTTCTACATGGGGCTCGTCGTCGTGCTGCTGCTGGCCGTCGCGGCGCTCGGGGTCTTCGGGCTGGCGGCATTCAACGTCGGGACGCGCACCAAGCAGATCGGCACGCGGCGCGCGGTCGGTGCGCGCAAGCGAGACGTGGTGCGACACTTCCTTGCCGAGAACTGGATCGTAACGACCGTCGGTATCGCCGCCGGCTGCGTGCTCGCGCTGGCGCTCGGGTACTGGCTCAGCACGACATTCGAACTGCCGCGGCTTCCGCTCTATTATCTGGTGGCCGGGGTGGCGATCCTGTGGGCCGTCGGGCTCATCGCCGCGCTGGTGCCGGCGCGCCGGGCGGCGCTGGTCTCGCCCGCGGTCGCCACGCGCTCGGTCTGATCGAAGGTGCGGATGCCGGCGACCGGCCGGAGTCCGCGGGAGGGATGGACATCGCAGCGCTCGAGCCGGCCGTGATCCGCGGCCGCACCATTCTCGTCGTCGACGACAGCGAGGCCGTGCGCACGGCGCTCGAGGTGCTGCTGTGCCTCGAGGGTGCGCGCGTCGAGTGCGCCGCCACGCCGGCCGCGGCGCTCGAGCGTCTCGCTCGCGGCGGCATCGACCTCGTGATCCAGGACATGAATTTCTCGCGCGAGGCGACGTCGGGCGAGGAGGGCGTGGCGCTGTTCCGGGCGATCCGCAGGCTGCAGCCCGACCTGCCCGTCGTACTGCTCACGGCGTGGACCCACCTCGAGACCGCCGTGGAACTCGTCAAGGCGGGCGCGGCGGATTACCTCGCGAAGCCCTGGGACAACGACCGCCTGGTCACGACCGCACGCAACCTGCTGCAGCTGCGGGTCGCGATGCTCGAGTCCCGCGAGCGTGCGTGGGAACGGGCCGAGTCGCGTGCGGGGCTGGCCGCGCGCTTCGACCTGCGTGGCATCGTGTACGCGAGCGACGCCATGCACGCGGCCGTGCAGATGGCCACGCAGGTGGCGCGTGCCGACATCCCGGTGCTCATCACCGGGCCGAACGGAGCAGGCAAGGAAGTGATCGCCGAGATCATCCAGGCCAATTCCAGCGTGCGTGACGGCCCGTTCGTGCGCGTCAACGCGGGCGCGCTGCCCGCCGACCTGCTCGAAAGCGAGCTGTTCGGTGCGGAGGCCGGGGCGTACACGGGCGCGAAGGCGCGGGCGGGGCGATTCGAGGCAGCCGACGGCGGCACGCTGTTCCTCGACGAGATCGGCAACCTGCCGTTCGCCGGGCAGGCGAAGTTGCTGCGCGTGCTGCAGACCGGCGAGTTCGAGCGGCTCGGCTCGACGCAGACGCGAAGGGTGTCGGTGCGGGTTCTTTCCGCGACGAATGCGTCACTGGCTGATGCGATCCGCGAGGGCCGCTTCCGCGAGGACCTCTACTACCGCCTGAACGTCATCGAGATCCGCGTGCCGCCGCTCGCGGAGCGGCGCGACGACGTACTGCCGCTCGCGCAGCACTTCCTCGAGCCGGGCTTCGAGTTCACGCCCGACGCCGAGCGCGCGCTGCTGCGACACGGCTGGCCGGGCAATGTCCGGGAGCTGGCCAATTGCGTTCGGCGCGCCTGCTTGCTCGCCGACGAGCGCACCATCCGGCCAGGGCACCTGATGCTGCCAGCGGTTTCACCCGAGGCCATGGTTCGCGATCCGGACCGGATCGAGATCGAGCTGGCGCTCGCGCGCGCCGGGGGAGTCGTGGCCCGGGCGGCTCGTGACCTTGGGTTGACGCGACAGTCACTGTATCGCCGGATGGAGCGGCTCGGCATCGCGAGCGAGGAGCCGCGGGCGTCATGACGCTGGTCGGGCGACGCGGCCTCACGGCCACGCTCGTGGCGCTCGCCCTGCTCACGGTGGCCGCGTGCGTGCTCATGGACGCGCCGGCGTGGGCTCGCATCGTTGCGGCGGCTGCCGCTGCCCTCGTGTACGCCGCGCTCACCCGCATCGTGCGGCGCGCGGTGGCCGATCGCGACCGCGTCATCACGGCGGTTGCGGACGGCGTGGCCGGGCTGCGCGACGGCGACTACAGCGTAAGCATCGCCATGCCCCGGAACGATGCGCCGCTGCGTCGTCTCGTCGAGAATTACAACGGCATTGGCACGCGCCTGCGGGCGCAGCGGCAGGACCTCTACCAGCGCGAGCTGCTGCTGG
>DAOMFD010000103.1:0-6781 GCA_035429605.1 Steroidobacteraceae bacterium | reverse complement strand
CGAAGCGGTGCTCCTCGTCGATGATCAGGAGCCCGAGGTCCTTGAAGCGCACGCCCGGCTGCAGCAGGCGGTGCGTGCCGATCACGATGTCCACGCGTCCCTCGGCCAGGCCGACGAGCGCGGACTTCGCCTGCGCGTCGCCGCGAAAGCGCGACAGCAGCTCGACGCGCATTGGCCAGTCGGCGAACCGGTCGGCGAACGTCTGGTAGTGCTGCTGGGCCAGCAGCGTCGTCGGCACGAGCACCGCGACCTGCTTGCCGCCCTGCACGGCGACGAACGCGGCGCGCAGCGCCACCTCGGTCTTGCCGAAGCCGACGTCGCCACACACGACCCGGTCCATCGGCTTCGCCGACCGCAGGTCCTCCAGCACCTGGTTGATCGCCGCGGCCTGGTCAGCCGTTTCCTCGAAGGGAAAGCCGGCAGCGAATGCCTGGAGCTGCGACTCGTCGAACTCGAACGAGTGCCCCTGGCGCGCCGCGCGCCGCGCATACACGTCGAGCAGTTCCGCGGCCGCATCGCGGATGCGCGCCGCGGCGCGACTGCGTGCCTTCGCCCACTGGTCCCCGCCGAGCTTGTGCAGAGGCGCCGATTCCGCCGGGGCGCCCGTGTACCGGCTCACGCGCTCGAGCGCCTGGACGGGCACGTAGAGCTTGTCGCCGTCGGCATATTCGAGCACGAGGAATTCCGACGCGACGCCGCCGGCGTCCATGGTCGCGAGGCCCAGGTAGCGCCCGACGCCATAGTCCTCGTGCACCACCGGCGCGCCTGGCCGCAGGTCCGCGAGCTGCTGGATGATCCGGGCGGGGTCCCGGTCCGATCGTCGCCGCCTGCGCTCCTGGCGCGCCCTCTCGCCGAAGAGTTGCTCTTCGGCATAGACGGTCATGTGCGCCGTCGGAATCGCGACACCCGACGCCAGCGGCGCAACCGTCAGGGCCAGGGGCGCGTCGCCGGCGATGAACTCCTGCCAGCCGGATACGACTCGCACCGGCGTGCCGTGAGGCCGCAGCAGTTCCAGCAGCAGTTCGCGCCGCCCGGGCGACTCCGCCGCGAGCAGCACGCGCCCCGGATGCGCCGCGAGGCGAGCAGCAACCTCCCTGATCGACTCGTCCCGCCGCTGGTCGATCTTGAGCGGTGGAGCCTCGGTCGTGCCGAGGTCGACGGCAGGTACGGCGACCGTCTCGCCTTCGTCGACGGTGTCGCCGAGCAGCAGTCGTGGCGAGCGCGTGGCGGCGTCCGACCACTCCGCAGGAGACAGAAAAGCCTCCGCTGGCGCGAGCACCGGGTGCTCGATGTCGTAGCGACGTTCCTCGTAGCGCTCCTCGACCGACGCCCAGGCCGCATCGAGCAGCCGTCGATGATCGGACGGGAGCGCCACGACGGCGCCTGGCGGAAGGTAGTCGAACAGGCTCGCCGTGGCGTCGAAGAACAGTGGCAGGAAGTACTCGATGCCGGCCGGGGCGTGGCCGTCGCCCACGTCGCGGTAGAGCGTCATGCGCGTGAGGTCGCCCTCGAAACGCGTACGGTAGCGACGCCGGAAATCGCGGGTCGAGTCCGGGCCGAGCCCGAACTCGCGTGCCGGCAGCAACTCGATACGTGGCAGGCGGTCGCCGGACCGCTGCGTGTCCGGGTCGAAGCTCCGCACGCTGTCCACCTGGCGGTCGAGCAAGTCGATGCGCAGCGGCGCGTCGGCGCCCATCGGGAACACGTCGAACAGCGAGCCGCGAATGGCGAATTCGCCCGGGGCGCCGACCTGCGGGACGCTGGCGTAGCCGGCGGCGGCGAGGCGCAGCCGGAATGCGCCGAGATCGAGTTCCTGGCCGACCTCGATGACGATGGCGTGGCCGTCCACGAACGAACGCGGTGGCAGGCGATGCAGGGTCGTCGGCACGTCGGTGACGACGATCCCGGCACCGAGCGACGGCAGGCGCGACAGCGTGCGCAGCCGCTGCGAAATGATGTCCGGGTGCGGGGAGAACTGGTCGTAGGGCAGGGTCTCGTAACCGGGAAACGCCAGCACCGACAGTCCCGCAGGCACGAAAAAGCGCAGTTCCTCCTCGAGCCGTGTCGCGCTGGCGGCGTCCCGCGCGACGAGCAGCATGGGTGATCGCAGGGCGGCTGCCGCCACGGCAACGTGCAGCGCCTCACCCGCGCCCGCCAGTCCGGTCCACCTCAGTGCGGGCCGGCTTGCGTCGGGTAGCTCGGGCTGACCTATGTTTGTCAAAACAATAGCTTACGAACGAATCCTAAGATCCGCTCTAAACGAAGCAGGGGCGGGGCATCCCCGCCGGGCGGCGAAGATTAGCAGACCAGCGGGGTGCGCGGGCCGATCAGTTCGTGGCGGCGGCGGGCTGGGTCGCGACCGAGTGGATGACGAGGTTGTATTCGAAGTACACGACGAACGACGGATAGACCCAGCGGGTGATCGGCGGCTTGCCGATGGCTGCCAAGCGGTCGGAGGGGGCTCCGTAGCGCTTTTCGACGGCGGCCATGCTCAGCCCACGATCGGGCACGCTGGCCACAGTCTGCGAGGACGGACCCAATGCAAGCTGGTCGGCACGAGCGCACGCGGTGCCGAGGCCCAGACCCAGCGACATCGCACATACGGCCAGCACGGTCTTGCGCATGTTCACGGTCCCCGATGGAAGACTGACCGGACTATAGCACCGCACCCGAGCCCCGGAGCGTGACGCGATTCCGGATTGCACGGCGGTCCGGCCGGGGCCGGTCCGTGATGCAGCGTGCAAAACCGGGCAGTGGCGGTTAGCCTTGCGGCCTTTCGCCAGGCCTAAGCATGTTCCATCCCCTGCCCATGTACGTCGGACTGCGCTACGTCCGGACCCGGCGCCAGGGCTTCTTCGTGTCGTTCATTTCGTGGGTCTCCATGCTCGGCGTCTGCCTGGGCGTGGCGGCCCTGATCACCATCATCTCGGTGATGAACGGCTTCGAGGGCGAATTGCGGGGTCGCCTGGTGGCGTTGACGGCGCATGCCACCGTGACCGGGCCGCCGGCCGCGATGGCGGACTGGCGACACGTCGCGGAGCGCGCGCGTGCCGTGCCGGGCACGCTGGGCGCGGCGCCATTCGTCGACGTGCTGGCAATGGCAGGGCGGTCCGGGCAGCTGCTGCCGGTCGTCCTGCACGGCGTCGACTACCGGGCGGAGCCGGGCGTTTCGAGCGTGGAGGAACACCTGCTCGAAGGGCGGCTCGCGGACCTCACGCCGGGATCGCGCTGCGCAATCGTCGGTCGCGCGCTGGCATGGCAGCTCGGTGCGCGCGTGGGAGACCAGCTCACCGTGATGGTGCCCGGGCGAGACCTGCTCACCGGCGCCGGGCGCCCGACGCTGCAGACGTTCGAGGTCTGCGGGATCTTCGAAGTCGGCCTGCAGGACCGCGATTCGAAGCTGGCGCTGGTGGCGATGGCCGATGCCGCGAGCCTCGCGGGCAGCGGCGCAACGCCCGCGGGCATCCGGCTGCGTTTCGACGACGTCATGGCCGCGCCGCGCCGGGCCGCCGCCGTCGCCGCAGCTCTGGGCGACGGTTTCCGGGTCCGCGACTGGAGCCAGGAGCACGCCGCGTATTTCCGCGCGATCCGCATCGAGAAGACGATGATGAGCCTGATCCTCATGCTCGTCGTCGCGGTGGCCGCATTCAACATCGTCGCGGCACTGGTGATGGTCGTGAACGAGAAGCGCTCGGACATCGCCATCCTGCGCACGCTGGGCCTCGCGCCGCGCGGGGTGGTCGGGATCTTCCTCACCCAGGGCATCGTGATCGGCGCGATCGGCACCGTCCTCGGGACCTTGCTGGGCGTGCTGGTCGCGGCCAACGTCGGTGTCATCGTACCGGCGCTCGAGCGCACGTTCGGGTTCCACGTCATGGACCCGACCGTGTACTACATCACCGAGCTGCCCTCCGAGCTGCGCGCAGCGCAGGTCATGGTCATCGCCGGAATCGCGTTCGCGCTCACCGTCCTGGCCACGATCTACCCGGCCATGCGCGGTGCGGCGACCGAGCCTGCGGAAGCGTTGCGGTACGAATGATGAGCGCCGCGACGCCTTTCGAGATCCGGATCGGGCGGCGCTACCTGCGCGCGTCCGGCAATCGCTTCCTGTCGTTCATCTCGCTCATGTCCATGCTCGGCGTCACGATCGGCGTGGCCGTGCTGATCGTCGTGCTCTCGGTCATGAACGGTTTCGAGACCGAGCTGCGCAGCCGCATCCTGAGCATCACCTCGCACGCGACGCTGAGCGCATTCGCGGCCGGGGCCGAGGACTGGCCCGGCATGCGCCGGACGGCGCTGAAGGACCCGCGGGTCGCGGCGGCCGCGCCGTACGTGGAGGGCGAGGCGCTGCTCATCGCCGATCGTCCGCAGGGCGCCGCGGCACCGGCGACGGTGCGTGGCGTGGATCCGCAGCTCGAGGCGACGGTGTCGGCGATCGCCGACCGGCTGCTGAGCGGGTCACTGGACGCCCTGCGGCCGGGTTCGTACCGGATGCTGCTCGGGTCCGAACTCGCGTCCCATCTCGGCGTCGCGCCGGGTGACAGCGTCGTGATGGCGATTGCACAAGGCTCGGTGACGCCGGCCGGCGTCGTGCCGCGCATGCGCCGCTACACGGTGGCCGGCATCGTCCGCTCGGGAATGTACGAGATCGACAATGGACTGGCGCTCACGAGCCTTGCGGACGCGCAGCGCATGTTCCGGCTCGGCGACCGCGTCACGGGACTGCGGCTCGCGATGCGCGACCCCTATCAGGCGCCGGTCGTGTCCCGCGACGTCGCGCGTGCCCTCGGCGGCGGGCTGTGGGTGGACGACTGGACGCAACGCCAGGCGAACTTCTTCCGTTCCATCGAGCTCACCAAGCGCATGATGTTCTTCATCCTGCTGCTCGTCGTCGCGGTGGCGGCGTTCAACATCGTCTCGACACTCGTGATGGCGGTGAAGGACAAGCAACCCGACATCGCGATCCTGCGCACCATCGGCGCGAAGCCTGCGAGCGTGCTCGGGATCTTCGCGACCCAGGGGACGGTCATCGGGTTCCTCGGCACGCTGGGCGGGGTGGCGCTCGGGGTATTGCTGTCCGTCAACCTGGAGGCGCTCGTGCACGGACTCGAGCGGCTGCTGGGCACGCAGTTCATGGATGCGAGCGTCTACCTCATGAGCGACCTGCCGGCACGCGTCGAGGCCGGCGATGTGGTCCTGATCGCCGGCACCGCCTTCGCGCTGTGCTGCCTTTCCACCCTGTATCCCGCGTGGCGCGCGGCGCGCACCAACCCGGCGAGGGCATTGCGACATGACTGACGCGGAGATCCTGAGCTGCCGGGGAGTGAGCAAGCACTTCGACGAAGGCGGCCAGCGCCTCGTGGTGCTGGCGGGTGTGGACTTCGCCATCGACCGTGGCGAAACGGTCGCGATCGTCGGCGCGTCGGGGTCGGGCAAGACGACGTTGCTGCAGATCCTCGGTGGCCTCGACCTGCCGACGACCGGCACGGTCAGCATCGCCGGCCAGTCGCTCGCCGAGCTGTCCGACGCCGCGCGCGGCACCCTGCGCAATCGCGCGCTCGGCTTCGTGTACCAGTTCCATCACCTGCTGCCCGAGTTCACGGCGCTCGAGAACGTCGCCATGCCGCTGCTGGTGCGGCGCACGCCGGTCGCCGAGGCCGAGGGGGCCGCGCGTCGCCTGCTCGAGCGGGTCGGACTCGGCGCGAGGCTCGTGCACCGGCCGGCGCAGCTGTCGGGCGGCGAGCGCCAGCGCGCCGCCGTCGCGCGCGCCCTGGTCACGCGTCCGCAGCTCGTCCTCGCCGACGAGCCGACCGGCAACCTGGACGGCGTGAACGCCCGCGCAGTGCTCGACCTCATGCTTGAGCTCAATCGCGAACTGGGCACGAGCCTCGTGATCGTGACCCACGCCGCGGAGATCGCGGCGCGCATGCAGCGCGTGCTGACGCTCAGCGACGGCCGGCTCGTCGCCGGCTGAAATGGCGCAAACGCGGCTGAATTGAGCCGCGCGATGCGCGCGGTGGCGAGGCAGTCTGGCGGTTCCTGCCGACGGAGTGCCGGGTCGTGGTCCGCGTGGCGATCGCCTTTCTCGGTGGCACCTGCTGCCTGATGTTGCTCGATGCGCTGCCGGGCACTCCGCTCGTTGCGTCGCTGCTGGCAGCCGGGACGGTGCTGGCACTGTCGGCTCGATGGTGGGCTCCGCTGGCGTTTGCCTCCGGGTTCACGTGGTGCTGGCTGGTCGCGTCCGACCGGCTGGAGCAGCGCCTCGATCCAGCAGCGGAAGGCAAGAACATCGAACTGCGCGGAGTCGTCGTCTCCGTCCCGCAGCGGCTCGCGGGAGGCGTTCGCTTTCGTCTCGCGACGGATGCGGCCGGAGGTCTGCCACCACTCATCGAGCTGACGTGGTACGAGCCGACGTTCGTGCCCCGCGTGGCCGAGCGGTTGGACGTGGTCGCGAGACTGCGTCGGCCGCGCGGCTTCGCCAACCCGGGCGGCATGGACCAGGAGGCCCGCATGCTGCGCGAGGGCATCGGCGCGACCGGCTACGTGCGCTCGGCTGCAAGCGCGGGCCGTGGTCTCGACGCCGACATGCGGCATCCGGTGCTCGTGGTGCGAGGCGCGGCCGACACGACGATTCGGCGTGTGCTCGGCAACCGGCCTGCCACCGGGATCGTCGAGGGACTCGCCGTGGGCCTGCAGGACGCGCTCAGCCAGGAACAGTGGCGAGCCCTGGCGCGCAGCGGCACCAGCCACCTGATGGCGATCTCCGGAATGCACATCGGCA
>DAOMFD010000102.1:3443-6820 GCA_035429605.1 Steroidobacteraceae bacterium | reverse complement strand
GACGCCGCGACGATCGCGGCGAGATAGCCGACGTGGACCTTGTGCCGGTACACGGTCGCGGCGACCGTGCCGCCGATCAGCGCGGCCGCGATGTTGTCGAGGAAGCTCGACAGCACGAAGACCAGCACCAGCAGCACGAAGCCGCCGCGCCAGTCGTCCGGCAGGAAGTCCGGCAGGCGGGCCGGCACCCGGCTCTCCTCGAAGTGCCGCGACAGCAGGGCGAAACCCATGAGCAGGCAGAACAGGTTCGCAAGCCCGACCTGCTCGGAGCGGAAATGGTGCGCGAGCCCCGCAAACCCCGGGAGCCCGTCGAAGTCCGCGAGCGCGAGCTTGTAGGCGATGATCGCCGCGAGCCCGGTGGCCGCCACTTCGAGCGTGCGGTCGTGGAAGAGTGCCACGCCGAGCAGCGTCGAGCCGAACAGGACGAACTCCACGGGCGGCAACGCCGTCAGCCTCCTCGAGCGATCCGCTCGAGTTCCAGCGGCTCACCGGGCACGCGCTTCAGCCGCAGCACGAAATCGAAGCGATCGACCTCGGTGCAGTAGTCGAAGTCCTCGCGCGGCGCCCAGTCGCAGTCCGGGTCGAAGAACTTGCGGGCGGCGGGCGCCTCGCGCAGCCGCTCACGGACCTCGCCGAGCGGCGCCGGCCGGCCGCTCAGTATCGCGGCGAGGCACTCCGCGTACAGGTCGTCCTCGGCGCAGCGCTCGCGTGCCTCGTGCCCCATCCGCACCAGCGACACCAGCGGTGGCGCGATTGCCATGATGTGGTGCGCCACGGCCGAGATGTTCACGAACGCGCCGGTCAGCACCTCGTCGGCGCCCGCGGCATTGACCAGCCCCTGCGTGCCGGCATGGGTCGTGTGCACGAGCACCCTGCCGCGGAGGTCGAGCGCGCGGATCTCGGTCGGCGAATTCCCGGCATCGAATCCCGGCAGCCGACGGGCGTGGCGCTCGCCGGCCAGGACCGACCCCGGAAAGCGTCGGCCGAGCGCGATGGCCTCCTCGATCTCCCCGACGGGAAACACGCGCGCAGCGCCCCGGTCGAACGCGTGCGGCGCGACCGAAAAGGCGCGGAACACGTCGATGACGACGGCGATGCCACGTGCCGCAGCCGCGCCCGCGACGTGATCGAACATTTCAATCCGCATGATGCCGCCCGCCCCGCTGGTTGACCGCGACAATGCGTGCCCGCGGGATGAAGTTGAAATCCGTCGCCGTGGCCTGCGTGTACGCGCCCATCATCCGGCCCGACAGCAGGTCCCCGATCTGCAGGTCGGGCAGCGGAATGTCCTCGCGGATGACGTCGATGCTGTCGCAGGTCGGGCCTGCCAGCACGCACGGGTGGCGCGGCCCCTGCCGGTCGAGGCTGTCCACCGGATACAGGGCGTGGTCGTACAACTGGCCGCTGAACGAACCGTAGACGCCGTCGTCGAGGTAGTACCACCAGCGCCCCTCGCGCTGCGCACGCCCGACGACCGATGCGATGCACGTGCCAGCGGTGGCGGCAATGAAGCGTCCGGGCTCAGCGATCACGCGCGTACCTGCCGGCAGCGACTTGAGCTCGCGGCGGATCGGGCGACAGAACTCGCGGATGCCCGGCAGCCTGCCGCCGTAGGCGACCGGGAAGCCGCCGCCGATGTCGAGCACGTCGAGCGCATGCCCGGCGGCCCGCGCCTCGAGCATGATCTCGCGGCACGCGTCGATCGCCTCGACGAAACGCGTCGGGTCCGCGACCTGCGAGCCGACGTGGAACGACAGGCCGCGCACCCGCACGCCGAGGCCGCGTGCCACCTCGAGCAGCGGCAGCACGGCCGCCGGCTCACAGCCGAACTTGCGCGACAGGTCCACGACCGCCGCGGGATTGCGGAACGACACCCGCAGCAGGACCTCGGCCCGGCGGGCGTGGCGGGCGAACTTGCGCAGCTCGTCCGGGTTGTCGGCGACGAAGGTCCGGATCCCGAAGCGCAGCGCCGCGGCGATGTCCCTGTGGGTCTTGATCGGATGCGTGTGGATGCAGCGCTCGGGGGCGACGCCCTGCGCACGCACGAGCGCAATCTCGCCCGTCGTCGCGACGTCGAATCCGGACCCGAGGTCGCGGAGCGCCGCGACCACCGGGCCGAACGGCAATGGCTTCAGCGCATAGTGCAGCGCGACGCCAGGCAGCGCCGCCGACAACGACGAGTACTGCGCGCGGATCGCCTCGCAATCGATGACGAGCAACGGCGTCCCATGGCTGCGCGCGAGCCTGCGCAGTTCACTCGGCGTGATCCGCGGCCGCGCTCGGCGCCGCGACCTGGGCGGCAACACGCGCTTCACAAACGGGACTCGGCCGGCATACCGGGCCCTGGCGTCATGATGGCCCAACGTCCTCGCCGAGATCCGCCCTCAAGGCAGCGATATCCGGATCCACCGTGACCACGTTCTCGGCGGATGCCGCTCGGTGCAGGCGATCGCGCACGGCGTCCCAGGCCTCGCCCTCCGGCACGGCCTCGACGAGGATCTCCCTCGCGCCGGACTTGTCCAGCGTGCGCAGGTTCACGTACAGCTCCCGCGCATAAGTGTCGGCGCGCCGCCCCGCGTTGACCCAGGTCATGAACTTGTTGGCCGTCCGCGGCGGGCGGGTCGCGAGCACCGCGACCCGGGCGTGATCGCCGGTGAGCTGGCTCACGACCTCCTCGAGCGTGGCGCTCTGGACGACGCTGAGCGGGGTCGTGGGTGCATAGTGCTTGACGTCGGACCCCGGCACGCGCGGCGATTCGCTGTCGGCCCGTCCCTGGATCTCGGGCACGACCGCGCGCAGCTGTGACAGCGTGATGAATCCCGGCCGCAGTACCCGCGGCACGGTGTCCACGCAGTCGACGATCGTGGACTCCAGGCCGATCTTGCAGTCCCCGCCGTCGAGGATCAGCGGCACCGCCGTGCCGAACTCGTCGCGCACGTGCTCCGCGCGCGTCGGGCTCACGTGGCCGTAACGGTTGGCCGAAGGCGCGGCGATGCCGCTCCCGAAAGCACGCAGGAGTTGCTGGGCCACCGGGTGTCCCGGGACGCGGATCGCAACGGTGTCCTGTCCACCGGTCACGCCCAGGTCCACGGCCGGCGCGCGGCGCAGGACCAGCGTCAGCGGCCCGGGCCAGAACCTGGCCGCCAGCGCCTCGGCAGCGGGCGGAATCGACAGGGCCCAGCGCTCCAGCATCCGCGGATGGTCGATGTGCACGATCAGCGGGTGGGTCCGCGGCCGGCCCTTGAGCTCGTAGACCCTGGTCACCGCGGCCGAATTCTGGGCGTCGGCCCCCAGGCCGTAGACGGTCTCCGTCGGAAAGGCGATGACCTCGCCTTCGCGCAGCGCCTCCACGGCGCGGTCGATCTCATCCTGCGGCA
>DAOMFD010000102.1:0-3343 GCA_035429605.1 Steroidobacteraceae bacterium | reverse complement strand
GTCGCCCCGGCCCAGATGAGCAGCCGGTCGATGTCCTTGCCGCCGAGCGCGACCGTCGCGACGTCGAGCTGGGCCTCCTTCCCGTCGCGCAGCACCGTCAGTCCCACGGAGGGCGACTGGGTCGCAAGCTCGACTTCGCGGAAGCGACTCACCGCGCGTCCGTTCACTGCGAGCAGCAGGTCGCCGGGACGCAGGACCGCGGCGGCCGGCGAGCCCGCCACCACCCGCGTGACGCGCAGTGCCTGGCGGTGAGGGCCGCTGTCCTTCTCCAGTTTCACCACCCAGTCGGCGGGCAACCCGAGCTTGCGCGCCTCGGCGATGGAAACCGTGTCGAATTCGACTTCCAGCGAATAGAGCGGCTTGCCGCGCGCCGCCGCGACCGCCTCCTCGACGATGTCGATCGGCATGGCCCGGCTCACCTGCGAGAGCTCCCGCCCGCCTTCGTACGCGAAGCTCGCCCACATGGCCCGAACGCGCCCGTCGCGTCCGACGATGGCGCCGTCGAACGTCGTGGGGCCGTTGACCAGCGTGCCGACCTCGAGGTTGGCTTCCCGGAATTCCAGTGTCCGCGACAGCGGGAAGGCCACGTCGTCCACGGTTGCGACCGTCGTCGCGAGCGACTGCACGCGCGAATCGCCGGTCAGGCCCACGACCGTCACCGCCTCGCCCGCCTCGAGCGGACGAGGGTCGAGTGACGCGGTCCGGACCGGCGTGCCGTCGACCAGCGCCGGGTCGTAGGAGACGATGGCGACGTTGTGCAGCGGGTGCACGTACTCGACCCGCCCCGGGACCTCGACCGAGCCCGCGAACGTGAGCCTCACGTCGCCGACCGCGACGGGCACGGTGTTGCGATCCACCGCCACGAGGCCCCGCTTCGCGTCCACGACCAGGCCCGTGCCGTGGTAGCTGCGCTCGGTGACGCCCGCGACCGAGTACGGCATGTCGAAGTTCACCAGGACCAGCGACGGCGCGAGCCGATCGACGACGGCGTCTCCGGTCGTCGCGAACGACGTCCGCGCCGGCGCCTCGGCGGCGGCCGCAGTCGGCGCCGCGAGGTCGCGGCACGACCAGTTGCCGGCCGCGTCGTCTCGCGTGCAGTCCTGCGCCGGGAACCACTGCCAGTCCATGCGCATCACGCGCGTTTCGCTGCCCTTCGGGTCGTCGAGCGTCGAGTAGCGCAGCGCCGCCCGCTCGCCGTCCGGAAGACCGGCGATCACCTGCTCGAAGTCGTCCAGCGTCTCCACCGGGCGCCCGGCCACGCTGCTGATGACGGCCCCGCGCGGCACCCCGGCCGCGCCCAGCGAATAGCCGGGATTGGCGACGAACACCCCGCGCACCGGCGCATTCATGTGTCGCGCCATCTGCCACGACAGGGCGTGCACGACGGCGTCGCCGAACTGCAGATACCGCGAGGGCGTGATCGAAGCCAGGTCCTGCACGACGAGGTCGCGCTCGAGCGTGGCGCCGAGGCGCTCCACCTCGACGTGTACCGTGCGGCCAACGGAGGAGTCCAGCGTCTCAGCCAATGGATCGAACGTGGCGACCCGCTTGCCGTTCACCTTGACGAGGATGTCGCCGGGCTGGAGTTGGCCGTCCGCCGGCGATCCCGGCTGCACTTCCGACACGACGAGCATGCCCGTGAGACCAGGCGCAGCGCGCCGCGCGGCCGCCTCGGTCTCCGGCCTCAGTCCCAGCCGCACCAGTTCGTCGTACGGCGTGTACTTGAAGATGGTCTGCAGCGTACCGCGCGTGACCGGCTTGCCTTCGCGAATCAGGTCGAGCGCGCGCTGCACGCGCCCGAGCGGCAGGAAGAAGCTCGCAGCGGCGCCCGTGCTGCCCCCGGCATTCAGTGCAACTACGTGCCCGCGGATGTCGATGACCGGCGAGCCCGACGAGCCGCCCGAGGTTCCGGACGCCGCCTGGATGTAGAACGTATTGAAGTCGTTGTACTTGCCGACCCCGTAGTCGGGAGCGTCACGGTCGAGGCGCGCGATCGTGCCGCCGAGGATCGCAAGCTGCTCGCCCGCATCGTTGCCCACGACGCGGATCTCCACGCCGACGCGCGCACCGGCCGGGTCGAGGGGCAGCGACGCGGGCTTCGCATACCGCAGCTTCGACGGATCGTAGCGATAGAACCCGAAGTCGTGCACCGGGTCCCGGTACACCGGCTTGAGCTCCACTTCCTCACGGTTCTGGAACACGGCCGTCGCGATCACCGGCCCGGGTGTCACGACGTGGCGGTTGGTGAGGATCAGGCCACGCTCGGCATCCACCACGAAGCCGGTCGCCTGGCTGGACTCATTCCACTCGGTGTCGAACGCGCGCGCCTGGTCGATCTGGATGGAGACGACCGACGGCGCGACTCGCGCCAGGGTCTTGTCCCAGACCTGGCTCTCGGCGGCTGCGAGCCGCGGGACGGCCGCGGCGGCGACGAGCACCGCCAGCGCCAGGGCACGCATGCGACGCACGGTCACAGCGCGCGACCGAATGCCGCGCGGAACCGGTCGCCGAATTCGTCCATCGTGAACGAGTGCGCCTGCGTGCCGGCGTGGGCGATCTTGATCGCGCCCAGCAGCGCAGCGATACGTCCCGTCGTTTCCCAGTCGAGCCCGTTCATGAGGCCGAAGAGCAGCCCGGCGCGATAGGCATCGCCGCAGCCGGTGGGGTCCACCACGGCGTCGGGCCGGGCAGCGGGAATCCGATACTCTCGGCCGGCGGCGTGGATCACGCTGCCTTCCGCGCCCTTGGTCACGATCAGCGCCTGGACCCGGTTCGCGATCTCGGTGTGCGACAGGCCCGTGCGCTCCGACAGCAGCTGGCCCTCGTAGTCGTTCACGGCGACCCAGGTCGCCTTGGAAATGAAATCGAGCAGTTCCGCACCGTCGAACATCGGCAATCCCTGGCCCGGGTCGAACAACATCGGGATCCCCGCCGCCGCGAACTGCGCGGCGTGCTGCACCATGCCCTCGCGTCCGTCCGGGGCCACCAGACCGATCGAGCAGCCGGTGACCTGTGAGACCTCGTTACGGTGCGATTGGTTCATCGCGCCGGGGTGGAATGCGGTGATCTGGTTGTCGTCGAGGTCGGTGGTGATGAACGCCTGGGCCGTGTACTCGCCGTCGACCACGCGCAGCTGCGACACGTCCACCGAGCGCTCGCGCAGCCATTGCCCGTACGGCCCGAAGTCGTGGCCGACGGTCGCCATCGGGATGCCCTGGCCGCCGAGGAGGCGCAGGCTGTAGGCGATGTTGCCGGCGCAGCCGCCGAAGTTGCGGCGCATGCTCGGCACGAGGAACGACACGTTCAGCAGGTGGATGCGGTCCGGCAGGATGTGGTCCCGGAA
>DAOMFD010000101.1:0-6872 GCA_035429605.1 Steroidobacteraceae bacterium | reverse complement strand
ACCTACTGGCCGGAGATCCAGAAGATCTGCGACCGCCACGGGATCCTGCTCGTCGCCGACGAGGTCATCTGCGGTTTCGGCCGCACCGGCCACTGGTTCGGCACCAACCTGTATGGCCTGCGGCCGGACCTCATGACGATCGCCAAGGGGCTGTCGTCGGGATACCTGCCGATCGGCGGCGTCATGGTCGCGGACCGTGTCGCGGACGTCCTGATCGACAAGGGTGGCGAATTCGCGCACGGCTACACCTACTCGGGGCACCCGGCCGCCTGCGCCGTGGCGAGCGTCAACCTGACCTTGATCGAGCAGGAGGGGCTCGTGCCGCGGACCCGCGACGAGACGGGTCCGTACCTCGCGACGAAGTGGCGGGCGCTGTCGGAACACCCGCTGGTCGGCGAGGCCCGGTCGATCGGCCTGATCGGGGCGCTGGAGCTGGTCCGCGACAAGCACGGCCGTCGCTTCTTCGACAAGCGAGGGGAAGTCGGCACGATCTGCCGGGACTTCTGCTTCGGGAACGGGCTCATCATGCGGGCCGTGCGCGACACCATGATCATTGCGCCCCCGCTGGTGATCAGCCGCGAGCAGATCGACGAGCTGGCGGAGAAGGCCTGGAAGTGCCTGGACCTGACACTCGAGCGGTGCCGGGCAGAGGGCCGGCTCTGAGTGACGGCCCGGGGGGAGCGGGGCTGGCCATTCCTTGTCTAGCCCCGTCCGGTGCGATATACATGCTTTCAAGGGGAGCGGCTCGCCGGCCGCGCCGATGCACATCGACATACGGGGTAACACGATGAAACTCAATCTTCGCGCCGGGCTCGTCGGCCTGGCGGCGGCACTCGCGCTCGTCGGTTGCGGCAAGAAGCAGGAGCAGGCGCCGCCGGCCGCCGAGGCGGCCAAGCCCGAGGCCGCCGCTCCGGCGAACACCGAGGAGAAAGTCGTCAACGTCTACAACTGGTCGGACTACATCGACCCGAAGATGCTCGAGGAATTCACCAAGCAGACGGGCATCAAGGTCAACTACGACGTGTTCGACAACAACGAGGTGCTGCAGACCAAGCTCCTCGCCGGCAACACCGGCTATGACGTCGTGGTGCCCTCGGCCTCGTTCCTCGAACTGCAGATCAAGGCCGGCGTGTTCCAGAAGCTCGACAAGTCGCTGCTGCCGAACTGGAAGTACCTGGACAAGAACATCCTGGAGCGCGTGGCGAAGCACGACCCGGGCAACCAGTACGCGGTGAACCACATGTGGGGCACCGACGCGATCGGCTACAACGTCAAGAAGGCCAAGGCGGTGGCGCCGGATGCGCCGCTGAACAGCTGGAAGGTGATGTTCGATCCGGCCTGGGTGTCGAAGTTCAAGAGCTGCGGCGTCTCCGTGCTCGACGCCCCGGACGAGGTGGTCGGCATCGTGCTCGCCTACCTCGGCAAGGACCCGAACAGCGAGAACCTCGACGACCTGAAGCTCGCCGAAGACACGCTGATGAAGATCCGGCCGTACATCAAGACGATCAACAGCTCGCCGTACATCGACGCGCTGGCGAACGGCGACCTGTGCCTGGTCCTCGGCTGGTCCGGCGACATCCTGCAGGCGCGCAGCCGTGCCGAGGAGGCCAAGCAGGGCGTCGAGATCGGCATGAACGTGCCGACCGACGGCACGATCATCTGGTTCGACATGTACGCCATCCCGGCCGACGCGCCGCACCCGAAGAACGCGCACGCCTTCATCAACTTCATGATGGAGCCGAAGGTGGCGGCGGCGAACTCCAACTTCGTCCACTACGCCAACGGCAACGCCGCGTCGATCGAATTCCTCGATCCGGCCGTGCACAACGACCCGGGTGTCTACCCGCCGCCCGAGGTGATGGCGAAGCTGTTCCCGAACCTCGCGCGGTCGCAGGAGTTCACGCGCGAGCTGAACCGCGCCTGGACGCGGTTCATGACCGGCAAGTAAGGCCAGGACGAATGGAATCCACGCGGGGCGGCCGGAGCACAACTCCGTCCGCCCCGCGTTCGTTCGAGGCCTGCCCATCGTCCGCGGCCCTGGGCTATAACCCGGGCTGACGGCCGCACCGACCCAAGAAGCCCGAGGCGACATGGCGACTTCACCGCGCGCGACCCAGCTGAAATTCGAGCCCTGGAACGACCCCGATGCGAAGCCCTACGTGCGCATCGAGAAGGTCACCAAGAAATTCGGCGACTTCGTCGCGGTGGACGACGTCAGCCTCGAGATCTACAAGAAGGAGATCTTCTGCCTGCTCGGGGCCTCCGGCTGCGGCAAGACCACGTTGCTGCGCATGCTGGCCGGGTTCGAGCGACCGACATCGGGCAGGATCTACATCGACGGCGTCGACATGACGACCATCCCGCCGTACGAACGGCCGGTCAACATGATGTTCCAGTCTTATGCGGTGTTCCCGCACATGACGGTGGAGCAGAACGTCGCGTTCGGGCTCAAGCAGGAGGGCCTGGCGAAGGCCGAGATCGCCAAGCGCGTCGGCGACATGCTCGACCTGGTGAAGCTCTCGCAGTTCGCGAAGCGCAAGCCGCACCAGCTCTCGGGCGGGCAGCGGCAGCGCGTGGCGCTGGCCCGCTCGCTGGTGAAGAAGCCGAAACTGCTGCTGCTCGACGAACCGCTGGCGGCGCTCGACAAGAAGTTGCGCGAGCACACCCAGTTCGAGCTCATCAACATCCAGGAGACGCTGGGAGTCACCTTCATCGTGGTGACGCACGACCAGGAGGAGGCGATGACGCTGTCGACACGCATCGGACTGATGAACCACGGCGAGATCGTGCAGGTCGGCACGCCCACCGAGATGTACGAGTACCCGAATTCGCGCTTCGTCTCCGAGTTCATCGGGTCGGTGAACATGTTCGAGGGCAAGCTCACGGAGGATGAGCCGTCGTACGTGCGGATCCAGTGCGACGACCTCGACGCCCCGATCTACGTGGACCACGGCGTGAGCTCGGCGCCGGGCGCGACGGTCTGGGCCGCCATCCGCCCCGAGAAGGTCCACCTGTCGCGCGAGAAGCCGGCGCAGGCCGACAACTGGACCCGTGCCGTCGTGCGCGACATCGCTTACATGGGTGACATGTCCATCTACATCCTCAAGCTCGAGTCGGGCAAGCTGGTGCGCGTCACGCAGCCCAACATCCACCGCCACGCCGACGACCGCATCACGTGGGACGAACGCGTGTTCCTGAGCTGGCACGCCGAGAGCCCGGTGGTGGTGCTGAAGTGAAGCGCGTGCTCAAGCGGCTCGGGATCACCGGGCGCGGCGCCGTGACCTCGGTGCCTTACCTGTGGCTGGTGCTGTTCTTCCTGGTCCCGTTCGTCATCGTGCTCAAGATCAGCTTCTCCAGCGCGGTGATCGCGATGCCGCCGTACGAGCCGCTGCTCAACTGGGCCTCCGACAAGGTCGTCGCCGTCAAGCTGAACGTCGGCAACTTCCTGTTCCTGGTGCAGGACGACCTGTACTGGAAGGCGTACCTCAACTCGATCAAGGTGGCCGGGATCTCGACGCTGCTGTGCCTGCTGATCGGCTACCCGATCGCCTATGCGATCGCGCGCAGCACGCCCTCGACGCGCAACGTACTGATGCTGATGGTGGTGCTGCCTTTCTGGACGTCGTTCCTGCTGCGCGTCTACGCGTGGATCGGCATCCTCAAGAACAACGGGCTGCTGAACAACCTGCTGATCTGGCTCGGCGTCATCGACGAACCGCTGGTCATCCTGCAGACGGACCTCGCCGTGTACATCGGCATCGTCTATTCCTACCTGCCGTTCATGATCCTGCCGCTGTACGCCAACCTCGAGAAGATGGACCTGACGCTGCTCGAGGCGGCTGCGGACCTCGGCTGCAAGCCGTGGCAGGCGTTCTACAAGGTGACCGTGCCGCTCTCGACGCCGGGCATCATCGCCGGCTGCCTGCTGGTGTTCATCCCGGCGGTCGGCGAGTTCGTGATCCCGTCGCTGCTCGGCGACCCCGGGATGCTCATGATCGGCCGCGTGCTGTGGACCGAGTTCTTCAACAACCGTGACTGGCCGGTCGCGAGCGCGGTGGCGATCGCGCTGCTCATGTTCCTGGTGATCCCGATCATGTACTACCAGCGTGCCCAGGACGCCGAGGCGGGCGGAGGGCTGCACCGATGATGCAGGGTCGCTCCTGGTTCCGCCTGTTCTCGCTCGTCGTCGGGTTCGCGTTCCTGTACATCCCGATCGTCTCGCTGGTCGTCTACTCGTTCAACGAGTCGAAGCTCGTGACCGTGTGGGCCGGCTTCTCGACCAAGTGGTACGCGGCCCTGATCCACAACGACCAGATCCTGAGCGCGGCCTGGCTCAGCCTCAAGGTTGCGACGGTGACCGCCACGATCGCAGTCGTGCTGGGAACGCTGGCCGGGCTCTCGCTGGCGCGCTTCGGTCCGTTCCGCGGCCGCACGCTGCTCTCCGGCCTGACGACGGCACCGCTGGTGATGCCCGAAGTCATCACGGGGTTGTCGATGCTGCTGCTGTTCGTGGCGATGGAGCAGCTGATCGGCTGGCCGGCGGGCCGCGGCATGACGACGATCGTGATCGCCCACATCACCTTCACGATGGCGTACGTGACGGTCGTGGTGCAGTCGCGCCTCGCGCAGATGGACGACTCGCTCGAGGAAGCGGCCATGGACCTCGGCGCGCGACCCGCCAAGGTCTTCTTCCTGATCACGCTGCCCATCATCTTCCCCGCGCTGCTTTCCGGCTGGCTGCTGGCGTTCACGCTCTCGATCGACGACCTCGTGATCACGAGCTTCGTGGCGGGACCGGGCTCGAGCACGCTGCCCATGGTGATCTTCTCCAAGGTTCGCCTCGGGGTGAGCCCGGACATCAATGCGCTGGCGACGATCGTGGTGACCGCGGTGGCGATCGGGATGACGGTTGCGGGCATCATGATGGCGCGGCAGCAGAAGGTCCGGGAGCGCGACGCACAGATGGCGCTGGCGGCCAACCAGCAGATGATCGAAAGCCTCAAGAAGGCCTGACTCGATGCCCGGGTCGCCCGTCCTTGCGTTCGACGTCGGCGGCTCATTCGTGAAGGCGGGGCTGGTGGACGTTGCGGTGGGCACGCTGGTCGGCGAGACCCCGAAGCGGCCGACGCCGAAGACTCCCGAGGACGTGATCGAGTTGCTGGCCGCCATGGCGAGGGAGCTGCCCTCCGCCGGGCCGGTCGGCCTTGCGTTTCCATCGGTCGTAAAGGACGGCATCGCCTGCACCGCGGCGAACGTGGACCGGCGCTGGATCGGCACGGATGCGCGGGCGTTGCTCGGCGCGCGGCTCGGTCGCCGGGTCGCCTTTCTCAACGACGCCGACGCCGCGGGTATCGCGGAGATGTCGCTCGGGGCGGGTCGCGGGCGAGCCGGCACCGTGATGTTCCTCACGCTCGGTACGGGTATCGGCACGGCCATCTTCACGGAGGGCAGGCTGGTGCCCAACACGGAACTCGGTCACCTCGAGGTCCGGGGCTTGGAAGCCGAGCACCGCGCATCGGCGAAGGTCAGGACGGATCGCGGGCTCGACTGGAGCGAGTGGGCCGCGGCGGTCAACGAGGTGCTCGCCGCGTATCACGCGCTGCTCTGGCCGGACCTGTTCGTCATCGGTGGCGGGGTCACGGAGAACTGGGAGCGCTTCGGCTCGCTGCTCACGAGCCGCGCGGAGATCGTGCCCGCTCACTTCCGCAACGACGCCGGCATCATTGGCGCGGCGCTCGCCGCGGCTTCCGCATGAGGGCCGCCTACCTGGGTGTGCGCTGGTCGCGAGCCGGGGACGATTCGGGAGGCACGCCGTGAACCCATCCCTGGGGGCTCGCACGCGGCGTCCATGCCGCGTGACGGCCTCCCGAATCGTCTCGGACCCGAAGCGCTCGCACCGATCCCGCGATCGCGTGACGCGCACGCCAGGCGCCGTTGCGGTTCCGGATGGGAGAGGGTTCTGGAGACCGTCACGCGGCATGGACGCCGCGTGCGAGCCTACATGGACGTACTTGCGGCGTGTCTCCAGAACCCTCTCCCATCCGGGACCGAGGCGCAACTCGGCATGAGCGTGGTGCCGGAATCGAAGCTGCCGAACGTCGGCACGACCATCTTCACCGTGATGTCGCGCCTCGCGGCCGAGTGCGGGGCGATCAACCTGTCGCAGGGCTTTCCCGATTTCCAGGCGGAACCGGCGCTGTTCGACGCCATGGATCGCCACATGCGTGCCGGGCGCAACCAGTACGCGCCGATGGCCGGCATGCCGGAACTGCGCCAGGCGATCGTCGACAAGGTGGCGGCGCTCTACGGCACGCGTTTCGACCCCGAGAGCGAGGTGACGGTCACCGCCGGCGCGACGCAGGCGATTTTCACGGCGGTTGCCGCCTTCGTCCGCCCCGGCGACGAGGTGATCGTCTTCGAGCCGGTGTACGACTCCTACGTGCCGGCCATCGAAACCGTCGGCGGCACGGCGGTCTTCGCGCAGCTGCAATTCCCGGATTACGCGCCGGACTGGGCGCAGGTGGCCGCCCTGATCACGCCGAAGACGCGGATGATCGTCATCAATTCGCCGCATAACCCGACCGGCAGCCTGCTGACTGCGGTCGACCTCGAAAAACTGGCCGAATTGCTGCGCGGCACCGACATCGTCGTGCTCTCCGACGAAGTTTACGAGCACATCGTGTTCGACGGTGAAAGGCACGCCAGCGCATGCGGCCATGCCGAACTGGCGCCGCGCAGCATCGTCGTTTCCAGCTTCGGCAAGACCTACCACATCACCGGCTGGAAGATCGGTTACGTGGTCGGCCCGGCGGCGCTCATGGCCGAGTTCCGCAAGGTGCACCAGTTCAACGTGTTCACGGTGCATACGCCGT
>DAOMFD010000100.1:0-6881 GCA_035429605.1 Steroidobacteraceae bacterium | reverse complement strand
TGCTCGTCACGACGCGCGGCTTCGGCGACGCCCTGCGCATCGGCTACCAGAACCGGCCCGACATCTTTGCGCGCGCGATCCAGCTGCCCGCGATGCTGTACTCCGCGGTGATCGAGGCGAGCGAGCGGGTCGATGCGAGCGGTGCCGTGCTCGAGCCACTCGACGAGCGCTCGCTCGCCGATGCGCTCGTCGCCGCGCGGCATGACGGCCTGCGCTCGGTCGCGATCGTGTTCCTGCACAGCCTGCGCAATTCGCGGCACGAGGAGATTGCGGCGAGCCTGGCCGCCGACGCCGGCTTCGGCGAGGTCGTCGTGTCGCACGAGGCCGCGCCGTTCACCGGGCTCGTCGCACGGGGCGACAGCACGGTCGCCGACGCTTACCTGTCGCCGGTCCTGGATCGATACGTGCGGCAGTTCCGGCAGGAACTCGCGGAAAGCCACGGCCAGCCACCCCTGCTGCTGATGCAAAGCAACGGTGGGCTCGTCGATCCGGACGGCTTCCGCGGCATCAATGGCGTGCTGTCGGGACCCGCCGGCGGCGTCGTGGGCCTCGCTTCCGTCGCGGCGGCCTGCGGCGCGGCGCGCCTCATCGGCTTCGACATGGGCGGCACGTCCACCGACGTGAGCCTGTACGCCGGCGAACTGCCCCGGCGTTACGCGACGGAAATCGACGGCGTCCGGCTGCACGCCCCGATGATGGACATCCACACGATCGCGGCCGGTGGCGGGTCCATCGTCCGCTACGCCGACGGCCGACTGCAGGCCGGTCCCGATTCGGCGGGCGCCGATCCCGGGCCCGCCTGCTACCGCCGCGGCGGGCCTGCGACGGTGACGGACTGCAACGTCGTGCTCGGTCGCATCCGGCCGGAGCATTTTCCGCGGGTATTGGGGCCGTCGGGCGGGGAATCCCTGGACGCGGAGTCCGCGCGCGCCAGGCTGGCCGAGATCGCGGAAGCGATGGCGCGCGACGGCACGTCCATGGGCGTGGAGCAACTCGCGGAAGCTTTCCTCACCGTCGCCGTCGCGCGCATGGCCAATGCGATCCGCGAACTCGCGCTCGGCATGGGGCAGGATCCGACGCGATTCTCGCTGCTGCCCTTCGGCGGCGCGGCCGGCCAGCACGCATGCGCGGTGGCGGATGCGCTCGGCATGGACTCGATGCTGCTCGACCCGCTCGCCGGCGTGCTGTCCGCGCACGGAATCGGGCTCGCGCAGCGGCGCTGCATGCGGCGCAGAAGCGTCGGCGAGACCTGCGACGGCGCGGGCGCCGCACGCGCAGACTCGACGATCGACAGCCTGGCGGAAGCGGCGTCGCGCGAATTGCTGCGGCAGGGAGTGTCGCCGGCGGCCGTCGAAGTCCGGCGGGCCGCGAGCCTGCGATTCGCCGGTTCGGACTCGACGATCGAGGTCACGTGGGGCGCGGCTGAGGCGATGCGCGCCGAGTTTACGACTGCCCACGCGACACTGTACGGCTACCGCGACGAGGGCGACGTCGTGATCGCGGAATGCTCCGTCGAAGCCATCGAGCGCGACGGCGCAGCCGTTGCGCACGACGATGACGGGCGCCGGCATCCACGCGCGGCGGATGACCACGCAATCGCAGGCGGCATCCCGCGGGTCGAGGCCTGGACCCGCGGTGCCTGGCACCACGTGCCGCTGCTTACGCGCGACGAGCTGCAGGTTGGCGAGCGACTGACCGGTCCGGCGCTGCTCGTCGAGCACGGCGCGACGGTCTGGATCGCGGACGGCTGGGCGGCCCGCGTCGATGCCGCGGGGCGCGTCGTCCTCGCGCGCCGGCAGCCCGCGGGAAGGCAAACCGTCGACAAAGGAGCAGCCGCTGACCCGATGCGGCTCGAAGTGTTCAACGCGCTGTACATGCACGTCGCCGAGCAGATGGGCGTGGTGCTGCGGCAGACCGCGACCTCGGTGAACATCAAGGAGCGCCTGGACTTCTCGTGCGCCATTTTCGACGGCGACGCGAACCTCGTCGCCAACGCGCCGCACATGCCGGTCCACCTCGGCTCGATGGGCGCGAGCGTGGCCGCCGTGATCGAGCGACATGGTCACGACCTGCGCCCCGGCGACTCCTACGTACTCAACTCGCCCTATCACGGCGGCACGCACCTGCCCGACATCACGGTCGTGACGCCCGTGTTCGATGCGGAGGGCCGGCGCGTGCATTTCTTCACGGCGTCGCGTGCGCATCACGCGGACGTCGGCGGCCGGTCCCCCGGCTCGATGCCACCGGACAGTCGCAGCATCGCCGAGGAAGGCGCTCTCATCGAGCCCGTGCGGATCGTCCGCGACGGGCGGCTCGACGAGGCGCTCTTCCGGCGCGAACTCGCGGCCGGCGCGTGGCCGGCGCGCAACCCGGACCAGAACCTGGCCGACCTGCGCGCCCAGCTTGCGGCCAACGCCCGCGGCATACGCGAACTCGAGCGGGCCGCGCACGAGCATGGGCTCGACACCCTCCTCGCGTACATGGGTCACGTGCAGGACAACGCGGAAGCCTGCATGCGCCGCGCGATCCGTCGCCTGCGCGACGGCCGCTTCGAGTACGAGATGGACAACGGCCAGCGCGTGGCGGTCGCGGTCACGGTGGACAGGGCCGTGGGCGCGGCCACGGTGGATTTCACCGGCACGTCATCCCAGGGTGACGACAATTTCAATGCGCCGCGCGCGGTGACGGTCGCCGCGGTCCTCTACGTGTTCCGCACCCTGATCGACGAGCCGATCCCGATGAATGCCGGCTGCCTGAGACCCATCAGGATCGTCGTGCCGCCTGGATCGATGCTCGATCCCGCGTACCCCCACGCGGTCGTGGCTGGCAATGTCGAGACGTCGCAGTGCATCGTGGACGCGCTGTACGGCGCGCTCGGCCTGCAGGCCGCCGCGCAGGGCACGATGAACAATTTCACGTTCGGCAACCAGCGCTACCAGTACTACGAGACGATCGCGGGCGGTTCCGGAGCGGGCGACGGCTTCGACGGCGCGAGCGGCGTGCAGACGCACATGACGAACTCGCGCCTCACGGACCCGGAAGTGCTGGAGGGCCGCTTCCCGGTCCTGCTGCGTGAATTCGCGATCCGGCGCGGATCGGGCGGCGACGGGGCATTCCGGGGCGGCGACGGCCTCGTGCGCTGCGTGGAATTTCGCGAGGCGATGACGGCCGCGATTCTCTCCAATCACCGGCGCGTCGCGCCTTTCGGCCTCGCGGGTGGCGCACCCGGCAGCGCCGGGGAGAACTGCTTGCGGCGCCGGGACGGCCGTTCAGTACGGCTGGCCGCGACCGAGGAAGTCGCGGTAGAACCGGGCGATCGCCTCGAGATCGCGACGCCCGGCGGCGGCGGATTCGGGGAGCGGCGCGGGACCCGGGGCTGATTCCAGCGCGGCCTGCGCCGGTCGCACTGGTCGAGGTTCGCGGTAATAGCCGAACAGTTGCTGCGCGACCGTGCGCTGACGATGCGCCTCTCCGGCAGACTCCGGCTCCGCCGGTGCGACCGGCACCGACATGCGCGTGCCGGCCGGCAGCACCGTCGAGCGCACGGGTCGCACGCGGCTGCCTTCCGGGGAGTGCGTCACCAGGAACGTGAAATACTCGCCCGGGCGGGACGCGCGCAACCCGACCAGCAGGCTCACGCACCCGGCCGCGACCTCCTGCGGGGGGTTCACCCGCTCGTCGCAGATCACATAGCACGCGTCCGGCTCATCGGCGGGACCAAAGAGCCCGGCTGCCACCAGTGGCTCGAGGAAATCCTGCACCTGCCGCGTCACCTTGTGCCAGGTGTTGCGATCGCTGGCCGCGAACATCGCCCAGCGCGTCCCGCGCTCGACGCTGTTCATCACCAGCATCGCGCGTCGGCGGCGAGTGAGCAGCGCGCTGTCGAGGCCGTTGCCCGACCCGCGCGCGAGCGTGCGCAGCGCGGGAGCGGTGGCGTTGGCCGAACGCAGGGACTGCACCGGGTTGATGCCATGGGCGAGCAGCCGCGTCCGTTCGGAGTCGGTCAGCACCAGTTGGGCGCGCGTGCCCGGCCGCAGGATCACTTCCTCGTCCGGTCCCGCCTCCCACGGTGAGCGCTGCTCGTCGAGCCGGGCGAGCACTCCGGCGACCGCGCCGCCGTTGGCGAAGGATTCGTAGTGGCCGCGCAGCCGGTCGAAGGCGAGGATGCGCGGGAAACACATGAGCGCGTGGTCGGACTCGAAGCCGAGTTCGTGCAGGCCGGCGATGGCCGCATCGCAACTGGTCCACGCAGCCGGCGGATCCACGATCAGCATCGTGCGCAGTTCGCGACACAGCGCCGCAGCGGCCACCAGCAGGCCGGGGCCGACGTCCCGGTCGCGGGCGGGCGGCGGGACGTAGAGGAAGTGGAACTCGTCGCTGGCCCGCAGTGCGCAGAGGCCACTGCCCCGCTCCGCCGAGCCGATCAGGTCGTAGTCGGTGAGCGGCTCGCCGTCATCCCCGTCCGCATTGGAGTCCACGTAACCGATCGGGTGGCGCGCGCCGGCACGGTACGTCCGCTCCGGCCGCACCGGCGGCACGTCGCCGCGCACGCGCACCAGCGTCGACTCCTGCAGCGCCGTCGTGACGAAGCGCGTGGTACCCGGCACGGTCGAGAGGCGACGGAAGATCTCCTGGTCCTCGATGTGCTCGGAGCCGGCGGAGCGCACGCGCTGCACGACGAGGTTGAAGCGGTCGTCCTCGTTGGCACCGACGTTGTCGTAATCCACGGATGCGCGCAGCGCCTCGCGCGAGCCGGGGCTGCGCGCTTCCAGCGTGAGCGACCCGGCAGCGCCGCATGGCAGCGTGATCGTCGTGGGACGCCCGCCGTTCACCACGCGCACGATGACCGCGTGGCGCCCGCCGTTCTCGAAGAACTGCTCGACGGCGTAGGGCATCGGGCTCGGCTGCCAGAGGCCGCCGAACACCTGCTGGAACTCGGCGTAGCTGCGCACCGGAACGGGCCGGTTGACCGGACCACGCAGCGTGCGGCCGACGAATGCGCACGCGGACCCCGGCAGCCTCGCGATGGCGTGATCGGCGCCCGGCGCCTCAGCCACGACGATGCCGCTCAGGTTCGACTCTGGCAATCCGGTGCTCCCGCTGGCCCCTGCCGTACGTTAGCACAAGTCATTGCGCGCGAGACTGCTCCCCGCCACCGGCCGGCGCGTCCACGCCGTCCCAGTTCGAGCCTTCGGGCACCGTGTTGGTCACGCGTCTCGACGCGTCGAGCCACGCCTGCAAGGTCAGTCCTGCGCGTGTCACGGGCGTCGTGATGCCGCGCGCCTGCGTCACGACCTGCTCCGCCAGCGGGCCATTGACGCTTGCGCCGTGCTCACCCGCCGCCTTCGCGATGCGCGACGCCGTCGCGGCGTCGTACACGACCGGTTCCGGCGCCTTCGAGTCGTCCGCGCCTTCCACCGGCACCGGGAACGACTGCACGTACAGGCTATCTCCCTGCCACGCGACGAGCAGCGGCTGGTTGACGACGGTCACCTTCGTTCCGACCGCGACCTCGCCGAACAGCGACTCGATGTCCTCGGGATAGAGGCGGATGCAGCCGTGGCTCGCGCGCATGCCGACGCCCGGCGGCTTGTTGGTGCCGTGGATCAGGTAACTCGGCCAGCCGAGGTTCATCGCGTAAGCGCCCAGTGGATTGTCGGGCCCGGGTGGAACGCGTGCCGGCAGCGGATCGCCGTTGGCCGCGTGCTCCTTGCGCACCGACGCAGGCGGTGTCCATATGGGACCCGCGCGCTTGGAGACGACCTTGGTCGTGCCGAGTGGCGTGGCCCAGCCGATCTTGCCGATGCCGATCGGGTAGGTCACCACGACCCGCTGCGCGCCCTTGGCCGGCTTGGGAAAGTAGAACAGCCGCATCGACGCGACGTTGATGAGGATGCCGTCCCTCGGCCCATCCGGGATCACGAACTGCGTCGGCACGATGATCGTCGTGCCTTCGCCAGGCAGCCAGGGATCCACGCCCGGGTTCGCCCGGTGCAGTTCGTCGTACCCGACGTCGAAGCGCCGCGCGATGTCGGCGAGCGTGTCCTCGTGACGCGAGTGCGTAACCTGCACCTCGCCGAGCACGGTGGTCACTCCGGGCTCGTAGTTGAACAGGTGCGTTGCAAGCGGCGCCTGCGCCACAGGGGGCGGCGGAGGCGGTGGCGGTGGGGGCGGCGCCTGCTTCTCGAAGAGGGCGCAGCCGCCGAGCGTGAGCAGGGACGCGACGGCCGCCGCGCGCACGCACGGTGTCACCCACCGGTTGGTTCCAAAACGAATCAAGCAGCAAGCCCTCCTCAAAGAACGACGGGCCGGTTCGGCAGTTCATCCGGGTTGCGCTGGCCCGCAGCGACCGGGAAGTGGCGGGCGACGATCCCGCCGACGTGGTGCAGGCCGTTCAGCATACCCTGCCGGTACTCGCCGCGGCCGAAACTCGACTCCATGCCGCGACAGGCCGCGGCCCATTCCTCGCTCGAAACGCGACCCTCGTAGCCCCGGTCGGCAACGATGTCCACGGCGCGGTCCGCCAGCAGCACGTAGATCAGCACGCCATTATTGGCCGCGGTGTCCCAGACCCCGAGACGGGCAAAGACCTCGAGGGCACGGTCGCGCGGCGTCCGGCCGCGCCAGGCGTGGACCGGGTCCAGCCCCGCCTCGATCGCGATACGGATCTCGCCGAAATGGCTCTGTTCGGCTTGCGCGATCGCGGCTTCGATCTCCGACAGGGTCGCCGGAGGAAAAGCGCGCTGAACGTCGGCGCGCGTGGCGAACAGGTGGCGGAACAGGCGCTTCCAGTCCATGACTACCACCGCCCCGACGCGCCGCCGCCGCCGAAGCCTCCGCCCCCGCCGCCCCATCCTCCGCCGCCGAATCCGCCGCCGCCG